>JAYQTL020000008.1:0-116341 GCA_038147375.2 Candidatus Hypereutrophica brisbanensis | reverse complement strand
ATGCTGAATTCTTTGCCGTCGATTTTAACTTCTGTGCCTGACCATTTTCCAAAAAGAACAATGTCTCCAACTTTTACATCCATTGGAATAATTTTGCCGTCTTCTGTTTTAGCCCCTGGGCCAACAGCAACAACTTCGCCTTCTTGTGGTTTCTCTTTAGCAGTGTCTGGAATAATAATTCCGCCTTTTGTTTTTTCTTCACTATCAAGTACTTTAATTAGTACTCGGTCATGTAAAGGTCTAAATTTCATATTTGTATACTCCTTAAAATTTGTGTGTACGCTTGATATGGTGTGTTTTAAGTAAATTTCAAGTACACCACTTATTAGTGTATAGCCTAAAAAACCGCTTATATTGCTATATTTTGTATATTTTTCTATAAGCCTTAAAACAGGAACGTTCTATAGTGAAAAAACTAAATCATCTAGAAGAAATTTATAATTCTTACGATACCTTTATTATCGATTTATGGGGTGTAATGCATAATGGCGTTAAACTTAATGACAACGCAATAGAGGCTATTGATCATTTAATATCAAAAAATAAAAAAATAGTATTTTTATCAAATGCTCCAAGACCAAGTAAAAAAGTAAGAGAGTTTTTGAGAAAGCTTAATATGAATGAAAAATACCTTGGAAATATTATGACCTCAGGAGAAGCAGCAATGAGAGCTTTAGAAGATCATAAATATGGTCAGTATTTTTATCACTTAGGACCCAAGAGAGATGACACAGTTTTTTCTAAAATAAAAGAAAACGAAACCTCTTTAGATAAAGCTAATTTTATTTTGTGTACTGGTTTGTTTGATGAAGAAATGAAAGATTTAAATTATTATAAAGAATTATTAAAACCACATACTTCAAAATTATTGATTTGTACAAATCCTGATTTAACAGTTCATAGAGGTGAAGTGGAAGAATATTGTGCTGGAAAATTAGCTGAATTATTTGAACAACTTGGCGGTAAAGTAGTTTATTTTGGAAAACCTTATGAAGAAATTTATAAATTATGTTTTTCTAAAAATGAAAGAGCTTTAGCAATTGGTGATAATTTAAATACAGATATTAGAGGTGCTAATAATATGAAAATAGACTCAATATTTATTTCTTATGGAGTTCATAGATCTGAGTTTCAAAATGAGAATGAACTTAACGATTTACAACTTCGATATAAAGTTAATGCCACTTATTATCAACCACAACTGACTTGGTAAAATGATTGTTTATAAAAATTTAAATATTAAACCAATTCATAAAAATTCGATTGTTGCTATTGGTAATTTTGATGGAGTTCATTTAGGTCATCAGAAAGTTTTGTTAGAAGCAAAAAAATTAGCTAAGAAAAAAAAATCAAAATTTGGTTTAATTACTTTTGAACCTATACCAATGGTTTTTTTTAAAAAAATTAAAAATCATAGAGTTCAATCATTAAAACAAAAAATTGAATCATTAGAAAAACTAAAATTAGATTTTCTTATTATAATTAAATTTAACAAAACTTTTTCAAATATTTCAGCTGAGAATTTTGTTAGTAAAATTTTGGTCAAAAAAATTAATGCAAAAAATATTTTTGTTAGTAAAAACTTTAGGTTTGGGAAAAATAGGCTAGGAGATATAAAAACTTTAAAAAAACTTGAAAAAAAATTTAATTATAAAACATTTATTACTTCTCCATTGAGCAAAAATTCAAAGATGATTTCTTCAACATTAATTAGAAAAAAAATTTCTAATGGTAATATTTATGATGCAGCTAAGTTACTTGGTAAGCCTTGGTCTATAGAAGGAGAAGTTGTAAAGGGTTATCAACGAGGCAGGAAAATTGGTTTTCCAACCTGCAATATAAAACTTGGGTCATACGTTTTGCCTAAATTTGGTGTCTATAAAGTTTTAGTAGAAAATAAAGCTCTTAAATTAAAAAAGAATGGGATAGCCAACATTGGAATTAGGCCAACTTTTAAAGGTAAAGAGCCATTATTAGAGGTAAATATATTTGGAATTAAAAAAAATCTCTATAAAAAGACTTTAAAAGTTAACTTGTTAAAATTTATAAGAAAAGAAAAAAAATTTAAAAGTTTAGAGGATTTAAAAAGTCAGATTAAAAAAGATATTCAAAAAGTAAAATAATATGTCCAAAGAAAATTTACATTTACCCAAAACAGCTTTCTCGATGAAAGCAGATCTTCCAAAGAAGGAACCAGAGATCTTAAAAAAATGGGAAGAAGAAAAGCTTTTTAATCAAATTAGAGAAAGCTCAAAAGGAAAAGAAAAATTTATTCTGCATGATGGCCCACCATATGCAAATGGTCACATTCATATGGGAACTGCGCTTAACAAAATTCTAAAAGACATGATTACTAGATTTCATCAAATGAATGGCAAAGACTCAGTTTATGTGCCTGGATGGGATTGTCATGGTTTACCAATCGAGTGGAAAATTGAAGAAGAATATAAAAAAAACAAAAAAAATAAAGATGAAGTTCCTATTAAAGATTTTAGAAAAGAGTGTAGAGATTTTGCAAAAAAATGGATTGATGTTCACATCAATGAATTTAAGCGTTTAGGTGTTGTTGGGGACTTTGAAAATTACTACACAACAATGAGTTTTGAGGCTGAGGCTCAGATTGTAAGAGAACTTGGAAAATTTTTATTAGACGGAAGTCTTTATCAAGGTTTTAAACCTGTCTTTTGGTCTACGGTTGAAAAAACAGCTTTGGCTGATGCTGAAGTAGAATATCAAGATCATACGTCAAATACTATTTATGTAGCTTTTAAAGTTAAAAAAACTAACAAAGATTTTTTAAAAGATACAAATATAATTATTTGGACAACAACTCCTTGGACTATACCTGCTAACAAAGCTTTAGCGTTTAATAATAGTATTGAGTATTCAGTTGTAGAAATAAAAACCTTAGAAAATTTTAGTGAGACTAAAATTGTAGTTGCTAGTAATCTACTTGAAGCAGTAGTTAAATCCTGTGGAATTGAAAATTATAAAGTTTTAAAAACTTTTCAAGGTTCAGAATTTGAAGGAACAATCTGCTCTCACCCATTTGAAAAACTTGGTTTCACTTTTGATGTGCCAATGCTTGAAGCTAGGTTTGTAACTTTAGAACAAGGGACGGGTATTGTTCATTGTGCACCTAGTCATGGACCTGACGATTATAATCTTTGTTTGAAGCACAACATTCCATCAAAGTATACAGTCGATGATGCCGGATACTACACGGAGGAAATTCCGCATTTTACTAAAACACATGTTTTTAAAGCTGATCCTATTGTTATCGATAAACTTAAAGAAGAAAAAAAATTATTAAAGAATGATAAATTACAACACAGCTATCCACATTCTTGGAGATCTAAAGCACCGTTGATTTATAGAGCAACACCTCAGTGGTTTATTTCAATGGAAAAAAATTCTCTTAGAAATAATGCTATTAAATCAATAGGTGAAACAACTTTTTATCCAGCTAAAGGAAAAGAAAGATTGCTATCAATGATAGAGGGAAGACCAGACTGGTGTGTTTCTAGACAAAGATCTTGGGGTGTGCCACTTCCAATATTTATCAATAAAAAAACAAATGAACCTTTAAAAGATCAAAAAGTCATAGATAGAATAGCATCTATTTATGAAAAAGAGGGCTCTGATTGCTGGTTTACGGATGATCCTAAAAGATTTTTAGGAGAAGATTATGACGTTAATGATTATAAAAAATTAACGGATATCGTAGAAGTCTGGTTTGATAGTGGATGCACTCATACTTTTGTTCTTGAAAAAAGAAAAGATCTTAAATGGCCAGCTGACATGTACTTAGAAGGTTCAGATCAACATAGAGGTTGGTTTCATTCTTCTTTATTAGAGTCTAGCGGCACAAGAGGCAGAGCTCCATTTAATAGCATACTTTCTCATGGTTTTGTGGTGGATGGCAAAGGAATGAAAATGTCTAAATCTGCAGGTAATGTAATTTCTCCAGATGATATATTAAAAAATTATGGCGCTGATATTTTAAGAGCTTGGGTTGCTTCATCAGATTATGCAGAAGATTTAAGAATAGATAAAACAATTTTATCTCATCACGCAGAGTCTTATAGAAAGATAAGAAATACTTTCAGATTTATATTGGGAAATATTCAAGATAAATTTGAAAAAGAAGATTTTAATAAAATTAAATTAGATGAATTAGAAGAATTAGAAAAATATATTTTAAATAAATTATTTTATCTAGGACAAGCAGTTCAATCTAATTTAGAGAATTATAATTTTCATAAATTATATAGAGAACTTTTAAATTTTTGCACATTAGATTTATCATCATTTTATTTTGATATAAGAAAAGACGTTTTGTATTGTGATGATCTTCAATCAGCAAAACGAAAAAATTGTGTGAAAGTATTAAATATTATTTTAGAGTGTTTGTTAAAATGGTTTGCTCCAATACTTTCTTTTACGACTGATGAGATCTATTCTTTAATTAATAAAGGCACAGGTAGTATTCATTTATCTACTTTTCCTAGTATTCCTAAAAATTGGCAAAATGAAGAGCTGAATAAAAAATGGAAGGAACTATATTTAATTAAACAAGAAGTTAATATTGCTATTGAAGAAAAAAGAGCAAATAAAGAGATTGGGTCAAGTTTAGAAGCAGATGTGACGTTACATCTAAATGAAAAAAATCTTAAGTTGTTGGAAGGTTTAAATCTAGAAGAATACCTTATTACTTCAAAAGTTAATAAAATTAAAACAGACAATAATGTTGAAGAAATAAAAATTGAAGTAAAAAAATCATCTGGCACAAAGTGTACTTTATGTTGGAAAATCTTAGACAAAAAATGTGAAAGAAAAAATTGTGGTATTGTCTAGAATATGAATCTCTCTAGAAATGTTAGGCATAAAATTTTTTCAAAAGAGGCTGTAGTACCAATTGTTTTATTAGTATCTATTTTTGTTTTTGATAGGGTATCAAAAATATGGATTATTAATCATCAGGAACAAAATAGTTCAATTTTCATTAATAAATTTTTAAACTTTGAACTTATATGGAATACAGGGATAGGATTTGGTCTTTTTAGCACTGACCCAAATCTTTTTTATAATTTAACCTCATTATTCATTTTTTTAGTTGTTTTATTTCTATTTTACTTAATATTTAGATCAAATTTTTTTGATAAAATCTGTTTTTCTATTGTTTTAGGTGGTGCTCTAGGAAACTTGTATGATCGAATAGTTTATTTTGCTGTGCCTGACTTCATAGATTTTCACGTAGGAGATTTTCACTGGTTTACATTTAATATTGCAGATATATTTATTACGGTTGGTATTATTTTATTAATTATAAAAGATTTATTTTTTAAAAAAAATGAAGTTTAAAATATTAATTTTTTCATTGCTTTGTTTATTGTTATTAAACAATTGTTCATCTTTCAGTGAAGCTGGAAAAGTTTTAAGAAATGAAAAAGTCAGAACTACTGATGAGTTTTTAATAAAAAAAAAAGAACCTTTAACACAGCCACCAGATTTTGACACAATACCAGAACCAGGATCTACTGAAAACAAAGCAGAAAAAGAGGAGAATAGTATCGAAAGTATACTAAGCTCAAATACTAGTAAGTCAGACAATACTAATAGCTCATCATCTTCAACAGAAGAGTCAATTTTAAATCAAATTAAAAAGTGATTAAAAATTCCTTAATAAGAAATAATTTTTTTTTTAAAAAATCCATCTCTTAAAATTTTTAAATCAGTAAATAATCAAATAACTAAAAGTTTTAAATCAATAAATAGCAATAAAGATGCATTAAATATTTTTTCTAAAAATTTTGACCTTAATTTAAATAAAAATGAATTAAAAAGATTTAAAAAATTCAAAAATATCGTCATAGTAGGCATGGGAGGATCCTCTCTAGGAACTAAAGCTATTTTTTCTTTTTTAGAAGAAAAAATAAAAAAAAAATTATTTTTTTTAGATAATTTAAATCTTGCTGAGCTTCAAAATTTTAAAAAAAAATTAGATATTAAAGTTACTCTTTTTATTATTGTATCAAAATCTGGAAACACTTTAGAAACATTAGTAAATGCAAATTTTTTAAAAAATAAAATTAATAAAAGAAATTCAATTATTATTTCTGAAAGAAATAATAATTTACTTAAACAGTTTGCAGACAAAAATAATATTTATTTTATTGAACACAAAAATTATATAGGCGGAAGGTATTCAGTTTTATCCGAAGTAGGTATGGTTCCTGCTTACCTGATGAATTTAAATATTAAATTATTTAGACAGTATTTGAGTAAGCTTTTTAATGGTGAAAAGAAAAAAATACTAATTAATAGTGTTGCTCACCTTAAGGAAATTTATAGATTGAAAAAAATTAATTCAATAATTTTTTTAAATTATGTTCCAGAGTTAAACGATTTTCTTTTTTGGTGCCAACAATTAATAGCTGAGAGTTTAGGTAAAAATAATTTTGGTTTGATGCCTGTTATCTCTATAGCTCCTAGAGATCATCATTCTTTATTACAATTATATTTAGACGGACCTAAAGATAAATTATTTTATATTTTTAGTTCTAATCAAAAAGATTCAGCAAAAACCAACTCTAATATTTTTGGTAAAGGATTTAATTATGCTGAAAATAAAAATTTTAATAAAATTAAGTTATCTCAAAAAAAAGCACTTATTCAAGCACTTAAAAATAAAAAAATATCATTTAGAGAATTTGAAATAAATAAATCAAACGAATCTACACTAGGTGAATTGTTTGGGTATTTTATGCTTGAAACAGTTTTTTTAGGAAAAGCTTTAGGAGTTGATCCTTATAATCAGCCTGCTGTTGAAGAAGTAAAAATTTTAACTAAAAAAAATTTAATTTAAAACACCAAAAATGACGTTTGAACGTCCATAGTTTTTAATAAGCATTATTTTTAGAATTTTCTCTAAACCATCATTTGTTTTTTTCTCTCTATGGACAATTATCAAATGATTTTTTTCATAGAGGCTTAGTTTTTTTATTTTTTCAATATTTTCAGTATAAGAGCTATCTGCATAAGGTGGATCAAAAAAAAAAATATTAAATTTTTTTTTTATTTTAGGTAAATAACTTGAAATATTTTCATTAATCACTTTTGTTTTATTCTCTATACCTAATTCTTTTAAATTGTTTCTTAGAATTTTTTCAGCTGTAAAATCTTTTTCTATAAAAGTAGCTTCTTTTGCTCCTCTAGAAATACATTCTATGCCAAATGAACCGACACCTGAATATAAGTCTAAAACAGCAGTGTCTTTTGTTAAATTTAGTACAAGATTTGAATGGCTTAATATATTGAAAATGTTTTCCTTAACATAATCTCTAAGAGGTCTTGTTGTAGTAGATTTTATAAAGTTTAATTTTTTTCCTTTTAGAGAACCACTAATTATCCTCATTTATTTATAACTCTCCAACCAATATCTTTTCTAAAAAATCCATAACGCCAATTAATATTTTTAATATTTTTTATTATATTCTTTCTCATTTTTAAAAAATTATTTCCTCGTTCAGTAATATTTAAAACTCTGCCGCCATTTGAAATAATTTTATTATTTTTTATTTTTGTTCCAGCATGAAAGATAAAAGAATTTTTTGATAAATTTAGTTTACCTAATTCAATTTGCTTTTCATTTACATGTTTACCAGGATAACCTTTAGAGCACATGACTATTGTCATGCACTTTTCTTTTTTCCAATTAATTTTTATTTTTTTTAATTGGTTGTTTGCTGCATAATTTAAAATTTTTACCAAATCAGTATTTAACCTTGGAAGTATAACTTGGCATTCAGGATCACCCATTCTTACGTTATATTCAATTAGGTAAGGCTCGTTGTCTTTAATCATTAGGCCAGCATATAAAAAACCAGTGTAAGAATTTTTTTTATTCTTAAGAGCTTTAAGTGTTGGTTTAATTATTTTTTTTATAATTTTATTTTCTAATTGTTTTGTGACTATTGTTGCAGGAGAGTAGGCGCCCATACCTCCAGTATTAGGCCCTGTTTCTTTTTCTCCAACACGTTTATGATCCTGGGCTGACCCAAAAAAAGAATAACTATTTTTATCGACAATCATAAAATAACTTGCTTCTTCACCTGTCAAAAATTCTTCTAAAACTAATTTTTTTGAACTTTTAAACTTACCTTGAAATATTTCTTTGCTAACTTTTTCAATTTCTTTTTTAGTTTTACAAATAGTCACTCCTTTTCCTGCTGCTAGACCATCAGCTTTAACAACAATTGGTAATTTATGATTTTTTAAAAAGCTACTAACGTGTTTTTTATTTGTACAAATTTTGAAACCAGCAGTTGGAATTTTATATTCTTTACAAATATTTTTCATAAAAGCTTTAGAACCCTCTAACTGTGCAGCAAATTTGTTAGGACCAAAAACTTTAATTTTATTTTTTTGTAAAAAGTCAACTATACCATTCACTAAGGGTACTTCAGGACCAACAACAACTAATTCAATTTTGTAAAATTTAATTGCTGCGTATAATTTTTTAAAATTTAGAAAATTAAAATTTAAATTTTTAGCAATTAAACTAGTTCCAGCATTACCTGGAATGCAATAAACTTTAGTTAGCAAAGATGACTCTATTAACTTTTGACAAATTGCATGTTCTCTTCCACCACTACCTATTAAAGCAATATTCATATTAGATTTTTTAATATATATTATTTTTTAGTTCATGATTAAAAAAAAAGCTGTACTTAAATATCTGCCTAATAACTTTGAGGTCATAGAAGATGGAGACCATGTTATTTGTTCAGTATCAAAAAAAGAAATTCCATTAGAAAAGCTAAATTATTGGAATGTCGATTTACAAGAGGCATATTTTTCCCCAGTAGAAGCTAAGATTAGATATGAACAAATTAAGGATAAAAATTGATTATTTCCAACGATTATGTGTCCATATCCACTGACCAGGATCTCTAGAAACCATTTCTTCAATAATTTTATTAATTTTTATACTTAAATTAATTTTATCTGAATCAACATTATCGGTTTTTATAAAATCTAAAGGTTTATAAATTTCCATTTCAAAGTTATCGCCTTCCATTCTTCTTATATAAATAGGTATAATTTCTAGATTAAATTTTAACGCAAGTTGAGCTGGCAGTGTGGTCGTTAAGGCTGGTTCTTCAAAAAAGGGCAATTTTTTTCCTTCACTTACTCTTTGGTCTACCATTAGAGCAACATTATAATTTTTCTTTATATAATCTATTGCTTCTTTAACACCAGATATTCCTTTTTTAATTTGATTTTTACAAACATAAGTTTCTCTTACGTATTCCATAAAAGGGTTAAGAAAAAAATTATTTAATGGTCTATAAATAGTAGCTAGTTTAACTTTTCTTTTTGTTAGTTCCATGGACATAAGTTCAAAATTAGCAAAATGACCTGAAATAAATATTACTTGTTTATTAGCATTTATTATATCTTTTAAATTTTCTTCACCTTTTATTTGTATATGATCTTTATTTTTTCTAAACTTTTTTAAAAATAAATATTCAACAAATGTTTTTCCATAATTAGACCACATATCTAATTTTATATTATCTTTTTTTCCTTCATTATAATTACCTAAATATTTTTCTAAGTTTTGATCTGTAATTTTGTTAGATTTTATTAAAGGTCCAATTTTTTGAAAAATTTTACTAAATATTTTTCTACTAATTCTTAGCCTTAAAATAAAAATTAAAAATATAAAAAAGTAAATTATTAATGCTTGTATAAAATATTTGAGAAATTTCATTTTATATATTCTAATATATTTTTAATAAGTTTATTTTTATTTTTTATTTCTAATTTTGTTTTCAAATATCTGATATCCTTGAGCTTAAAGTGTTTTATTCTATAATAATCTTTTTCAGTTGTAATTATTTTAAGATTATTTTTTTTTGCTATAGAAATTATTTTGAGCAATTCATTTTTTGAAAATTTATAATGATCAGGATATGAAATTGTTTTTTTTACTTTAAATTTACTCTCTTTAAGTAAACTAAAAAAATTTTCTGGATTTCCAATACCAGCAAACGCAATTAGATTATAATTTTTAAATTCGTTAGTATTAACAGGTTTATATTTTGAATAATAAATCTTTATTGATTTGGAAATAGCTAAAATTTTTTGCTCAAATTTGATATTTTTTTTTCCGTTTATTACTATAATTTTAGAATTTTTTAGAGATCGTATACTTTCTCTTAAGGGACCAGCTGGAATAATTCTTCCATTTCCAATTAGTTGTTTTTCATTAAAGCAAATTATAGATAAATCTTTATAAAATGATGGGTCTTGAAATCCATCATCCAACACCACAACATTATATTTATTTTTTTTTGCCTTTAAGATCGCTGCGTTTCTACTCTTGTCAGAAAAATAAGAAATTTTATTTGATTTGATAAGATTAAATTCATCAATATGATTTTTATAAAATTTTTTTATTAAAGTAGTTTTTTTATCATGCTTTTTTAATGATTTTACTAAATCTATTGCTAAGGGAGTTTTACCAGTTCCTCCAAGATACAAATTACCAACACATATAACTTTAATTTTATGCTTTATTTTGTGGGTAATATTTTTTTTAAGAAACGCTAATAAAACAATTATGAATGAGATTGGTAATAATAAGAGAGAGATAAAGCTAAATTTATCATCCCAATATCGAGGCTTACTAAAGTTCATTAAGTTTATTTAATATAATGATTTATTTTTTTTAAAGTTTCTTCAAGAATTTTATTTCCATATTCATTCAATGAATTAATTAATTTATTACTGTATTCAGCAGGTAATTTAAAATTATTTTCTATTTTTTTTGCTAACTCAAACTCATTATTTATTTGTTCTGAGATATTATAGCTAGCTAACTGTTCATAAATTTCTTTAAAATTATAAACAAAAGGTCCATGTAATATTTTACAGCCATGTTTTGCTGGTTCTATAGGATTCTGACCGCCAACATTTTTTAATCTAGGTATTAAAGATTTTCCAACAAAAACTATTTTACAGAGTTTGTAATATTTTGGAAGCACACCATAAGAATTAATAATTATAATATCTGAACTAGGGTTAATTACTTCATTTTCGTTAAGTATTTGATATTTTAAATTATATTTTTCACAAATATTTTTAATAATAGTGCATCTATTAATATGTCTTGGAATTATAATAGTTTTTATAGATTTATTATTTTTTTCTAAAAGAAGATGAGTTTTTATAATTATTTCTTCTTCACCTTCATGAGTGCTTGCCGCACACCAAGTATAAAAATTTTTTAAAGGTTTTTTTTCTAAATCATCATTTAAATTTATTTGATTATTAATTTCATAAGTAAATTTAAGATTACCAATAAAAATAATATTATTTGCATTAAGGAGTTTTAAATTATTTTCAGACTCTTTACTTGAAGCCAAACATAGATCAAAACAATTAAAAATTTGCTTTGCGAATTTTGGTATTCTACTCCATCTTTTAAAAGTTTTTTTTGTAATTCTGCCGTTTAATAAAATTAAGGGTATTTTTTTTTCTTTTATATTTATTAAAAAATTTGGCCATATTTCAGAGTCAACAAAACAAACTAGGTCAGGTTTCCATTTTTCTAGAAAAGCTATTGATAAAGAATTTAAATCAAGGGGAAAAAAACGATGATTAATATTTTGAAGATCTTTTAATTTTTTTTCTAGAAGATTAGCTGAGCTTAAAGTTACAGTAGTTATAAGAATCTCAATGTTCTGAGACGTTTTAGTAATTTTGTTTATCAGAGGTAAAATACTCTGTAATTCACCAATACTTGCAACATGGAACCAAATAAGTTTTTTTTTAAAATCCCTTTTAATATTAAAATGATTTATTGAAATTTTTTCTTTAAATCTTTTTCTGTGCTCTTTTTTTAAAAAGACTCTAATATAAATAATTAAAATTAATATTGGGTAAAGTATTGAAGTTAAAAATCTGTAAGTGAATAACATCAAATTATCTTAATTGTTTTTGATATAATGACTTATAGTCTTCAGAATTTTTTATTAGATAATCATGATTTCCAGAAGAAACAATTGATCCATTTTTTAGTACATAAATTAAATCAGCATTATGAATAGTAGAAAGTCGATGAGCAATAACTAGAGTAGTTTTATTTCTTGTAAGATTTGTAATCGCATTTTGAACGATCTGTTCTGACTCAGCATCTAGAGAAGAAGTAGCTTCATCTAGTAAAATTATAGGAGCTTTCTTAAGTATGGCTCTTGCTATCGAAATTCTTTGTTTTTGTCCGCCAGATAATTTTACGCCATTTTCACCAACCATTGTCTCGTAGCCATTAGGCAATTTATTAATGAACTCGTCTCGCAGCAGCAAATTCACTTGCTATTTTTATATCTTCATCGCTAGCGGAAGGATTTGCATATAAAATATTTGCTTTAATTGTATTATCAAACAAAATTACATCCTGGCTAACTAATGAAAGGTTTTTTCTTAGAGAAGTTAATTTAACATTATGAATATCTTGGTTATCTATAAAAATTTTACCTTCTTGCGGTTCGTAAAATCTTGGAAGTAAATTAATAATAGTGCTTTTTCCTGCTCCACTATGACCTACAAAAGCAACCATAGTTCCACCTTTAATATTTAGACTAATTTTTTTTACAGCTCTTTTTTCAGTGTTAAGATATTGAAAGCTAACATTTTCAAATTTTATGTCAGCATCTACAATTTTTAAATCAGGTAAACTTTCATCATTTATAGTTTGTATTTTTTTATCTATTACGCTGTAAACTCTTTTAGCAGCAGCAGCACCTTGATAAGCAGCCATGTTAATTGTGGCTAATGATCTTATTGGTTGATAAGCTAGCATCATTGCAGCTAAAAAAGAAAAAAAATTATTAACTTCTAATTCTCCAGCACTTATTAGTTTTCCTGAATAAAAAATAAATCCAGCAATCATAAAACCTGTAAGAGTTTCCATGATTGGAGTTGCTCTAATCATAACGCTTGCAATTTTAATATTTTTTTTAACTAGCTTGTTTATTACATTGTATGAGTTTATTTTTTCTTCTTGTTCTTTTTGATAAATTCTAATCATTTTTGCTGCTTTAAATATTTCAGATAAAAAAGATGTAAGGTTTCCAGAAATTTCTCCTGCTTCAGTTTGTACTTTACCTAATCTTTTACCTAAATTTTTTGCAAAAAATATTGCTAGCGGCATCATTAGAATTGCAAAACAAGCTAGTTTCCAATTTTGATAAAACATTAACCCAACCAAACCTATTAATGAAAAACTATCTTTCATTAAATTTAAAACACCTGTACTAACTAAGTTTTGAACCTGTCCACAATCAAACATTATATTTGAAATATATTTACCAGAATGACGATTATCTAAAGTTTGAATATCAGAATATATAATTGAGTCAGAAATTTTTTTTTGTAATTCTCCTGCAATTAGATTACCAACTTTAATTATATTAATCCTAGCTAAATAAAGTGAAATTCCTTTTGATGAAAAAGCTAAAATTATTAATATTGGTATAATCAAGATAAAGTTTTGTCTTTATCAATAAATATTTTTTTGACAGCTGGATCAAGTAACCACGCAGTTGCTGATGTACTACCAGCAACTATTAAAGAGAGAATTAGAGATAATAAAATTTTATTAATATGGTTTTTAACGTATTCTCTGTAAAGTCTTTTAAGTATTTTAATTAGTTCTTCTAAATTCATTTGTAATTATTTTATTGAAGTAATCGCCAAAAGCAAAATAAAACCTGATAAATAATTTATCTTAAAAGCTTGTAAGCATTTTTCAGGTTTATTTTTTTCAAAAAGTCTGACTTGTAAAATTAAAGAAATTAAATATGCCATTATTAATACAACAAATAACTTTTGATCAAAATTATCCTTAAATAAATAAATTAAAAAAGAGGATGAGATTAAATAATTGGCCCCAACAAATTTTTTTATATTTTTTTTAAATTTTATTGACGTCGATTTTAAACCTATAATTTCATCATCTTTAATGTCCTGAACTCCGTAAATGGTGTCATAGCCAATTGTCCAAAATATGGCTGATATATATAAAAATATTATTTCAATAGAGATTGAGTTATTTACCGCTGATCCAGCCATGATTATTCCCCAGTTGAAAGTTAAGCCAAGAAATAATTGGGGCCACCAAGTTATTCTTTTCATAAAAGGATACAAAAAAGCTGGGATCATAGATGCCATGCCAAGAAAAATGGTGAGCTTATTAAATTGAATTAAAATAAAAAAAGCGATTATGCATAAAGCGATAGCATAAATTGAAGCAATTTTTGTGCTTATCTGTTTAGCTGCAAGAGGTCTTTTTTTTGTTCTTTTTACTTTTTTATCAAAGTCTTTATCAACTATATCATTTACTATACAGCCAGCGCTTCTCATTAAAACAGAACCTAAAAAAAATAATAATAAATAATAAAGAAATAAATTTAAGTCATTATTTATAGAGTAAGAATAAGCTAAGCTCCATGAGCAAGGCCAAAATAACAACATGATGCCAATGGGTTTATTAAGCCTTGTCAATTCTATAAAAATTTTAAATTGTGACATTTGAATTTGTTAGAAAATATTAATAAGTTTTTAATTGATTACTTAAAATAATCAAAGTTTATTTTGTTGGTCTTTTTTGAAGAGTGAAATTCCGTGAGATTGTTTGTGTTTATAAGAATCTTTAAATGTTGTTAGCTGCCAACCTGACATTCTAGTTTCTATAATTTTTAAATTTTCTGATTTCCAATTTTGATCAGTATTTTCATCTTTCCATTTTTTTTTCTCTTCATTAGTTCGAGCGCAGCCATAGCAATAGCCAGTTACTGGATCTGTTTTACAGATGCTGATACATGGAGATATAATTTCAGACATTAGATTGTAAATACAGCAGGGCCATTAATTTTTCTAGACTCAAGATCTTCGTGAGCTTGTTTAGCATCTGCTAATTTATATTCTTTAAAGATTTCTATTTTTACTCTTCCTAATTTTATTTGTTCAAATAATTTATTTGCTCCTTCTAATACAGCATCTCTAGTAGTAAAATAATTATTCATGCTTGGTCGAGTTAGGAACAAACTTTTTGGCTGAATGTGTTTTGGGACATTAACTGGATCAAGAGGACCTGATGCATTACCAAATGAGACCATCATTCCTCTAGTTTTTAAACATTCAATTGATCCATCAAAAGTATTTTTTCCAACTCCATCATAAACAACTGAAACACCATTTCCTTTTGTAATTTCTTTAACTTCTTTTACAAAATCTTGATTTGAATAATTTATAACGTGATCACAACCATACTTTTTGGCAATAGCTATTTTTTCGTCTGAACCAACGGTACCAATTAATTTACAGCCTAAGCTTTTAGCCCATTGAGAAAAAATTTGACCAACACCACCTGCAGCTGCGTGAAATAAAATTACATCCTGAGAAGTTACTTTGTAAGTTTTATAAAGAAGATAAAAAGTAGTCAGACCTTTAGTCATGATACATGCTGCTACTTTATGTGAAATTCCATCTGGAATTTTTACAGCTATTTGAGCAGGTAAAATTCTTTCTTCTGCATAAGAACTTGGAGGTCCACCTGCATAAGCAACATTATCTCCAACATTTAAATCTTTTACGTTTGAACCAATTTCAATAATTTTTCCTGCACCCTCTAAACCTATTCCACTTGGCATATTCAAAGGGTAAAGACCTGATCTATGATAAGTATCGATATAGTTTAAACCTACTGCAATATTTTTTACTTTAATTTGATCTGGACCTGGTTTTCCAAGATTAATATCTGAAAGTTCTAAAACTTCTGGTCCACCTGGTTTTTTTATAAGAATTGCTTTTGTCATTTAATATTTTGCAAAAGTGCCATTATGGTAATCTTGTACAGCCTGTAGGATTTCTTCTTTTGTGTTCATTACAAAAGGACCTCCTCTTGCAATTGGTTCACCAATTGGTTTACCAGCTATAAAAAGAAACTCACTTTTCTTATTTGCTTTTACAATTAACTGTTCACCTTTGTCTAATAAAATTAAATTAGAATTATCTGTTTTAGCATGCTTTTTTTCACCTATTTTTAATTCACCAGTTAATAAGTAAATGAAAGAGTTATGGCTGTTAGGTACATCACACTTGAATTCTTTATCTTTCTCTAAATTTATGTGGAAATAAATTGGTTCAACATTATGATTTTTTTCTGGACCTTCTGCGTTTTCATATTTACCAGCAATAACTTTAACGACTTTGTCGTCGTCTTTATAAGTTCCTAATTCATTTCCTTTTATGTAAAGATATTTAGGTTTATTTTTTTTAAGCTTTGCTGGCATATTAATCCAAAGTTGAAAGCCTAATAATTTACCATCAGTCATAGCAGGCATTTCTGAGTGTATAATCCCAGCACCTGTCTTCATCCATTGCACATCTCCTGGTGTCATTCTTCCTTTTGCACCTGTGCTATCTTGGTGTTCAAATTCACCTTTTAACATATAGGTTACTGTTTCGATTCCTCTATGAGGATGAGGAGGGAAACCAGCAATATAATCGTCTTTATTTTCTGAGCCAAATTCATCTAGCATTAAAAAGGGATCAATGTAATTTGCTTCTGGTGTTCCAATACTTCTTTTTAATTTAACTCCAGCACCATCAGAAGTTTCAAGTGCTTCTATAATTTTTTTAACTTCAACTGTTTTCATATGTTTAACTATATAGTTAAGTATTAAATGATATCAAGAAGTTGTTTCAGATTTTTGATCTCATATTTTGGTTTATAATCTAAATTATCAAAAATATTATTATTTCTATTTACCCATATAGATTGATAGCCATAATTTCCGCCTCCAGAAACATCCCAAGTATTAGAGCTTAAAAAAACTATTTCTTCAGGTTTAATCTTATATTTATTTATAGGTATCTCATAAACTTTGTTATCAGGTTTATAGATTTTAACTTCTTCAATTGAAAAAAGATCATCAAAAATTTCTGTTAAATTATTTGAGTTTACTAATTCATTTAAAAGATCAGGAGAACCATTAGAAAGAATAGCCAGTTTTAAGTTTTTATTTTTTAATTGTTTTAAAGTTTCATTAACCTCAGGAAATGTAGAAAGCTTTTTATAAAGTGATAGTAATTCCTCCCTCATATTAGGATTAATGTTAAATACTTTCATTGATTTATCTAGAGAGTCTTCTGTAACTTTCCAAAAGTCTTTATGTCTTTTCATTAGACTTCTAAGCCATGTATATTCAAGTTGAGTTGTTCGCCAGTAGTTTGCAAAACCTTCCCATTTATCTCCAATTTGATTTTTACATTTTTCAGCAGCTGAATTAACATCAAATAATGTGCCATAGGCATCAAAGATAACTGCTTTAACTTTACTCATGAAGAAGAGTATATACGATTAAGTAATTTTTGCTATTATGCTTAAAATTTAAATCCAATGAGTGTTATTAGATTATATCATCCAGAAAAAATTGAAGACCACACAACGAGTTTGTTAAACAAAGAACATGCTCATTATTTAGTCAATGTGATGAGAGTAAAACGAGGTCACAATGTTAATTTTTTTAACAAAGAAGGAGAATGGGTTAGTGAAATTGTTTTTTTAGAAAAAGATAGAGTAGAGGTAAAATTTTTAAATAAATTAAAATTAGAACTACCCAAAAAAAATTTAGAATTAGCTATTTGTCTTGTTAAAAAAAATGCAATGGAAAATATTCTTCAAAAAGCAACTGAGTTAGGGGTAGAAAATATAATTCCAATTATTTCTGACCGAACGGAAGTAAAAGAAATAAATTTAGATAGAGCTAATAAAATTGTTATTGAAGCCACAGAGCAATCAAATCAATTAATTCCACCTAAAATAAGTGAACCAGTAAAGTTCAAAAATTTTATTGAAAGTTTAAATGATAAAAAATTATTATTTGCCGACATTGAGTCGAAAGCTTATTTGAACAAGAAAAATGTTAATCAAGAAGATAAAATAGTATTACTAATTGGCCCTGAAGGTGATTTTTCACCATCAGAAAGACAACTAATCTCAAAATTATCTAATAGAATATCCTTTTCGATTTCAAATAATATTCTAAGATCTGATACTGCTGTAATAACCGCTATTTCTATGATTAATTTTATTCTCAACCAACATTAATTGTCGCATTTAATGAAATTGAGTAATTAGAATAATTAGTTATAAAAGCATCAATAATGAAAATAAAAAATTTTATAATTTTATTAGCTAGTTTTTTTGTAGTTACTGGTAGTTCAATTGCAGATCAACCAAGACCATGGCAATTAGGTTTTCAAGAGCCTGCTTCTAAAAGCATGTCAGATATTGTTTGGTTTCATGATTATATGTTGGTGCCAATTATTACTGCAATTTCAGTTTTTGTACTTTTTTTACTTTTATATATCATCGTAAGATTTAGAGCTTCCAACAACAAAGTAGCATCAACTACAAGTCATAATACAATGTTAGAAGTTCTATGGACTTTAATACCTTGTTTAATTTTAATCGTGATTGCAGTTCCATCTTTTAAAGTACTTTATTCGCAAGATAATATTCCTAAAGCAGATGTAACAATTAAAGCAATAGGCTATCAATGGTATTGGGGTTATGAATATCCTGATGAAAAAATTGCTTTTGACTCATACATGGTTGCAGAAAAAGATCTTAAACCTGGTCAACCAAGATTATTAGCCGTTGATAACGAAATAGTTGTTCCAGTAAATAAAGTAGTAAAAGTTTTAATTACCGCAAATGATGTTTTACATGCATGGGCTTTACCAGCATTTGGAGTTAAACGAGATGCTGTACCAGGAAGAATTAATGAAACTTGGTTCAAAGCAGATAAAACAGGAACTTTTTACGGACAATGTTCAGAGTTATGTGGTATCAAACATGCCTTCATGCCAATTACAGTTCATGTTGTAACAGATGAGGAGTATGCTAGCTGGTTAGAAGGAGCTAAACAAAAATTTGCTTCAGAAGAATTAGATCAAAATATTAGAGTAGTTAAAAAAGAAATTAAAGCAAAGGAGATAAATTAAAATGAGTAGTATTACAGCAAACGCACACGACCACCACCATAATCCAACAGGTTGGAAGCGATGGGCATATTCAACAAACCATAAAGACATTGGAACAATGTATTTAGTGTTTGCGATTATTGCTGGAGTGATTGGAACTTTATTTTCTGTATTGATGCGAATTGAATTGATGCATCCTGGTGATGGTATCTTAGGTGGCAACTATCATTTGTATAACGTACTTGTGACAGGTCACGGACTGATCATGATTTTCTTTATGGTGATGCCAGCGATGATTGGTGGATTTGGAAATTGGTTTGTACCAATCATGATCGGCGCTCCTGATATGGCTTTTCCAAGAATGAATAATATTTCTTTTTGGTTATTGCCTGTTTCATTTATTTTATTACTTACTTCAATTTTTGTTGATGGCCCTCCAGGACAAACTGGCGTAGGGGGAGGTTGGACAATTTATCCTCCTTTATCATCTAAAACAGGTCAACCAGGTCCTGCAATGGATTTAGCTATTTTAAGTTTACACATAGCAGGAGCTTCATCAATTTTAGGAGCTATTAATTTTATTACGACTATCTTTAATATGAGAACACCAGGCATGACATTACATAAAATGCCATTGTTTGCTTGGTCGGTTTTAGTGACTGCATTCTTACTTTTATTATCTTTACCAGTTTTAGCAGGTGCAATTACAATGCTTTTAACTGATAGAAATTTTGGAACTTCTTTTTTTGAAGCTCAAACAGGTGGAGACCCAGTTTTATTCCAACATTTATTTTGGTTCTTTGGCCACCCAGAAGTTTATATTTTAATTCTTCCTGGTTTTGGAATGGTTAGTCATATTGTTTCTACATTCTCAAGAAAACCAATTTTTGGATATTTGGGAATGGCTTATGCGATGGTAGCAATTGGTTTTGTAGGTTTCATTGTATGGGCTCACCATATGTACACAGTTGGTTTAAATACTGACACGAAGGCTTATTTCTTAGCAGCTACAATGATCATTGCAGTACCAACAGGGATAAAAGTATTTTCTTGGATTGCAACAATGTGGGGTGGATCTATTAGTTTTAAAACTCCTATGCTTTGGGCTATTGGATTTATTTTCTTATTTACAGTAGGTGGAGTAACAGGAGTAGTTCTTGCTAATGGTGGAGTTGATACAGCTTTACATGATACTTATTATGTAGTTGCTCACTTCCATTATGTATTATCTCTTGGAGCAGTGTTCGCAATCTTCGCAGGTTTTTATTATTGGTTTGGAAAAATGAGTGGTTATGAATATTCAGAATTTTTAGGTAAATTACACTTCTGGTTAACGTTCATTGGTGTCAATTTAATCTTCTTCCCACAACACTTCCTTGGTTTAGCAGGAATGCCAAGAAGATATGCAGATTACCCAGATGCATTTGCAGATTGGAATTACATATCGTCTATTGGTTCTTATATTTCTGTTGCTGGATTAGGTATTTTCTTTATCAACCTTGCTCTTTCTTTCATAAAGAAGAAAAAAGCTGGAATGAATCCATGGGGTGAGGGAGCTACAACTTTGGAATGGACAGTGACATCACCACCTCCATTTCATACTTTTGAAGAGCTTCCAAAAGTAAAATAAATTGAGTTCATCTGTTGCAAAGATTAAGCAAATAAAAAAAACTAATATCTTTAGTTTAAGATCATTCTTTAACCTGATGAAACCTCGGGTTATGTCGTTAGTATTATTTACTAGCATGGTTGGGTTGCTTATAGCACCAGTTCAAATTTCATTTATAAGTGCCTCGGTATCTTTGTTTGCTATTGCCTTAGGAGCAGGCGCAGCTGGAGCTTTAAACATGTGGTACGAGTCAGATTTAGATGCTTTAATGAGCAGAACTTGTTTGAGACCCATACCAACGGGTAAAGTAAAAAAAGATCAAGCATTATGGTTTGGATTATTTTTATCTTTGGTATCTATTGCTATTCTCTACAACTCTTCAAATGCATTATCAGCTCTGCTTTTAGCTATAACGATAGGATTTTATTTTTTCATTTATACCATTTGGCTTAAACCAAGAACTTCACAAAATATTGTTATTGGTGGTGCCGCTGGAGCTTTACCCCCAGTTATTGGTTGGACGGTTGCTACTAACGCTATTTCAATTGAACCATTAATATTATTTTTAATTATCTTTATTTGGACACCATCTCATTTTTGGGCCTTAAGCTTATATAAGTCAGGTGACTATAAAAAAGCGAAGATACCGATGTTACCAGTCACAGATGGAGTTGAAAAAACTAAAATAAACATATTAGTTTATTCATTATTATTATTACCTTCAGTTGTTTCTTTATATTTCTTTGAAAATTATAGCGTTCAATTCTTATTTGTTTCTACAGCTTTAACTTTTTATTATATTTATTTGTCTTATAAATTATTAAGATCATTAAATAATAAAACTTCAAATATTATTGCTAGAAAAATCTTCGTATATTCAATTTTTTATTTATTTATTATTTTTGTACTAATCTTAGGAGATAGTTTTTGGAGAATATAAATGGATAGAAAAAAAAAGAATTTAATTACAGCTTTAATATTAGTTATCTTTATCGCTCTATTATTTCTAACAACCTTTTACAATATAGGCATTTACAATAGAGCTATTTAATGACAGTTGATCGAAAAAAATTAACCCCAGCTATTCTTGTAGGAATTTTTCTATTAATGTTGGGTTTATCTTTTGCAGCCGTTCCGCTTTATGATTTATTTTGTAGAGTTACAGGTTTTGGGGGAACAACTCAAAATGCTAAGGGGAAGGAGATACCAAAAATAGTAGTTAATCAGATTTATAATTTAAGATTAGATACTAATGTTGGTGGCAATTTAGATTGGAAATTTTACCCTGAGAAAAATACTATTGAATTAAAACCAGGAGAGGTAAAGAATGTTTCTTTCTTTGTAGAAAATAGAGGCCTAGAGGCTTCCTCAGGTGTAGCTTCTTTTAATGTTTCACCACCAACGTTTGGAATTTATGTGAATAAAATTGGTTGTTTTTGTTTTGAAAAGCAAACCTTAAAAGCTGGAGAAAAACAGGAATATTTGCTAACATTTTTTATGGACCCTAAAGTAGTAGATGATAATAAGACTAAGAATGTGAAAGATGTGACATTATCGTACACATTTTTTTCATCAGAATATTATAAAAATTGATCATGTCTGCAGGAGAAAAAAAACACGATTTTCATTTAGTTGATCCAAGTCCTTGGCCAATCTTTACTTCATTTGCATGTTTGGTTTTAGCTTTTGGTACAGTGTATTTTCTTCACGCTAAAGTAATGTGGTTAATGCTCATAGGTTTCGCTTTGTTATTCTATGGTGCTTTCATGTGGTTTAGAGATGTTGTTTTAGAAGCAGAACACCAAGGTCATCATACTTTTGTAGTTCAAATAAGTCACCGTTATGGAATGACTTTGTTTATAGCCTCAGAAGTAATGTTTTTTGTTGCTTGGTTTTGGGCATTCTTTAACGCAAGCTTATTTCCAACAGAACAGATAGGATCAATTTGGCCTCCAGAATCCATAAAAACTTTTGACCCATGGGATATACCGTTAATTAATACTTTAATATTACTATTATCTGGAACTACAGTTACTTGGGCACATCATGCATTAATTGAAAATGACCGAAAAGGTTTGTTGCATGGATTAATTTTAACAGTTTTTTTAGGTTTCGTATTTACTTGTTTTCAAGCTTACGAATATCATCATGCAGCTTTTTCAATTTCAGGTAATATCTATGGTTCAACTTTCTTTATGGCAACCGGTTTCCATGGTTTCCATGTTATCATAGGAACAATTTTCTTAGCAGTGTGCTTAGCAAGAGTTAGCAAAGGTCATTTTAAAGTAGAGCATCATTTTGGTTTTGAAGCAGCTGCGTGGTATTGGCACTTTGTCGATGTAGTTTGGCTGTTCTTGTTTGCAGCTATTTATATTTGGGGAAGTTAAGAAGAATTAATTGAAAAATTCATTCGTTTTTAACATCTTTGTATTTATCTTTATAATTTTATTTATTTCCCTTGGAACCTGGCAACTCGTTCGATTAGATTGGAAAAAAGATTTAATCAGAGAAATCAATGAAGGATTAAATGCTAAGCCAATTTTATATTCTTATGGCAAAGTCAAAGATTATCAGAGAGTTATTTTGGAGGGAAATTTTGAATATTCAAATCAAATTTATTTATATAGTTTAAATGATAAAAGCGAACCGGGTTTTGATGTGCTTACACCTTTTGTACTTAAAGATGGTAATTATATCTTAATCAATAGAGGCTGGATCAAAAAAGATTTAAAAAACAAAGATTCTATTAATAAATTTCAAGACAGCCAAGTTACAGGAATAGTCAGAGAAAAGTTTAGAAAAAATATTTTTAAACCTAAAAATGAACTTAATAATAATATTTGGTTTACAATTAATTTTGAAGAAATAGAAACATATACTGGTAAAAAATTTAATAAGTTTGTAGTTTTTTTAGATAGTAAGAGAGCAGACTTAGTACCTTCTCCAAGATATATCACTTCAGATTTGCCTAATAACCACCTAAAATATGCACTAACTTGGTATGCAATAGCAATTTCAATTTTATTATATTTTTTATATTTTAAGAAAAAGTCATGAAATATTTTAGCACTAGAAACAAAAAAACTTCATTAGGTTTTGCAGAGATATTTCAGCGAGGATTAGCTCCTGATGGCGGACTTTTTATTCCTCATAAAATAAAAAAATTTAATAAATCACAGCTCACAAAATTAAGGAAATTAAATTATAACGATCTAGCCTTAGAGATTATCGCTGATTTTTGTAAGCCTGACATTGAAAGAAAAAAATTAAAAACTTTAATAAAAAATTCTTATAAACCTTTTAAAAAGAAGAATGCTGTAAGCTTAATTGATGTAGGTAATTTTAAATTATTAGAATTATACCATGGCCCAACATTAGCTTTTAAAGATATAGCTATGCAAGCTATAGGCCATATGTATGAAGAATTTAACAAAAGTAAGGATGGAGTTACAAATATTATAGTGGCCACTTCAGGTGATACTGGCGCAGCAGCAATTTCGGCTTTATCAAATAGAAAAAATATAAATCTATTTGTACTGCATCCACATAATAAGATTTCAAAAATACAAAGAAAAATTATGACAACTATTGGCGGAAAAAATATCTACAATTTAGCTGTTAAAGGTTCTTTTGATGATTGTCAGAAAATCGTAAAGGAAATGTTTGCCGATAATTTATTTAGACAAACTATAAATATGTCAGGAGTAAATTCAATTAATTGGGCAAGAATTATTTTTCAAATCGTTTATTACTTTTTCGCTTATTTTAAAATCAGGTCTAAAAAAATAAACTTTTCAGTGCCAACAGGAAATTTTGGAGATATTTATGCTGGCTACATTGCAAAACAAATGGGACTGCCAATTGAAAAACTAATTATAGCTACAAATGAAAATGATATTTTAAGAAGAGTAGTTAATACTGGATTATACAAACCTACAAAAGTAAAACCTTCTCTTTCACCAAGCATGGATATTCAGGTATCAAGTAATTTTGAAAGACTTTTATTTAATGTTTTAAACTCAGATAAGAGAGTGAAAACAAACTATGCTTAGTTTAAAAGATAAAGGTTATTTTAAATTAGACAACAAAAGTAAAAAGAAAATTAAAAAAGATTTTGCTGCTTTTAAAACATCTAATCAAGATACAAAAAAAATTATTAAAAGAATTTTTAGTAAATATAAAATCTTTATCGATCCACATACAGCAACTGGTTTTAATGCAGCGAGACAATTAAAGAGTAATTATCCAACTGTTATATTAGGTACTGCTCATCCTTATAAATTTATAGAAACGATGCGTAATGCAACTGGAAAGATAATTAAAAGACCTTCTCAATTATCAAAGAGCTCTAGTGTTAAAGAAAAATATGATATAGTTGCTAATAATACTAATTTAATTAAAAAGTATATTTTAGATAAGCAATATGAAAATTAAAGAAGGCGATCAATTACCTGTATCTCAATTCTATTATTTAGACAAAGACTCTGCTGTGCAAAAAGTAGATACAAATTCTTTATTTAAAAATCAAAAGGTAGTTATGTTTGGTGTGCCAGGTGCATTTACAAAAGTTTGTTCTGCTAGACATTTACCGGGTTATGTAAAAAATTATGAGACCGCAAAGCAAAAGGGAGTTAATAAAATTATTTGTCTAGCAGTTAATGATCCTAATGTAATGAAAGCTTGGGGCGAAGCCCACAAAGTAGAAGACAAAATCCTTATGCTTAGCGATCCATATTGTGAATTTACTAAATTAATTGGTGCAGAAATTGATAGGACTGAAAGAGGGTTAGGTATGAGATCCTCAAGGTACACAATGTTAGTGGAAAACGGGATAGCAAAAAAGATTAAAGAAGAAGAAGACACGGCAGCTTGCGAAATATCGGCAGCAGAAAATTTTCTAAAAGATATTTAGTTTTTAATTGCTTTTGTAGCTAGTTGATCAGCTAGTTCGTTTAATGGATTTCCTGCATGAGCTTTTACCCATTTCCAAGCAATATCTTTTTTTTGAGTTAATTTGTTTAATTCTTGCCAAAGGTCTTTATTTTTTATTGGTTTTTTATTAGCACTTTTCCAACCATTTATTTCCCATTTTTTTATCCATTCTGTTATTCCATTTTTAAGATAAGTTGAGTCAGTAAATATTGTTATTTTTGCTTCCTCCTTTATTTTTTTTAAAGCTTTAATGGGTGCTAATAGTTCCATTCTATTATTTGTAGTAGATTTTTCTGATCCAGAAAGTTCAATCTGATTATTTTTTTCATCAATAATTACGGCTCCCCAACCACCTGGGCCTGGGTTACCAGAACATGCTCCGTCAGTGTAAATTATATATTTCATTAAAAAAAATAATCTTCAGCGTTTTTAGAATTTTTATGAAATTCAAGTCTTACTAAATACTCCAAAGGATCTTTAACTTTGACGATAGCTCCTTCAACCACATTTAATGCATCAAATACTCTAGTTAATAAAAATCTTAAAGCTGAACCTTGTGATAATGTTTTAATGCTAGATTTTTCTAATTCACTTAATCTTCTAATACTACTGTAACCATCCATAAAACTTTTAGCTTTTGTTACATTAAAACTTAAGTTGTTTTTCGGTCCATCAAAACATAATGCATTAAAACAAATTGCAATTTCAAATGCTAGAAAATCTGTGCAAGAAAAATAAAAGTCAATTATTCCATTAAATTTATTGTCTTTAAAAAATATATTATCACTGAATAAATCAGCATGAATTATGCCTTGAGGCAAATTATTAGGCCAATTTTTTTCAACATCTTTTAAATTTGTTTCAATAAGTTTTGGTAGGTCTTTGTGTATTTTTATACATTGATCTTTAACCTGATCAAAAATCTTTCTCCACGATTTAATTGATAAATCATTATATCTTTGAATTTTAAAATTTTTTGTTATCTCGTGCATTTTAGCCACTTCATAACCTAATGATTTACAATCTTCAGGAGTTAAAATATTTTTTGCTTTTCCTTCTAAAAAACTAACAATCATTAAATTTTTTCCTTTGTATTGAGTGATTGTTTTTTTATTTTTATTTTTAATAGGTACTGGACATTTAAAACCTGCATTATGCAATCCAGACATTAGATCTGAGAAAAAAGGTAAGTCATTTTCTTGCACTCGTTTTTCGTAAATTGTAAGGATGTATTTTTTATTTTCTGTTTCTATATAGTAATTTGTATTTTCAATACCTTCTTGAATACCTTTAAAGTCTATAAGTTTACCAATTTCATAAGATGAAATGATCTCTGTAATATTATTCTTATCTAGCTTTGTATAGACAGCCATATTAATTAAGTTCTTTTGGTAATTTAAATACTACTTTTTCTTCAGCTACACTTAATTCTTCAATAGTTACATTATAATCTTTTTTTATTTCATTTATTAAATCTTGCACTAATTTTTCAGGAGCAGATGCACCTGAGGAGATGCCAATTTGCTTACACTTTTTTAAGTCATCAAATGGAATTTTTGCATCTGAATGCAATAGTATTGAGTTTTTGCATCCAGATTTTTTTGCAACTTCAACCAACCTTGCTGAATTAGATGAATTTCTACTACCAATGACAAGAACCATATCGCACTTAGGTGCCATCTGTTTTACAGCAAATTGACGGTTAGTTGTTGCGTAACATATATCTTCTTTTATCGGTTCTTTAATATCAGGAAACTTAATTTAAGTTTTTCAATTATTGATTTTGTATCATCTACTGACAATGTCGTTTGAGTAATATAGGCAACTGGTTTTTTAAATTCATCACTTTTAAGATTTTCAACATCTTCCTCACTCTCTATTAATTTAACAGCTCCCTCTGGAAGTTGCCCCATAGTTCCAACTACTTCTGGATGATTTTTGTGTCCGATAAGAATTATATCAAAACCATTTTTGTAATATTGTTCTGACTCTCTGTGAACTTTAGAAACCAGAGGGCAGGTTGCATCTATATAATATATTTTTTTTAATTTAGCTTCCTCTGGAACTTTTTTCGGAACTCCATGAGCAGAAAAAATTACTGGTCTAGAAAGATCTTCTATTTCATCTAGCTCATCAACAAAAATTGCTCCTTTTGATTTTAAATCTTCTACAACTTGCTTATTGTGAACAATTTCATGCCTAACATAAACTGGTTTGCCGTGTTTGTTTAATGCCTGATTTACTATTGATATAGCTCTATCAACTCCTGCACAAAAACCACGAGGAGAAGCTAATAATATTTTTAAATCATTTTTCATTTTTTTTTAGAAGATATTCGAGCAATATATGAGGAAAAGTTAATGACGCCAAACCAATAAATATAACTTTAATTATAGACTCGTTAGTAGAGTAGTATTGACTGCTAAATACAACAGCACCTATAAAAATTAAAGCTGTGAGTAAAGTGAGCGGCATAGCTTTTTTCATGAAAGTATTAAGTCCATTGTTCAAATCATTAGGGCTCAATAAACTAGCCAATGATACAATGTGTCTTAGTGAATGTATAAAGCAAAAATAAAAAGTAAAAGCTACTAACGGAGATAAAAAGTAAAAAAGCAGAATAATAGAGCTAATATCAAGGCATATTATTTTAAGGTTTAAGAAATTAAATTTTCTTAAAAAATATAGGTTTGAAAAAATACTAATATAAAAAATTGATATAATAAGATTATTATTTTTTAGAAGATATAAGTATTTTGCATCAAGATTTATTATTTCAAAAAGATTAACTGTTTCTTCAAATTGAAAATAAAGAGGTGCAAAAATAATCAAAGAGCCTTTAATAAAATAAATAATTCTAGAACTAATACTTGCATCATGTTTTAATATTTCAGAATCTTCTTTGCCAAAATGATAGGAGGCAACTAGTAAAAAAATAATTAAAACACTCGGTATAAAAACCAAAATGAAAAGAAAATTAATGAGATAAGTAAATATATAAAATAAAAAATAAAAATATTTTTAATTCTATAATGTTTGAGAAGTATAGATCCTTTATAATTATCCAAAGCTCCATGAGAGGTGCCTAAAATCAAAATAACAAAAAGGGACACCAAAGGTGTTATATATTGATTTAAATAGTTACTCCACAGAGACAGCGAACAACAAAATAAAAAAATAATTAAATTTATTTTATTTATAAATAATTGATTATTCATTATTAAAAAAAGCTTTAATAAAGATCCATTTTGGCATTTTAGCGATAGTTAACAAGTCATCTATTATACCACTTTTATTAGACATAAATCTTATTGCGCTATTTGAAAAAGATTTAAAAAATCTAACAAATATTTCAGGCATTCGGTTTGGGTGTTTTTTTAAAACATTAAAAAATATTTTATCAAAATATTGGTATTTTTTCGGAATTGTATATTTTTTTAATAAGGTTAAATTTTCTAAATTTCTTACAAGATATTTACTATGAGCTTGAATATTCAAAAAAGCATAACCCGTACTAAGTCGTACCATATTTCCTGCACCGCCTATTTGAACACTATTAGTATTTGAGGATTGATTATAAAATAGTGGTATGGCTCCTTGCTCACTATAGGTGATTTTAAAATTTTTAATTTTTAGGTTTTGTTCAATGTAGTCTTTGATTTGCTTATCATAATCTTGAAGTGATTCATTATTCATCTCTGATATCCAAGTTGTTTCAATTAATGCTTTGTTAGTATCAAAAGGCAGAACATAAAAAAAATGAACTTTGCTTCTCTGATCACAATTAAAGTCCATCAAAGTTAAAGATGATGGGTCAAATATTTTATTTTCAGTAGTAATCTCAACACCTTTGAAATGTTGCCAAAGATTAGTTTCGCTATGTTTTAATTCTGGCACACTATTAAAAATTAAAGAATTATGATGGTTAATTTCATTTATTGATTTAAAAAAAGAAACATTAGGGTTTTGTGTGATTTTATTTATTATTTTTTTATAAAATAAATCACTTTGCACAGATTGATATATGTACTCACTGTCAGAAACTTTTGCTGAAGTATCGGATGACTTAACTTCAAAAGAATTCCAACTTTTAATTACACAATCTTCAAAATTATGCTCTTTAATTTTCCAAAATGACCATGTTTTGTCTCTAGAGTAATCTGTTCTAGGTTCAATAATTGCTAGGGATTTATTTTCAAGTTTTTTGTTTAATTCAAGTTCATAGGCTAAAGATAAACCTGCACAACCACCTCCAATAATAACGTAATCAAATTCTTTCATTAATATTTATTATTTCTTCAATAATTAATTTTTTTTTTAATTTATTTTCGTTTTTTAGAAAAAAAAGTTCTATAAAATCAAATAGTGCATTAAAAGTTTCAATAGTTTTTTCAAAATTATTTACATAAATTTTACCTGCATTATTGTAAGTATCTATATTTTTTTTTAAAAGAATTTTATCTCCAATTTTTTTATAAACCCTTCGAGCAACTAAAATTGCAAATCTAAAACTTAATGGTATAGATTTAATTGATTTAAATGAATTGTTGTAAAATATTTCTGCTTTTTTAATGGTGTTAACTATGCTCTCAAAATTTTGTTCAATATAAATTCTATTTCTTTTTTTATCTTCTACAACATCGCGAGCTATATTTGTAAGTTGCATCGCTATTCCAAGTTCAATTGCACTTCTAAGATCATGAGGTTGTTGAACTTTTAAAATTTTTGCCATCATGAGTCCGACTGTTCCTGCAACACGATAGCAATATAAAGTGAGGCTTTGTTGATCTTTATAATCAACTTCTTTTTTTATATCAGACTCTATTCCATCAAATAAATCATTCACAACAATTCTTGAAATTTTTTCTGAAATTAATAATTGATTAAAATTTAAAATGATTGGGTTAGACGAATTTTCATTATTAAATTCAGTCTTAAAATTTAAAAATTTTTGTTTTTTTGTTTCTAATTCTTCGTCATTATCAGCAATATCATCTAATGTTCTGCAAAAATCATAAAGGATAGAGCATTTATCAAAAGTACTTTTAGGTAAAAAATATCCAGCCCAATTAAAGGATTTTGCATGTTTTGTAATTAATGTCTCGTTGCTGTTCATAGCAATTGATCCAAAACCTTTGCAGAAGAAATAACACCAGGAATTCCTGCACCAGGATGAGTTCCAGCGCCAACAAAATATAAATTATCAAAAATTTCTGATTTATTATGAAATCTAAAGTAAGCAGATTGTGTAAATTGAGGTTGAATAGAAAATCCTGATCCGTGCAAAGTTGAAAGTTCGTTTTCGAAGTAGTCTGGAGTTAAATAAAAATCACTAACTAAATTATGCTTAATTCCAGGTAATAGGGTTTGATCCATTTTATCTATAGTCAGCTGTTTGAATTTTTCACCTTCTTTTGTCCAGTCTATTTTAGATAAATTATTAGGTACTGGCACTAATACATAGAAGCAGTCTTGTCCTGCTGGCGCCATAGAAGGGTCGGTGGCAGTTGGTCTATGTAAATAATAACTAATGTCCTCAGAAAGTATTTTTTTTTCAAATATATTATTTAGATGTTCTTTATAACTTTTACCAAAATAAATTGTATGGTGAGCAACATTCTCATATTTTTTTTTAGAACCAAAATAATAAACAAATAATCCCATAGAGTAGTTCATTCTTTTAATTTTTTTATTAAATAAAAACCCATATTTGTGATTTGGTTTAATAAGATTTTTATAAACGTTAGGAGGGTCAGAATTACAAATTACATAATCTGAGTTTAGACAATATTCATTATTTATTTTAACTTCAGTAATTTTATTATTAATATTTTTTATTTCTGTAACATTAGCATTCTTTATTACTCTGATATTTTCTTCAGACATCAATTTTTCAAAAGCTTTAACAAGACTTCCAGTTCCTCCCATCGAATAATGAATACCCCATTTTTTTTCTAAAAATAAAATTAAAGTATAAATTGAAGTCGTGGTGAAAGGATTACCACCCACTAATAAAGGATGCATACTAAACACCCTTCTAAGCTTTTCATTTGAGATATATTTAGAAACTAGTTGATAAACAGATTGATAGCTTTTTAATTTTAATAAGGAAGGAACTTGTTTTAACATAAATGAAATTTTATTGAATGGTTTTGCTGACAAATCCTCAAAACCTTTTTCAAAAATTTTTTCAGTAAATTTAACTAGTTCTTGATATCCTTTAAAATCCTCAGGTGAAAATTTTTCTATTTCTTTTTTTATAAGTTGTTCATTACCAGAGTAATCAAAATAACTTTTGTCATCAAAAACAAATCGGTACCAGTGGGGCAGTGAAACAATATTTACATAATCTGATATTTTTTTATTAAATAATTTAAATAACTCTTCTAAAAGATTTGGAGCAGTAATAACGGTAGGGCCAGCATCAAATACAAAGCCATCCTTTTTAAAAACTCTGGCTCTTCCTCCTAGATCAGGATGCTTTTCAACCAAAGTTACATCATAGCCTTTAGATCGCATCCTTAAAGCAGCAGCAATGCCTCCAAAACCAGATCCAATAACTATAATTTTTTTATTCATACCTTAAAAAAAGTTTTAATTTGCTTAATTATTAAGTTTTATATAAAGTTTATTTGACTATGACTAAAATATCTACCGCTCAAAACACTCCAATTAAAGTTCCAGTCGAAAAAGATAAATCTTATTACTGGTGTAGTTGCGGATTTTCTAGCAAGCAGCCTTTTTGTGATGGTTCACATAAAGATACTGGTAAAACACCGGTAAAATTTGTGGCTACCGAGAGCAAAGATGTTTTTTTGTGTAACTGCAAAAAAACAAATGACAAACCATTTTGTGATGGTTCTCATTCAAAGTAGATTCGTATATTAAATCAATTTATAGTTGTTAAATTTTGTATAATTAAAAAAATCCCTAAAAAATGGACTTTTTTAAGGTTCCATTTACATAATAAATTTTGTAACTTTCGCCGTAACAATTTGAGATTAACTCAAATTATTTATTAATAAATAACAACAAGGGAGTTTTTGATGAAAAAACTTATGATTTATGTGTTAGCAGGTTTAGCTCTAATAGGGTTAAGCACTTCTGCTAATGCAGCAACAGCCAACCTAGCTCAAAATGATTTCGTAGGAATTTCATTTTGGATAGTGTCAATGGCTTGTCTTGCAGCTACAGCATTCTTCTTTCTAGAGAGAGGTTCTGTTGCACCTGCATGGAGAGTATCAATTACGGTAGCTGGACTAGTTACTGGTATTGCCTTTTTCCACTACATGTACATGAGAGGAATTTGGGTTGAAACTGGTCAGTCACCAACAGTTTATAGATATATAGACTGGTTAATTACAGTACCTTTACTTATGTTAGAGTTCTACTTTGTATTGTCAGCTGTAAGAAAAGTACCAAGCACAGTATTCTGGAAACTATTACTAGGAACATTAGTAATGTTAATCGGTGGATACGCAGGAGAAGCTGGTTATATGTCTGCTATGGTTGGATTTATAATCGGTATGGCAGGATGGATTTACATCTTGTTTGAAATCTTCTCAGGTGAAGCTGGAACTTTAGCAGAAAAAAGCGGTAACAAATCTCTTAAGACTGCATTTAGTGCAATGAGAATTATTGTTACTGTTGGTTGGTCTGTTTACCCATTAGGTTATATCTTTGGATATTTAACTTCTGGTGGTGCAGATCCAAACACGCTGAACGTTATCTACAACGCTGCAGACTTCTTGAACAAGATCGCATTCGGTCTAATCATCTGGGCTGCTGCAATGGAGAACACTAAAGTAAGAAATTAATATTTTAATTACTTATAATATAAATAGGGCGGGCTTTAAAACCCCGCCCTTTTTTTATGAAGATTTTGTTTTAAGAGCCGTTTTAGTTTCTTGAATACTATTTTCAAAAACTTTGTTTAGTTTATTTTTGTCTAAAGAGTTTTTTAGTAGCGCTTCTACTGATTGAATAGCAATATTTACTGAAGTATTTTTAATGTCTTTAATAGCTTGATTTTTCATCTGCTTAATTCTTTCTTCAGTATTTTTTTTTCTATTTTCTATTTGGTTATGAAATTCCTCATTAGTTTTTAAAACATGTTTATCAGCATCTTCTGTTGCCTGATCAATCATTGATTTGATCTCTGCTTTAGCATTGCTTAATTTTTTTTCGTAATCACTTAAAATATTTTTTGACTCTTCTTTAAGTTTTTCTGCATTATCAACTTGATTTTTAATACTATTGATAGTTTCATTAAGTGTATCAATGACTTTGCTAGGTATTTTGAAATAGATTAACGCTCCTATAAAAATTACAAACGAAACAGAAACCCAAAATGCTGCGTCTATTGTCATGCGTGTTTACCTATATTTTTTTTTATGGTTTCTTGAATAGTCGCTTTAATGCTACTTTGATTCATGGGTTCACCAGAAATATTTTCTATAATTTTAGCTGTTATTTCTTCAGATATTGAAGCTATGCTAGCTAGAGATTCTTTTTTAAAGTTCTCTATTTCTTTTTCAGTATTTTGAATTTCTGTCTCAATTTCTTTATCAAAAGCTTTTTTCTTATTTTGGATGTCATTACTTAACTTAGACTTACTTTCAAATATTATTTTTTGAACATCCTTTTTCGCATTCTCAATTAAAGTTTCATATTCTTTTAATTTTTCTTCTGCAATTTCTTTTAATTTTTGAGCTTCGTCTAAATCATCTTTAATTTTATTATCTCTATCATCTAAATTATTTTTAATTTTTGGTATGAATAATTTTGATAAAGCTAAATAAAGTAGTACGAAAACTAAGACTAGCCAAAAAGCTTGTGACGGCCAATAAGTCGGATCAAGCTGAGGCATTCCAGCCTCAGCTGCTAACAAGTAGGTTTCACTTGCTATTAAAATTCCGAATATTTGGAGAAACAATCTCATTCTTAATTAAATATTAAATTTAAAATGCGAATAAGATAATTAAAGCTACTACTAATCCAAACAGACCAGTTGCTTCAGCTAATGCAAATCCTAATAATAAGTTAGGAAATTGTTTTTGAGCTGCTGAAGGGTTTCTCATAGCTCCAGATAAATAGTTACCGAAAATTAATCCGATGCCTACTCCTGCTCCTGCTAATGCGATTGCAGCGAGACCCGCTCCAATCATTTTTGCTGCTTCTAACTCCATTGTTCCTCCTTTTTTTGTTAATGGTGTAAATTTAATGCATCATTTAAATAGATGCAGGTTAATATTGCAAAAACATAAGCTTGTAAAAACGCTACTAGAATTTCCAAGCCAGTTAATGCGACCGAAAAGCTAAGAGGCAACCAACCTCCTATAACTCCTAAACTTATAACAAAACCTCCAAATACTTTTAACATTGTGTGACCAGCCATCATGTTTGCAAATAATCGAACTGATAAACTGACAGGTCTACTTAAATAAGAAATTATTTCAATTACTGTTATTAGCGGTAATAATACCATTGGGACACCACTTGGCACAAAAAGTTTTAAATAACCAAAACCATGTTTAATGAATCCAATTATTGTAACTGCAATAAAAATAAAAATAGCCATTAAAAGGGTTACAATAATGTGGCTCGTAACTGTAAAAGAATAGGGCAGCATACCCAACATGTTACAGAACAAAACAAACATGAATAAACTAAATATAAATGGAAAATATGGTTTGGCTTTTGAGCCAGCAGTATCACTTATCATTTTTGCAATAAAATTATAAAACAACTCTGAAATTAATTGCATTTTATTAGGAATTAGCCTTTTTTCTTTTGTGCCTAAAAAAAGAACAAGACAAATTGCTAAAGCACTTAGAACCATAAATAAGCTAGCATTAGTAAAAGAAAGATCTACACCAGCAATTTTGATTTCAGGTCCAATCTTATGAACCTCAAATTGATGCATTGGGTTATTTCCAGCCATAACTTATATTTAATCTTTTTGTTGCATTCTTTTTGCGGCTTTAATTATGTTTAAAATTCCAGCTATAGAGCCTAAAAAAAAGAATATTATTATTAACCAAGGCTTAGTATCAAACCAACTATCTAAAATAAACCCAATAATTGTCCCAACTAAAACAGCCGATACAAGCTCTGTGCCCAACTTAAAAGCATTTCCTAAAAAAGATGAATTTTCAGTATTATTTTTATTATCTAAATTGGTTATTTTTTCTTTTGCAATTTTTAGGCGAGTTTTAAAATCGTTAAAATCTCCCATGAGACAATTAGGCTACTAATTCTTCGGCTTTATCTAGATCAACCGCTACTAGTTGACTAACTCCTTTTTCAGGCATCGTAACTCCATAAAGTCTATGCATACGTGACATAGTAAGTGCGTGGTGAGTGATGATAATAAATCTTGTTTGAGTAATCTTTGTAAGTTCTTCCAACAACGCACAGAATCTTGTTACGTTCGCATCATCCAATGGCGCATCAACTTCGTCTAACACACAAATAGGTGAGGGGTTAACTAAGAATACAGCAAAAATTAATGATAATGCAGTAAGTGCCTGCTCACCACCAGAAAGTAGTGTAATTGATTGAAGTCTTTTTCCTGGAGGAGAAACTAACATTTCCAGACCAGCTTCCAAAGGATCATCAGAGTCAACTAACTCAAGTTTAGCACTACCTCCATTAAATAATTTTGTATAGACCTCATTAAATTTTCTATTAACTTTAGTGAAAGCATCAAGCAATTTCTCTCTTCCTTTTTGATTAAGTTCATCAATTGATGTTTTTAATTTTACAATAGCTGAGTAAAGATCTGCCCGGTCATCTTCCATTTTTTTAATTTCATCTTGATATTTTTTTGTTTCTTCATCAGCTCTTAAATTTACCGAACCAAGTGCATCTCTTTGTTTTTTTACTTTATCTAAATTTATTTCTTGTTTTTCAAGAGATGGGTAATTATCAGAACTTAAATTATTTAAATTTGAAATAGATAATAAATCATTTTCATTTTCTAATTTTAAATCGCTTTTAATTGAATAAATTAAATCTTTTTTTCTTTTTTCTATACCTTCAATTGTAGCTTCGCTTCTAGCTTTACTCTCTCTAACTGTACTAAATTTTTCTTGGATTTCTTTTAAATTCTCATTAATTAAATTATATTTTTTTTCAGCTTTAATTAATTCTTCATTTAATTCCTCAGCTCTTTTCTTTGTATTCTCAATGTTTTGAATATTTTGACCTTTTGTTGTAGCAATTTTTTCAGGGTTTTTCTGATTGTCCTCAATCTCAATCTTAATTTTTTCTTTTCTCTGACTTAACTCGTTGATCATTTTGTCAGAATTTGTTTTAAGATTTTTCCAATTTTCTAGTTCAACATCAATATTTTTTATTCTTTCTCTTCGCTTAATAGAGTCACTTTTTATAGTTTCATTTTTTCCATAATTCGAGGCATATTTTTCTTGTGAAGCTGTAATTAAATTAACTGTTCTTTTTAGTCTTTCAAAAAGTTCTCTTGTAAGCTTTTTATCAGAGTCAATATAAGTCTCTATCTCGGCTATTATCTCATCTAATTCAGCCTGTAATTTTTGCAGATTATTTTTTGATTCATCTAAGTCTTTTTCAGATATTTTTTCTTTATCAGAAAGTTCGTTTTCTGTTTTTAATAATTCATTTTTTTCTTCTAAAATTCTTTTTTCATTTAAGGAAGCGTCCAGTGCAATACTTTTTTCTCGGCTTAAGTCCGAGTCTAAAGTTTCTAAAGACTTTTGAAGTTTTACTTGAAGGCTTTTAATTCTATTTTCTTCTTCATCTAAACTGCTCATTTCTAGGTTAAGTTTTTGAAGAGTAGCCTGATTTTCCATTCTTTTATCTCTAAGAGGAGCTAATCTTTTGTTTTCTTCTTCAAGTAATTGATTGTTATGGCTTAAATCAATTTTTACAGCACTTAACTCATCATCTTGTTCACTTAATTTTTCAACTAGAGACAATCTGTCTTTTTCGATTTCAGTTAATTTTAAATAATAAAGTCCAGCTTCAATGCTTTTAATTTCTTTAGATATTTCTTTATATTTTGTTGCTTCTTCTGCTTGTTTTCTTAAATTATCTAATTGTTTTTCTTGTTGTCTTTTTAATTCGTCAGCTCGTTTCAAATTAGCTTCCGCCGCTTCTAATCTAGACTCTGCTTCTTCTCTTCTAGCATGTATTCCAGAAATTCCTGCAGCCTCCTCTAAAACAGATCTTCTATCTGCTGGCTTAGAAGTCACAAGAGCTCCAATTCTTCCTTGGCTAATCAAGGATGGAGAATGAGCTCCAGTTGATAAATCAGCAAAAAAAGTTTGAGCATCTCTAGCTCTAACTTCTTTTTGGTTTATAAAATATTTAGAACCTTTTTCTCTTTCAATTCTTCTTGTGACTAAAATTTCTTCCAATTCATTATATTGTAGTGGTCCATCTTTATCTGGGTTTTCTACTTGAATAGTTACTTCTGCAATATTTTTAGAAGGCCGGTTTGATGTTCCAGCGAATATGACATCTTCCATTCCAGAACCTCTCATACTTTTGGCAGAAGTTTCTCCCATACACCATCTAAGAGACTCAACTATATTTGATTTACCGCAACCGTTTGGCCCAACAATACCAGTTAGTCCATCTTCTATAAAAAAATTTGTTTTATCGAAAAAAGATTTGAAACCTGTAATTTCTAATTTTTTAAATTTCATTATAAAAGTTTTTCAATTGCTTTTTTAAAGTTTTTATAGTCTCTAGACTTTTCATATTTCTGCTCATTAATAAAAATAGTAGGAGTTGATTTAACACCATAATTATTTTGAGCATTTATTCGATCAGTTAAAATCTTTTCTTCAAGATTTTTGTCAGCTAAGCATTTATCCATTTGATCATCTTGAAGACCAAATTCTTTTCCAATCGATTTAATTAATTTATTTATTGCGATGATATCAGAGCCAACAGCCCATTTATTTTGTCTTTTAAATATTTCGCTTAAAAATTTATAATCAATATTACCATCTTTACATAATAAAATTTTCTCTGCATTAAGTGCTGCTAAATCTAATGGAAAACTATGATGTTCAAATTTTACTTTACCGCTACTTATAAAATCTTTTTCTAATTGATCGTAATTTTTTTCAAAAAAATCAGCACAATGAGGGCAAGTTAAGGAAGAAAACACCTTAACAACTATAATACCATTAGCATTGTTGCTCTTTACATTTTGTTGATCACAATTTGTTAAAAAAAATAGAGCTATTATTAATAGTAAATTTTTAATTATTTTTGGCATTATATGCTTCAATAAGTTTGTTTAGTGATTTCCTCAACCCTTCGTTATTAACATTTTCTAGTTTATTATTATAATTTTTTTTATCTGTTATGGTTGGTTTTGGGTGATTAAACTGTTTTTTTTCGCTTACAATTTTTAGTTTAATTTCTTTGATACAATTGAATCCAAAAAAACTGTTAATTTTATCTATTATTTCTTGTTTGCTATATTCAATCTGAAGCTCATTTCCATGAATCACGTTTAGTATAAGTGTTCCGTTGCTCATTTCTTTGCTCATTTTAACAGTGTTTGGATAGCAAGCATCAGAGATATCTTTTCCAACCATTTTGACCCAGTTATCAACGATGTTTGAAAAATTATATCCACCTTTTCTTAAAAGTTTTTTTAGTCCTGTAGGTAAAGATTTAGCAAAAGGTCTTAAACCTTGTATGAAAGTAGTGCTTTTATTATTATCTTTTTTGTCATGCATCTACCTAATAATTTATCAAAAAAAATTCTAGCTTGGTACGATAATAACCACAGATCATTACCCTGGCGTGTTAGTAACAAATCAAAAAATGCACTTTATTACAGAATTTTAAGTGAGTTTATGCTTCAGCAGACCCAAGTTAAAACAGTGCTGCCTTATTTTAAAAAATTTACAACACAAATTCCTTCATTAAAAAAACTTGCAAAAACTAATAAGAAAAAAATTCTGAAACTCTGGGAAGGGTTAGGTTATTATCGAAGAGCAAGAAATCTTTTAGAAACTAGCAAAATATTAGTTAAAAAATATAAAAGCATTCTTCCAAAAGATTATGATGAATTAGTTAAATTTCCAGGGATTGGAGATTATACAGCTAATATATTGTTAGCTTTGATACACAATAAGCCAGCTATTGCTTTAGATGGGAATGTCAAAAGAGTTTTTTCAAGAATTCTAAATAAAAATGAAAAAACTATAAATTTTAAAAAGTTAATTGAAAAAAATAGATATAATTTATTTAAAACTAATAGAAATTCAGCATTTGCCGAAGCTTTAATGGAATTTGGTGCTCTAGTTTGCAAACCCCAGGAGCCAAATTGTAGTGATTGTTTATTAAAAAGTGAATGTAAATATTTTAAAACTAAAAAAAAATTTATTAAAACAAAGTTAGAGAAAAATATTGTAAAAAAATATAATTTGTTTTGTTACATTAATAAAAACAAAAAACAGATCGCTTTAACAAAAAAAAATAAATTAGGTTTTTTAAATGATTTTTATTTACCACCTATGCAATTAGCAACTCATAAACAAAAACTTAAAAGCTGGAAATATCATTCTAAATTTAATAATCATATTTCTAATAAGAAGCTTAATATAAATTTATACTATAAGTTCACTCTTAAAAATCCATCTGATTGTAAATGGTTTTCGTTAAGAAAGAATTATGAATTTATTCCATCTTTTACTAAAAAAATATTTAAACAAATTTCTAATTTAAACTAATGAAAAAAAAGATAGCAATCATTGGCGCTGGTGTTGGAGGATTAACTTTAGCAAATCTTTTAGGCAAAGATCCAAACTTTGAATTAATGATTTACGAAAGAGAAGAAACTTTAAGGCTTGATGAGGGCTTTGGAGTTCAGTTAGCAGTAAATAGCGTATCAATTTTGAATGAAATTGGCTTTGAAAAAATAAGTCAAACAGAAATATTCAATCCACAAAGGTTAGAATTTTATTCTAATGATAAAAAAATTTGTGGTTTAGATTTAACGCAATTTAACATTGATAGTGAAAAATATACGACCTTAAAAAGATCAGCTCTATTAAAATTTTTAAAAGATAAACTATTTTCTAATATTTTTAGATTTAATAAATCATTAGAAAAAATTGAAACAATTAATGACAAAATAAAAATTAGATTTACAGATGGAATAGAGGACGAAGTAGATTATTTAGTTGTATCAGATGGTGTATTTTCAAAAACTAAATCTTTAATAGAAGGAAAAGATTATTCACCTAGTTATATTGGATCTAAAGCATTTAGAATTACAATACCTAAAGACAAAGTTAAGATATTTGATAGTAATAATATTAATATATCTATGAAACCAAATGCTCATTTGGTTATTTATCCAATTAATCAAAAAACATGCAATGTAGTTATGATCTCAAGGTGCAATACAGCCTTATCAAAAAAATTAGAAGATATTTCATTTGCTAAAAGTTTTATTAAGAAAACTTTTAATTTAAGTTCAGAGTTTGATGAATATATTAATGATGATTTAAAACATTGGTCTTTATATTCTTCAAAAAACCCAGTGTTACCTAAAATTAACAACGTTTTTTATTTGGGTGATGCTTTTTACACTTTTTTACCAAGTATGGCTCAAGGTGCAGCTCAATCAATAGAGGCCGCCAAAGAGTTGTTTGAAATATTAAATAACACTAATAAAAATAAGTCAGAGGAATATTTTAATCAAAGGACTGAAAGAACTAAATTAATTAATAGTAGATCAAATTTTAATTACTTTGCTTTTCATTTTAGCAATACGTTATTTGTTTATTTTAGAAATTTAATTTTAAAAAGATTAATTAAAAACTCAAAATTTGTAGACAGTTATTTAGGCAGGGTTTTTAGAAAATAATTTTTGTCTTAACTCATCAATTGGCCTCATTGAACCCTCTAAGTTGTAATGCCAATATGTCCATCCATTACAACTTTCAGCACCTAAAATTTTAGCTGCAACTTTGTGAATTGATCCTTCATTCTCTTTACATTTGATGCTGCCATCAGCCATTATTCTAGCATTGTATTTTTTTTTGGGATCAAAGATTGTCATGCCTGGCTCTAGAATTCCCATCTCTATTAATGAGCCAAAAGGAATTCGTGGTTTTGATTTGTTGTTTTGAATAGTATCTAAGTATTCATCTTTAAATGGTTTGATTTCTTCTATTCTTTTCTTTGCTGCTGAATAGTATTTTTTGTCTTTTTCAATTCCATAATATTTTCTTCCTAATTTTTTTGCTACAGCTGCAGTTGTACCTGTTCCTAAAAAAGGGTCAAAAACACAATCACCATTCTTTGTTGTAGCTAAAATTATTCTATATAAAAGAGCTTCTGGTTTTTGAGTTGAATGAACTTTATGTCCATTTTTCTTTAAACGCTCTTTTCCATTACAAATTGGTAAAAGCCAATCAGATCTCATTTGTAAATCGTCATTAAAACATTTCAAAGATTGATAGTTAAATGTGTATTTTGATTTTTTGCTTTTTGAGGCCCAAATTAAAGTTTCATGAGCATTAGTAAATCTTGTGCCTTTGAAATTAGGCATAGGATTATTTTTTCTCCAAATGATGTCGTTTAAAATCCAATAATCTAGATTTTGTAAATGAAAGCCTAATCTAAAAATATTATGGTAGGATCCAATTACCCAAATAGACCCATTGTCTTTAAGTACTCTTTTGCATTCAGTTAACCAGGCTTTACTAAAATTATCGTAATCTTCGAAGCTAGCAAATTGATCCCATTTGTCATTTACTCCATTAACTTTACTATCATCAGGTCTTTTTAGTTTTTCTCCGATTTGCATATTGTAAGGAGGGTCTGCAAAAATAAGATCGAAACTTTTGTCAGGAATTTTTTTTAACTCTTCTAAAGAATTTCCATTAATGATGTTGTTAAAAGTATTTGACATTTTTTTATTCAACTTGAAATTGAATCCTACGTCAAATGTTTTCACGTAAAATTAAGAGTTTTAGTAGGTAAGATTATTTTTTTAACAAGATGTTGTGTATCGGCTTGAAGCTTTTTCTGTGATGGTTTGTAATTCCATGTTTTTTTAATCCTTCAAGATGAGCTTTTGTTCCATAGCCAAAATTTTTTTCCCATGAATAATTTTTAAATTTTTCTGAAAGCTTAATCATTAATAAATCTCTATGAACCTTTGCTACAATTGATGCAGCACTAATACATTTTATTTTTTCATCTCCTTTTATAAAAGTTTTACAATTTTCTAATCCTTTAGGTGCAAATGGACCGTCTATAAATATTTGTTCTGGTTTTTTGGATAAATTATTAATTGCTCTTTTCATTGCCAATAAGGATGCTTGTAAAATGTTGAGTGAAAATATTTCTTCCACAGATGCCTCACCAATAGCGTAATAAGAGTTATCTTTTATATAAGATGCTACTTCTATTCTTTGGTTGAAGCTTATTTTTTTGGAGTCTTTTATTGGTTTTAGGTCAATATCATTATTTAAAATAACTGCTGCAGAAACAACAGGTCCAGCAAGGCAACCTCTGCCAACTTCATCAACACCAGCAATAATAGAGCTATTTTTCAATTTAAATTTTAAGATCTATAATTTTTTTTCTTATCATTTTAAGATCAATCCAAGACAATTTTTTTTGATCTGGTTGTCTTATTAAATACGCAGGATGAAAAGAAACAATTATAGAAGTTTTACATTTACCAATTGATTTTTCAAACCATTGACCTCTAACTTTTGAGATAACATCTTCACTTCCTAAAATTGCATTTTGAGCCGTTGATCCTAGAAGGATTAAAATTTTGGGATTTATAATTTCTATGTGCTTAGTTAGGTAGGGTAGATACCTTTTTATTTCTTCTTCCGTTGGGCTTCTATTTTCAGGGGGTCTAAAATTCACTACATTGGTTATATAAACATTTTCTCTATTTAGATTAATTGCTTCTAACATTTTATCTAATAGTTCTCCTGCTTTGCCAATAAAAGGTACGGCTTCAAGATCTTCGTTTGCACCAGGTCCTTCGCCGATAATCATTATCTTGGAATCAGGATTTCCATCAGAAAAAACAATGTTTGTAGAGCTGTTTCTGAGTTCACAATTCTTTATATTTAAGATTGAATGTTTAAGCGCTTCGAGCTCTTTACCCTTAGAGCCTTTAATAGCAATATTATTAAGGCTTTTATATCGATTTATAGCTTCGTTTTCATAGACAAGATTATGATTAATAAGACTATAATATTTAATTAGCTTAACTAATTTGGTATTAGTTTTTTTAATCATTTTTCAATTATGAAAAACTTAAAAAAGCAATTCAAGCTAATTATTTTTCTTATTCTTTTTTTTAACAACTTTAATTTATTAAGCTCTAAAGAGAGCGATAAATGGACTGATGCTGATAATATAACAAATTATTTTTCAGGAATAGTTGCTATCAACGATAACAAATATCAAGAGTCTTATGATTATTTAAAAAATTTAAAAGATTTGGAGGAAAGTCATTATGTTTACTCACAATATTATCAGTACTCGCTAATTACTTTAAATAAATTTAAAGACGCATTTAATTTCTCAAAAAAATTAGAGGATGAAAAAATAGATAATTTTGAAAGTAATTTAATAACAGTTATTTATTACTTAAAGGCAAATGATTTAAATAAGTCTTTATATTATTTAGAAAAATTAACAAACAAAAGTCAGCCTGGTACTTTACAAAATCTAGTGTCTTCTACTTTAAACACTTGGATTAACATAAAAAAAGTAAACGATTTAGAATTAGGTTTAAAACTACTTAATAATATTCCTCAAAATTTTGAAAACATAAAAAAAATACAAAGTGCATTTGTTCATTGTTATTTTGATTCTACTAAAACATCAAATGAGTTTAGTTTACTGACTTCTAACCCTACAATTGATTTTTCGAGGTATTATTTTTTTTATATCAACTATTTAAATACTCAAAATAATTCTGAGGCATTAAAAATATTGGATTTAGCTCTAAGTGCTTATCCAAAGAATTTAATTTTGAATCAATTAAAAATTGATCTTTCTGAGTCAAATAAAATAAGCAATCAATTTGATTGTAAAAATTCGGTACATGTAATTGCAGAAATGCTTTATGTTGTTGCTAACGCGCTAGCATCCCAAGATAATTTTGCTGCATCAAATTTTTATTTGAATATTGCTTCGTATCTCAATCCAGAATTTGGTTCTTTTAAAACTTTATATGCAGAAAATTTTTACAACATAAGTGAATTTGAAACTTCAAAAAATATTTATTTAGATATTTTGAAACAAGGGGCGATTTATAGGTGGCATGCAGATAAACAAATAGCATCTATTTTAATTAGGCAGGATCAAAAAGAAGAAGCCATCAAACATTTAAAAAACTCATATGAAAAATTAAAAAATCCTAACGAGTATCAAGTTTTTGAATACGCTGAATTTTTAAAGAACAATGAACAGTATGAAGACTCAATTAAATTTTATTCTGAAATTTTAAAAGTAATTGACAAAAATCACAATCTATATGCTCAAGTTTTAGATGGAAGAGGTGTAGCTTATGAGAGAACTAATCAATGGGATAAAGCTGAAATTGATTTATTAAATTCACTTAAGGCGTCTCCAAATGATGCATACGTAATAAATTATCTTGCTTATTCATGGATTGAAAAAGGGATGAATATAGAAAAGTCCTTAGACATGCTTAGAAAAGCTAATAGCTTAAAACCAAATGACGGTTATATTATTGATTCATTAGGTTGGGCTTTGTTTAAATTAAAGAGATATAAAGAAGCAAAGAGTTATTTAGAATTAGCTATACAACGTATGGCATCCGATCCAGTAGTGAATGATCATTATGCAGATTCATTATGGATGAACAACCAAAGTTTACAAGCAAGATATTACTGGAACTATGTTTTGAAATTAGAAAAAACAGACGAGAAATTAAAAAATAGCATTAAAGATAAATTAGTTAATGGGTTAAAACTATAAGTGATTAAATCGTATTCAAAAGTTAATTTATTCTTAAAAGTCTTATCTAAAAACAAAAAAGGTCTTCATAATATTCAAACCATAAGTGTTTTAACTAGTTTACATGATCAAATTGAAATTAAAAAAATAAATAATAATAAGGATCAAATTAATTTCTTAGGAAATTTTAAAAGAGATATAAGTAAAACTAATAACTCAGTAACTAAAACTCTGCAGATTTTAAGAGACTATAAATTTATTAAGAAGCAAGATCATTTTGAAATAAATATTTATAAAAATATTCCTGTTTTTGCAGGTCTTGGGGGTGGTACAAGTAATGCCTATTTTATAGCAAAACATTTTATAAAAAAAAAATTTAATAAAAAATTAATTAAACTTTTTGAAAATAAAATAGGTTCAGATTTTAGTCTTTTTTTATTTAAGAAGTCTGTATTAAAATCATTGAACAAGGTTGAAAGTATTAAAGAAAAAACAAAATTATATTTTGCTATAGTTTTCCCAAAAATTAAATGTTCAACAAAGCAAATCTATGCAAGTGTTAAAAAATACAACACACCTATTTCTAATAGTATATTTTCAAAAATTAAATCTAAGAACTTTTTAGATATTATTTTTACAAATTCTAATGATTTAGAAAATATTGTTAGAAAAAAATATAAAAAGATAGATAATTTAATAAAATTAATCAGCACCCAAAAAAATTGTTTATTTGCTAGAATGACTGGCTCTGGCAGTGCATGTTTTGGTTTGTTTTTAAACTCAAAATCAGCTCAAATTGCTTTACACTCAATTAGGAAAAAATATGGAAAAGATTATTGTTTTTTTGCTAAATCTATTTAATTATGGTTATTAATTTATCTAAGGTTTTATAATGGAAATATTTCTTCCAATAATTAATTTCGAATTAAGTTTATATACATTATTATTTTTAAGTTTAATCGTAGGGGTTTTGTGCGGCTTGTTTGGAATTGGTGGAGGCTTTTTTTTAACACCAATATTAATTTTTTTAGGTATACCCGCCAGTTTTGCAGTTCCTAATGTTGCCAATAGTATTTTGGGTATTTCTGTGTCTGGCGCTGTAACTCATTGGTATAAAAAAACAATGGATTACAAAATGGGTTTTTTTATTGTAATTGGAGGGCTTTTTGGAACGATATTGGGATTGTTTTTGTTTAAACTTTTGAAAGAAGTTGGAAATCTTAATGAAGTAATTGCATTAACGTATATGTATTTGCTTACAATTTTAGGTACTTTAATTTTTGTTCAAGGCATTAAAGAGATAAACAATATTAAAAAAAATATAGTCGTTTTTAAAAAAATTCATTTTCATTTTTGGATACATGGACTTCCATTTAGAATGCGGTTTAAAAAATCAAAATTATATATAAGTGCACTAGCTCCGATGATTTTAGGTTTTTTAGTTGGAGTTATTGCTGCTATCTTAGGTATTGGGGGAGCATTTTTAATGGTGCCTGCTCTAATTTATATTTTTTCAATGCCAACAAGATTAGTTCCTGGAACATCTTTATTTGTTACGGTATTTATTACTATTTTTGTTGTGGCAGGCCATGCTTTAGAATTTGGTTCAATTGATATTACTTTAGTTACTATTTTATTATTAGGATCACTTTTTGGATTACACATAGGCATAAAGATTTCAGAAAATTTAAATGCATCGGAATATAAAACTTTATTAGCTATTTTATTAATAGTTGTAGGTATTTTAATTGGTGTAGAAACTTTCGTTTTTGATATTTTTGATAAAGTCGCAAACTTAAGTTCTATAAGTACTAATCCAGCGGCAAATAATTCTATAAATTTATTTATTAAAAACCAATCTATAAATTCTCCATTACTTTATTCTTTGTCATGTATCTTAATTGTATGTTTCATGGGTTATGCTTTTTCATATATACGTAAGATTGCCCGTGACTATATTGATACAAAAAAAGCCAAAAGAACAAATCAGTAAAAATTATTTTTCATTTAGATCTTTGCAAGACTATGCTAAATAAGATAGATAATTCGGGAATTAATTGGGGCTTAGCCAAGCGGTAAGGCAGCGGTTTTTGATACCGCCATCCTAGGTTCGAATCCTAGAGCCCCAGCCATAAAATGGAACAATTATCAAAAAACATAAGCTTAATATCAAAATTAAAAAAATATTTTTTTCCTTTTTATAAGTCTAAAGAAATAAAAACTTTATTTAATATTCTAGAAAAAAATACAGACAAAAATTCCAAAGTTGCAATGTTTGTAGGAGGTTGCGTTAGGAAATTTTTAGATGATGAATTTATTGATGATATAGACATTGCAACTGTTTTTTCGCCAGAACAATTAAAAGACAAGTTTAAAGATACAAATTTTAAGATTATTGAAACTGGTTTAGAGCATGGTTCAATCACATTAATTTATAATGACCAAAAGTTTGAACTAACAACATTAAGAAAAGATATAGAAACAGACGGAAGACATGCCGAAGTAGAATTTACTGATGATTGGCAAAAAGATTCAGAAAGAAGAGATTTTTCAATAAACGCTATCTATATGGACAAGAAAGGGAAAATCTTTGATCCTCAAAATGGAGTTGAGGATTTACAAAATAAAAGAATAAAATTTATAGGAGACCCACTTAAAAGAATTGAGGAAGATTATTTAAGAATTATAAGATTTATAAGATTTTCATTAAAGTATAATAATCTTGCATCAGATCTTAATATTTTAAAAGCTATCAAACTTAATTTAAATGGCATTAAGCATTTATCTAAAGAAAGGATTTTAAATGAACTTTATAAAATATTTTTAGATCATGATTTAAGCATATTAAAAAAAAACGTAGAGCTAAGAAATATTTTTCAATTAATTTTTCCTGAGTTTAAATATTTAGAGAGATTAGAAAAGTTTAAAAATCTAGTAGATAAAAATTTATCAAGAAATCCAGAATTTGTTTTCTCTATTTTACTAGTTGGCGATGATGATAACCATGAATATTTTTGTCATAAATATAAAACTTCTAATAAATTAAAGAATAAATTAAATTTCTTTTCAAAAAATTATAAATTATTTAAAGAAAATAAAAATTTTTTAAAAAAAGATCTTAAAAAAAATATATATCAAATTGGAAAAGATAATTTTAGAGGCCTATTATATTTTATTTATTATAGCGAAAAGAATTTTTCTAAAAAAGCATTAGATAAAAATTTAGATCTTGTTGAGTCTGTAAATATTCCTGATTTTCCATTTAATGGAGATATCTTAATGAAAAAAGGAATTATTGATGGCAAAAAAATTGGTTATGCTTTAGCTGAATTAGAGAAAGAATGGATAGAAAAAGACTTTAATTTAAACGACCAAGAAGCTTCTGTAATAGTAGATAAAATAAAAAAATTAGACGTATTGAATATTTAATATTTCAAAAGTTTTTTCACCAGAAGGGGTTTCTACAGCAACCATTTCACCCAAACTCTTTCCAATAAGTGATTTACCAATTGGTGATTTAAAATAAATAAGATTTTTAGAAATATCTGCTTCGTCTTTTCCAACAATTTTATATGTTTTTTCTTTATTGTTTTCTAAATCTTTAACTGTAACCGTTGATCCAAAAATTATATTTCCATTATTTTCTACTTTAGTTACATCAATTACATTTGCTCTAGCTATAATGTCATTAATTTCTATAACTCGACTTTCCATTTGAGCTTGTTGTTCTTTCGCCGCATGATATTCAGCGTTTTCTTTTAAATCTCCGTGCGAACGAGCTTCTGCTATAGCAGCAACTATTTGAGGTCTTTTTACATTTTTTAGCTCGTCTAGTTCTAACTTTAACTTTTCTAAACCCTGAACTGTAATTGGTTCTTTATCCATTTATTTCCATTTTGCCTCAGGAGGTAGAGACATTAAAATTGACTCTGTGTTACCACCCGAGTTTAATCCAAACTTTGTACCTCTATCATACAAAAGATTAAATTCAACATATCTTCCTCTTTTGTATAATTGTTTTTCTTTATCTGTTTTAGTCCATTTTAATTTCTTTTTATTTAAAATCATTTTTTTTGTTAAATCTATAAAACCTAATCCTAAGTCTTGAATAAATTTAAAATTTTTTTCCCAATCTTTTGTTTCATAATCAAAAAAAATTCCACCAATTCCTCTTGGCTCATTTCGATGAGGTAAGTAAAAATATTCATCACACCATTTTTTATATTTATTGTAATCTTTTCCATTGTCTTCACAGATTTCTCTAAGTTTTTGATGTATTTTTTTTCTTTCGTTTTCATCTTTGAATGTTGGTGTTGCATCTATACCTCCACCAAACCATTCCTTCGAAGTTGTAATAAATCTTGTATTAAAATGTACCGCAGGGATTTTAGGATTTTTCATATGAGCAACTACAGAAACTCCAGCTGCCCAATACTTACCATTTCTTTCAGCTCCAAGAATTTTAGAACGAAATGCTTTTGCAAACACTCCAGATACAGCTGAGCGGTTAACTCCTACTTTGTCAAACAAGCTTCCTCCACTTAACAGATAAGAGGTGCCCCCACCTTCATTTTTTTTTATTTTTTTCCATTCTCTTTTTGTAAAGTGATGTTTTTTATTTTTACTAAATTGATTTTCTAATGACTGAAATTCTTCAACAATTTTATCTTGAAGTAATTTAAACCAATCGTTTGCTAATTTTTGTTTTATTTTAATAATGTTTTTCATTTAAAAAAGTTATTTTGTCTTAATGCCTCTGAAGCTACTATTGATACCGTCATAGCTACGTTAAAAGACCTAGCACTATTGCTTAAGGGTATTTTTAAACGTTCTGTAACAGTGTCATGAACTTCTTGAGGTACACCAGCACTTTCTCTTCCAAATAATATAAAATCATTCTTTTTAAATTTGTAATCATGATAAAAATTTTGTGCTTTTGTTGTCATTAAAATTATTCTTGATTTTGAATTTTTTTTTAAAAAATTATTATAATCAGGATATCTTGTTATAGGACTAAGTTCTGCATAGTCCATAGCAACTCTTTTAAATCTTGAGTCGTCTAAATTAAAGCCACAAGGTTCAATTATATGTAATTTTAGGTTAAGACAGGCTGATAATCTTACTATTGCTGCGGTATTTTGAGGTATATCTGGCTTATATAAAGCAATATTTATCATCAAACGCTTATTTTATGTGTCATTCTGACCCTAGAAAAGCTACAGAATTAGTTTTAATTAAATATCTTTAATAATAAATATAGATTTATGAGCAAGCAAGAAGATAAAAAAAATAGACGAGATTTTTTATTTACCGCAAGTTACACAGTAGGCGCAGTTGGATTGGGAGCAACAATTTGGCCATTAGTTCATCAAATGAATCCCGATCAATCTGTAAAAGCACTTGCAACAACAGAAGTCGATATTAGTTCAGTTGAACCAGGAAAAACGATCACAGTTTTATGGAGAGGTAAACCTGTATTTATTAAAAGAAGAACTCCTGAAGAAGTTGAAGAAGCAAGAGCAGTTGATTTAAAAGATTTAAAAGATCCTCAGAAAGACGAAGATAGAGTTAAAAATCCTGAATGGTTGGTAACTTTAGGTGTTTGTACTCATTTAGGATGTGTACCACTTTCAGGCAAAGGAGATTACAAAGGTTGGTTCTGCCCATGCCATGGTTCTCATTATGATGGTTCAGGCAGAATACGAAAAGGACCAGCACCAACAAATTTAGAAGTACCACAGTATGAATTCGTAAATAGCAACACAATTAAAATTGGATAATTATCATGAGCGATCATAACTATGTCCCAGAATCTAAAGCAGGAAAGTGGTTTAATGATAGACTTCCACTTTTATCTTTAGGTGCACATTTAAGAGAATACCCAACACCAAAAAATTTAAATTACTGGTGGACATTTGGTGGAATTTTAACTTTTTGTCTTATTACTCAAATCGTAACTGGAATAGTTTTAGCAATGCATTATGTGGCGCATGTTGATCTTGCTTTTGAAAGCGTTGAGAAAATTATGCGTGATGTAAATTACGGATGGTTAATCAGATATATTCATAGCAATGGTGCTTCAATGTTTTTCTTAGCAGTTTACATTCATATTTTCAGAGCTCTTTTTTATGGATCATATAAAGCTCCAAGAGAATTAATTTGGATAATTGGAATGATAATTTATATTTTGATGATGGCAGCTGCGTTCATGGGTTATGTGCTTCCATGGGGACAAATGAGTTTTTGGGGAGCAACTGTTATCACTAATTTATTTAGTGCTATCCCATTGGTTGGCGAAAGTATTGTTACGTGGTTGTGGGGAGGTTTCTCAGTTGACAATCCGACATTAAATAGGTTTTTTAGTCTTCACTATTTAATTCCATTTTTAATTTTAGGATTAGTAGTTCTACATATTTGGGCGTTGCATGTTCCAGGAAATAATAATCCAGTTGGAATAGACATAAAAAAACCTTCTAAAGATACAGTGCCTTTTCATCCTTACATTACGGTAAAAGATATTTTTGCTTTACTCATGTTTATGATTATTTTTTCTGGTTTTGTATTTTTTTCACCTAATGTACTAGGACATTCAGATAATTATATTCAAGCAAATCCATTAGTTACTCCTGCTCATATAGTTCCAGAATGGTATCTACTACCTTTCTACGCAATATTAAGATCAGTGCCGGATAAACTAGGTGGAGTTTTACTTATGTTTGGAGCTCTGTTTGTATTAGTTATTTTGCCTTGGCTTGATACTAGCAAAGTAAGATCAGCTATCTTTAGACCAATGTATAGACAATTTTTTTGGATTTTAGTAATTGATGTTTTAGCCTTAGGTTACTTGGGCGCTATGCCAGCTGAAGGGGTTTATTTATTTTTAGCAAGAATAGCTACGACTTATTATTTCTTACATTTTATAATTATATTACCTGTATTAGGCTTCTTTGAAAAAACAGATCCAATACCGTTAAGTATTTCTGAGCCAGTGTTAACAGGCGGCATGAGCTCAGCAATGGCAAAATCAGACAAAGAATTTAATGATAAATAAAAATTTATTTAAAATCTTCATTTTGCTATTTGCTTTTGCTATTTCAGCAGAAGTTAAGGCAGCTGGAGGTAATGATCATTTGTTAAAAACTGATTGGAGTTTCAAAGGTATATTTGGAAAATTTGATAGAGCTTCTTTACAAAGAGGCTATCAAGTTTATAAAGAAGTTTGCGCATCTTGCCACTCAATGAAATACATGAGTTTTAGAAATTTAGGAGAAGAGGGTGGTCCAGAATTTTCAGAAGAAGAAGTAAAAGCCTTGGCTGCTAGTTATGAAATTACTGATGGGCCTAATGCAGAGGGAGAAATGTTTACGCGACCTGGCAGACCTTCAGACAAATTTAAAAGTCCTTACCCAAATGTAAATGCTGCAATGGCTTCTAATGGAGGTGCTTATCCACCAGATTTATCAGTTATTGCTAAAGCAAGAGCTGGTGGAGCTGATTATATTTATTCTCTAATGATGGGATATAAAGAAAAGCCAGCTGATTTTGTGATTGAAGATGGTGTTTACTATAATGAGTATATGGAAGGCAATAAGATTAAAATGCCAGCTCCATTATCAGATGGTCGTGTTGAATATACAGATGGAACCGAAGCGAGTTTAGAACAATTATCTAAAGATGTTACAACATTCCTTATGTGGACAGCCGAACCTCATTTAGAGGCTCGACACAGAACTGGTACAAAAGTTTTGATATATTTAATTTTATTAGCAACTTTAGTTTATTTTAGTATGAAAAAAATATGGCTAGGGGTTAACTCGGAAAAATAAGACATCACCATCTTTTACTAAATATTCTTTTCCTTCAATTCTTAGTTTTCCATTTTCTTTACACTTTTCAAAACTACCAAATTTAATAAAGTCTTCGCTTGATACTGCTTCAGCTCTAATAAAATTTTTTTCAAAGTCAGTATGAATAACGGCAGCAGCTTTTGGAGCCAAGGTGTTTTTTTTTACAGTCCATGCTCTGCTTTCTTCAGGACCAGAGGTAAAATAAGTGTCTAAGTTTAAGAGGTCATAACCTTCTCGAATAAGTTTATTTAATCCAGTTTTATTTAATCCTATTTCTTTCATGAAATTTTCTCTTTCTTCTTTATCAAGACCCATAATCTGATCTTCGATATCAGCACAAATAATTACTATTTTTTCGTTAGAGTATTTTTGTTTAACTGCTTCTGTGTATTTATTTCCATTATCAAGACTTGTTTCATCAACATTACAAACTATTATTTTTGGTTTTTGACTCAGCAAACCAGCTACATTTAAAACTTTTTTTTCTTCATCGTTAAAACTATCTAAACTTTCATCGCTTTTATTTAGTAAATCTAATTTTTTTTCAAATGCTTGTATTTCAATTGGAGTTAATGTCTTTTTTTTTGCTTTTTCGAGTTTTTTTTGAATAAGATCAATATCAGATAGTAAGATTTCAGTTTTAATTGTTTCTAAATCATTTAATGGGTTAATTTCAGAATTTACATGGGTTATTTGATCGGAGTCAAAACATCTAACTAAATGAATAATTGCATCCACTTCTCTAATATGTGAAAGAAACTTGTTGCCAAGACCTTCTCCTTTTGATGCTCCTTTTACTAGTCCAGCAATATCTACAAATGTAATGGTTGCGTATATTTTTTTTTTAGAGTTAGATAATTTTGATAGATGGTCTAGCCTTTCATCAGGAACATCCACTATTCCAATATTTGGATCAATTGTACAAAAAGGAAAATTAGCAGCTTCAGCATTTTTAGAAGCAGTTAGTGCATTAAATAAAGTTGATTTACCTACATTTGGTAAACCAACAATTCCGCATTTAAATCCCATTAAGGCTTTGATTAACTTTGCTTGAAAATAAATCTATCTTTTTTTCTAGTAAGGTAGGCAAGACCTTTACAATATTTTCAGCTATATCTTTTATTTGATCTTCTTCATCATCTTTAAAATCTTCAAGCACATGATTACTGACTTTCTTTTTATCTTTGGGATGACCAATGCCAATTCTTACTCGTGAATAATCTTTACCAATAAATTTATCAATAGAGTCAATACCATGATGGCCTGCGCTACTTCCACCAAACTTTGCTTTTATTTTTCCAAAATCAATATCAAGATCATCATGAAATACGATTACATTCTTAGCATCTATTTTAAAGTAATCGATTAATTCTTTAACTGCTGTTCCTGAATTATTCATGAACGTTAGTGGCTTGATAGCATAAACTTTATGCTCTCCAATATTTCCTGTTGTTAAAAGCCCTTTAAATTTTGGTTTTTGTTTTGAAAGTTTAAAATATGTATTCACAGCATCTATAATTTTAAATCCAATGTTGTGACGATTGTTTACATCTTTAGGACCTGGATTCCCCAAACCAACTAGTAATAGCATATGTTAATTATTTTTTTTCAGGGGCTTTTTTTTCAGGAGCTTTTTTGTCAGCTGCTTTATCATCTTTCTTAGCTGCATCTCCTTCTTTAGCTGCAGCTCCTGCTCCTTCAGCTGCTGCTCCTTCTGCTGGAGCACCTTCAGCTCCTTCAGCACCTTCTGCCGCTGCTCCCTCTGCAGGTTTTTCAGGTTCTTTCATTACAGTAGGCGCCGCTACGGTTGCTATAACGAAGTCACGTCCTGTAATTGTTGGTGTAACGTTTTCTGGAAGTTTAACTGAAGAAATTTTTATGCTTGAACCAATTTCTAATCCTTTTAAGTCAACCACTATATCTTCTGGAATTTTATCTGCTGGACATTTTAATTCAACTTTTCTTCTTACAATGTTTAGTACTCCACCAACTTTTAATCCTGGACAATCATTACTATTAATAAATTTTACTGGAATCTCTAAAACTATCTTAGTTCCAGATACTAATCTCATAAAATCTATATGAATTGGTTCATCAGAAATTACATTGTAAGCAACTTCTCTTGGAATAACTTTTAGTTTTTGGCCATCTAAATCTAATTCTAAAACTGAAGATAAAAAAGCTTCTGAATTAATAAAATTTTTTATTACTTTTTTTTCAATTGAAATATTTGCGTTAGGGTCTTTTCCGCCGTAAAGAATAGCAGGAATTTGTCCGCTTTCTCTAAGTTTGTTTAACTGACCTGTAGTAGCAGTTTCTCTTTTTGTAGCTTTAACTGTGTTCATGTTTTTATTGGATGAGCTATTTAACTCAACTTAGTCAATAAAACAAGTATTAATTGAACAAATCAGACACTGAAGTAGAATTAGAAATTCTATTAATAGCCTCTGCCATTAGGGGAGCAATTGAAATGACCTCAATTTTACTATTATTTTTTATTTTTGAAGTATTTTCTATAGTGTCAGTAATGATCAGTTTTTTAATTTGCGATTTTTTAATTTTTTCCACAGCCTGACCACTAAGCACAGCGTGTGTTATAAATACATACACGTCTTTTGCTCCTGCTTTTTTTAATGCATCAACTGCGTTGATAATTGTTCCTCCACTATCAATGATGTCATCAACAATTATGCAATGTTTGCCCTTTACATCACCAATAATATTCATAACTTCTGATTTTCCTGGTTCAGGTCTTCGTTTATCAATAATTGCAAGATCTGCTTTTATTTTAGTTGCTAGGCCTCTAGTTCTTTGAACTCCACCCACATCTGGAGAAACACAAATTAAATTATTATTAGTTTTAAATTTTTTCTTTATGTATCTTGCAAATAATGGAGTAGTGAATAAGTTATCAACTGGAATATCAAAGAAACCTTGAATTTGTCCTGCGTGCAAATCAACAGTAACTATTCTGTTTGCACCAGCATTCGTAATTAAATTTGAAACCACTTTTGCAGAGATAGAAGTTCTAGGCGCAACTTTTCTGTCCTGTCTTGCATAACCAAAATATGGAATGACTGCAGTGATATTTTTGGCAGACGATCTTCTAAGAGCGTCAATGCTTAAAAGCAGTTCCATGATATTATCATTAGCAGGTGTAGAAGTAGATTGAATTACAAATACGCTGTTACCTCTAATATTTTCATTTATCTCAATATAAATTTCTCCATCAGCAAATCTTTTTATATTTGTATTGATGAGTTTTAGTTTAAGCTGTTTAGAAATATCCTTACTTAGTTTAAGATTACTAGTTCCAGATAAAATTTTCATGAAGATATCGTTTTATACTATATTTATTTACATTATCAAATAAATTCAATTAAATTAGCGCTATTACAGAAATACACCTTCCATAGTCATTTTCACCTATCTTGGTAGATCTTCTATAGCTAAAAAAGTTTTTTGCATCCTTAAAAGTGTCATGTTTAACATTTTCGATGCTTTCTATATTTCTTTGAAATTTTTTAAATTTAGAATTCACAAATTCCCTTAAATCAAAATGAATTTTATTTGTGTCTTTGTTATTAAAAAATTTTTCGAAGGTTTTATTTTTTTTTATAAATTTATCTTTAAATTCTAATCCAACTTCATAACTATCAGCATCTATACATGGTCCAACAGCAATATGAATTTTTGAGTTTTTATAATTTTCCAACATTGAATTTAATGTGTTTTCTATAATTCCATTAAAAGCTCCCTTCCAACCGGCATGAGCACAGGCTACAACATTGTTTACTTCATCAAAAAATAAAATAGGAACACAATCTGCAGTTAATACACCTAGTGAAATATCTTTTGAGTCAGTTATAATTGCATCAGACATTATACGAGTATCTTTATTGTTTATATTTTTAACATTTAGAGCAATATTGCTATGAGTTTGATTCATAAGCATTAAACTATTTTCAGCTACCCCCAAATGGCTAGTAACTATTCTTAAATTTTTCGATATATTGTTTTTTTCATCTTTGGAACCAAATCCACAGTTTAGACTAGAATAAATACCAGACGAAACTCCATTTTTTCTTGAAAAAAAACAGTGTTTAATATTTTTAAATCTTTTTAGATTATCAGCAAAGAACATTAATAAAATCCTAATGTAAATTTTTGATCTAATTTAAAAGCAAAGATTACTTTAAAAAGCTCTCCCATCTGTTTTGGATTAATTAATCTTTGTATTCTGTAATATAAATCTGACTTCTGTTTAAAAGATAAATTTCGCCCTATGTTATCAGCACGAAAAAGTATGCCTAATTTTTTTAAAAAAAATCCTTGAGTAATAACTTCATTAGATTTCAAACCTCTATGTTCTAAGAACTTTTTTAACAAATCAAAGTTTACTAATGATGTTATATCTGCATTACCTACGTTTTTAAAAATATGATTTTTTTTATGATCTTTAACAGATTGAAGTGTATCTTTATTTTTTGAATTTAAGACACCATAATCAATAAGCAGTAATCCACCTTTAAGTTTTTTGATCACTTTTAATATTTTATCTAGTTCGATAAAGCCTTGTTTAGGATACTCAATAAAAGAACTTTTTTTGAAATAGTCAATTAGTTCAAGTTTATTAATATCGTTATTATTAATTATTCTAAAAAAAGTTTTTATTTGTTTCTCTTTTTCTAATCGAATATATTTTTCGTAAAGAATATTATTTTTTCTCTTAAATTGCTTAATAGGTATAGCATCAAAAAATTCATTTCCTATAAAGATAACAGGCCCAGAATTAATTTTTTTAAAACTACTAATCCAAAATACTTTTTCATTTTTTAATTTATTTTGTTGAACTTTTTTTAATAAAGAACTCTTTTCATATAAAAATAAATTAAAGCTATTGTAGAAATCTGGAAATTTTTTGAAAACAGAAATTAAATCTTTGCTCATTTTTCCAGATCCTGGTCCAAGCTCAATTATATTGAATTTTTTTGGTTTATTTAAATGTTCCCATAAAGCAACAATCCAGACACCAAGCATTTCAGAGAAAAGTCCAGAAATTTCTGGAGATGTAATAAAATCACCTTTTTTTCCAAAAGGAATATTTTGAGTATAGTAGCCAAACTTTTTATTATAAAGAGCGTTAGCTATAAATTTATCTAAGCTTAATGTTTTAGACTTTGGAAAAAATTTATTAAGAGGTGTTTGCATTTTTTGAATTAATTAAAATATAGATTCCAGCCAGTACCATAATAATACTTAAAAATGTTCCCATGCTTAGTAAATTGAACAAGTAGCCAATTTGTAAATCTGGCTCTCTAAATTGTTCAGATATTATTCTAAATAAACCATAAAAAAACATGAACGCACCAGAACAAATTCCAGTTTTAATATTATTTTTAAATATAAGAATTATTAAAATTAAAAATAGCACAATTCCCTCTAATGATGCTTCGTAAAGTTGAGAAGGGTGTCTAGGCATTTGGTCAATAGTTGGAAAAATTACCGACCAAGAAACTTCTGTTGGTTTTCCATATAATTCTCCGTTAATAAAATTTGCTATTCTTCCTAAAAATATTCCTATTGGAGCAACTGCAGCAATTATGTCAAAATTAACAAATGGATTAATTTTATTTTTTTTAGAGAAAAGATAAGTTCCTATAATAATACCAATTAAAGCTCCATGAAAAGACATGCCTCCTTCCCAAATTTTAAAAATATCTATGGGGTTACTCAGATAATATCCAAGATTATAAAAAACAATATAACCAATCCTTCCACCAACAATAATTGATAGAATTATGATTGAAATTAAATCATCAAATTTTTTAAGATCATAAGCTAAAGAGTTATTTTTAATTTTAAAAATAATTATTTTTTTTGCCAGCCACCATCCTATTAAAATTCCAAATATATATGCTAAAGAGTACCATCTTATTTCTATAAAGCCGAAATTGATTAATACAGGGTTTAAATTATGAACAAACATAAGAAGACCATATCATAATTGATATTATTTTTCTTATCAATTAAGATGACTTATGAATAGTTCAGAAAAAATTTTAAAATTATTTTCAGATTTTTTAGAAACAGGAATATTGGCCTCTCAGGACGCAAAGAAAGAATTAGTTAATAATTTAAAATTTCAACGAGATAATCTAATAAGTAAATTAGACTTAGTTTCACGAGAAGAATTTAATGTTTTAAAGAAAGTAATAGAAAAACAACAAAAAGAAATCAATTCATTAAAAAAAAAGAAAACAATTAAGAAGGCAAAGAAATCTTAATTTGTAAGCCTTTATATTTGCTTTCATTTAATTCTATGTTTCCACCATGTGATCTAACAATATCTTCTGCAATAGACATCCCAAGACCAACTCCTGAGTGGTTTTGATTCCTGCTTTGGTCTAGTCTTACAAATGGTTTAAATACATTTTTATATTGGTTTACAGGAATGCCAGGTCCATCATCTTCTATAAAAATATGTACGTTATTCATTGATTTGCTAATATTTACATAAACATTTTTTGCATAGTACAGACCGTTTTCAATTAAATTATTAAGGCATCTTTTTATTGCAGCTTTTCTGGCCACTAATATAATTTCTTGGTTAAGATTAAGGTGGAGATTATGATTGTTTTTTTCTTCTGATATTTCTTTTAGAATTTTGTTTATATTTGTAGCTGAGGACTCTTCGATTGTTTGTGTTTTTGCAAATTGTAAATAGGTATTAAGCATTGCTTCCATTTCATTTACATCATTTGACATTTTAGAAGCTAACTCTTTTTGGTTAAGCATTGCTAATTGTAATTTTAGTCTAGTTAGTGGCGTTCTCAAATCATGACTTATGCCCGATAGCATTTCTGACCTTTGCTTCAAATGCCTATCAATACGTTTTGCCATTCTGTCAAATTCGTACGCCGCTTTTCTAATTTCAGAAGCGCCAGAAGGTCTTATTCCTTTTATAAACTCACCTCTACCAAAGCTTTCTGCAGCCTTAGCCAAGTTTACAATTGGTCTAGTTTGATTTTTTAGAAAAATAATTGCAATTGAAATAAGAAGAAGGGAGGGTACCGTAATCCAAAGGATAAAAATTCTCACTGATGAAGGAGCAATTTTTTCTTTAGGAAATATAATTTCTATTATTTTATCTTTTGATTTTACATTAATATTTGCAACATCTTCATAGCTTGTAGTGTCAAACCAATAACCATCAGTACCGAATGCACTTTTTAATTCTCTTCTTAAAGATCTATCCATCGGACTATATTTTCTTTCCCTGCTTATTTCAGGCAAATCTTCATCTTTGATATTAATTACAAAATCAAAATTTTTTTTAAATTGATTGGTCATAAAATCTATTTGTGCTTGATCTTCAGTTTTATAAACATCTGATAAAGTTTTAATTTCACCTATGAGTGATCTTGTTAGACCCTTGTTAGATTTGATCCAAATACTGTCAAAAAACACTACGGTGATAATTATTTGTAAAATAATAGTTGGGGCAGCTACAATAATTAATGATCTATAGAATAGACCAGATGGTAAAATTTTTTTTAAAAAATTATTCAATCCATAAGACATAGCCCGAACCTCTGATTGTTTGTAAATATTTTGGATTTTTTGGATTTAATTCTATTTTTTGTCTTAACCTTGTAATCATAACATCAATTGATCTTTCTTGACTTATATTTGAAATCTCACCAATTTCTGTTCTTGAGTAAGTTTTTCCAGGGTTTGCTAGCATTTCTATTAAAACTTTTTTCTCAGAATTATTTATTTTACTAATTTTATTTTTTAATTGAATAGACATTTTATTTAAATCAACCTTTGCCTCACCAATTTGATTAATTTTATTTAAATCAATTTTTTTGCTTTTTTTAATTATGTTTTTTATTCTTAATAATAATTCCTTCGGTTCAAAAGGTTTACCTAAATAGTCATCTGCGCCTAATTCTAATCCATGAATTCTATTTTCAACTTCACCTTTTGCTGTCAAAAGAATTATAGGGACGTTGGATTTTTTTTTAATTTCTTGAGTGAGTTCAAATCCACTTTGACCTGGCATCATTACATCTAGAACAATTAAATCAAATTTAAAATATTGAAGCCTTATTTTAGCTTCCTCGGCACTATTACCAGTTGAAACTATAAAACCATTATCATCTAGGTACTCTTTTACTAATTCTCTTATTCTATCATCGTCATCTACAACAAGTATGTGAAATTTATTTTGTTCCATGAATAATTTTATTTAAAACTTCTTTGAATTTTATCACTGAGTCTGGTTCAGAATTTTTTAATGCATTAAATATTCTTTTTTTTTGTGTATCATATATCTTTTCAAAAAATATCTTTCCTTCCTTGTCTAAAAACAGATTCTTTTTTCTTGTGTCCTCATCATCCCTAATTTGTTTAATCATTTTTGTTTTGATTAAATCTCTTAAAACTCTATTCAGGCTTTGTTTAGTTATTTTTAATTGGTACATTAATTCTCCTAAGTTTGTACCAGGGTTTCTTTCAATCAAATTAAGTGCTCTTAAGTGTGCAGGTCCAAAAGAGTTTTTTGCTAAGATTTCTTTAGGGTCTGAAAAAGTTTCTCTGTAAGCATAAAATAGCAGCTGAATAAAATCTTTGATTTGCTCATCTTTAAGATAAAGTAGTTCTTTCATTTTAGTAAGTTATATTGACTTATTCTAATAACAAATATACTTTTTTGTAATAAAAAAAAATCTTTTAATAACTTATGGAAATTATCCCTTACGATAAGAGACAAGGAAAAATTTGGTTTAATGGAGAAAACGTTGATTGGTCGAAAGCTCAAGTTCATCTTTTGAGTCATGGTCTTCATTATGCGAGTTGTGTTTTTGAAGGGATAAGAGTCTATGATGGAGAAATTTTTAAAATAAAAGAGCATACTGATAGACTTTTTCACTCAGCTAATCGTATGGGTATGAAAGTACCATTTAGCAATGAAGAAATTTCAAAAGCAACTCAAGAAATTGTTAAAATTCAAAATACACAGAATGGTTATGTGCGTCCTATAATCTGGAGAGGCAGTGAAATGATGGCTATTTCTGCCCAAAAAAATAAAATTAATGTTGCAATAGCTACTTGGGAATGGGGATCTTATTTTGACCCTAAACTTAAGACAGAAGGAATTAGATTAAATATTTCATCGTGGAGAAGGCCTTCCCCAGACTCAATACCATGGGATACTAAAGCCTCAGGTTTATATATGATTTGTACTTTATCAAAACATGAAGCTGAAGCTAAAGGTTATGTAGATTCTTTAATGTTAGATCATCAAGGAAATATTGCAGAAGCTACTGGAGCAAATATTTTTTTTAAAAATGCTCAAGGGGAGTTACATACTCCAGTACCAGACTCATTTTTAGATGGTATTACTAGAAGATGTATAATTGATATTGCTAAATCAAAAGGTATTAAAGTTATTGAAAGAAAGATCAAACCAGATGAAATGTCTAATTTTGTTGGATGCTTTTTAACAGGAACTGCTGCAGAAGTAACTCCTGTTGCTAGTATTAATGAATATAAATTTAAAGTATGCAATGTAATCACTGACTTATCAGAAAGTTATCAAGGGTTAGTTAGAAAGAAAAAAAACGCTGCTTAATTAATTATTTTTATCGTCTTCACTTATTGCGTGATCAAGACCTTTAGAGAGATAATCATATCCAGTATAAAGAGTTAGAAACGCTGAAACCCACAATAAAATAATACCTATAGTTTCTGCATTATAACCTTCAAAGTTAATTATTTTGTTTCCAACTTCACCAGTCAATAGTATTGAAATTGAAAACATTTGAAGAAAAGTTTTAAATTTCGCAAGTCCCGTTACAGGCATATCTATACTTATTTTAGCTAGAAATTCTCTAAGGCTAGATATTAAAATTTCTCTAGTTAAAATAATAATAGCAGCAATCACCTCGTAATTTTTAATCGTGCCGTGCATTACTAATAGAACCAAAGCTGAACAGACTAATATTTTATCAGCTATTGGATCTAATAATTCACCAAGTTTTGACTCTTCTTTAAGTAATCTTGCTAATAGACCATCTAATAAATCAGTAAAGCTAGCGGAAACAAATAAAAAGAACGGTATTAAATCACCATAAGCTCCTGGTAAAAAAAACGATATCACAAAGATCGGGACAATAATAATTCGACCGATTGTTAAAATATTTGGTATTTTGAGTCTCATTTTATTCGTGAAAGTAATTATATATTTTTTTTGCAATATTGTCTTCAATACCCTCTACAGATTTTAAATCTTCTAAACTGGCAGACTCTACTGACCTTGCTGAACCAAAATGGTTAAGTAAAGCTCTTTTTCTTTGTTTGCCAATACCATCTATTTGATCGAGTAATGATTTGTTGAAGTTTTTTTTTCTTTTAATTCTGTGAGAACTTATTGCAAATCGATGAGCTTCATCTCGCAATCTTTGAATAAAGAATAACAATGGATCATTTTTTTCAAACTTATATTCTTTGTTTTCAAAGTACATTTTTTCTTCACCTGCATTTCTATTTTTACCTTTTGCAACAGCAATGATAGGAAGATCGTGTAAACCTAACTCGTCTAAAACTTCTCTACTAATTGAATATTGTCCCTTACCACCATCAATCATAATTAATTCTGGTAAAGATAAAGAGCCAGCTTGTTCTTTAATAGCTTTAGAAAACCTTCTAAACAAAACCTCTTTTAGCATACCATAGTCATCACCTTTGATTTGGTCGTTTTTAATATTAAATTTACGGTATCTTTTTTTTACAAACCCTTCAGTTCCAAATGTGATTAAAGCGCCTATGCAATCAGTTCCCTGGATATGGCTATTGTCATAGACTTCTATAAGTTCTACGTGAGAGTTGATCTTAAATTTTTTAACAAGATCATCGATTAAATTTGAATTACTTTCAGTTTCATAAATTTTTTGTGTCAAAGCCTGCTTAGCATTTTTTTCAGCAAGCATGACTAAATCTTTTTCTTCTTTGGATTTAGCTATTTTTAAATTAATAATTTTATTTTCTTTATTCTTAAATGCCTCTTCTAGAAGATCTTTTTCTTCAACGTCATAATTTGTAACTATTAGAGAAGGAATGCTTTTGTTTTCATAGAACTGTGAAATAAATGAAGAAAGAATACTTTCAGTTTTTTCATCTGGATCATGTTTAGGAAAAAAAGCTTGGTTGCCCCAATTTTGTTTAGATCTAAAGAAAAAAACCTGGATACAAGATTTGCCCGAGTCTTTAAAAATGCTTATTACATCTGCATCTTCTAAATTTGTTTGATTAACTTTTTGAGAAGATTGAATTTGTGACAGTGCTTTTATTCTATCTCTCACAATTGCTGCTTTTTCAAAATCTAATTCCTTACTAGCTTTTTCCATTTCAGAGGATAGGCTTTTTTGAATTTTTCTAGATTTACCCGATATAAATTCTACCGCATCATCGACAGATTTTTTGTAATCGATTTCATTAATATGGTTTACACATGGAGCCGAACATCTTTTGATTTGATAAAGAATGCAAGGTCTGTTTCTATTTTTAAAAAAATTATCGTCACAAACCCTTAACATAAAAATTTTTTGAAGAATTTTAATTGTCCAATTAGCTGAACCAATTGAAGCAAAAGGTCCAAAATAATAACCATCTCTTGATTTTTTTCCTCGTAACTTTGTTAATTGAGGCCACTTATCTTTATTGCCAATGTAAATATATGGAAAAGATTTATCGTCGCGTAAAAGAATATTAAACCGAGGTTTGTGTTTTTTTATTAAATTTGCTTCAAGTAGTAGGGCTTCACTTTCATTTGATGTGGTTGTTATTTCTAGAAACTTAGTTAAAGCAAGCATTCTTTCTGTTCTAATTGGTAAATTTTTTTCAGAAACATAACTCTTTAATCTATTAGGAATATTTTTAGCTTTTCCAATGTACAATATTTCTTTTTTTGCACTCAACATTCTGTACACGCCAGGGTTCTTTGGAATTAAAGGAATTTTTTCTTTTATTACTTTTTTTCCGCTCTCGAGACTTTGAGTCATTTTCTTTTTTTTGTGATTTCTATTCCTACTGAAGAAGTGTTTTTAATTACATCAGGTTTTTCAATTTTTAACTTTATTTTATTTATGTTTTTATTATTGAATAAGTTATCAAAGATTTCTTCAGCAAGCGTTTCTAGCAAGTTGTGATGATAGCTATTTGTCGTTTTTTTTACTAATTCTATTACGTTTTCATAATTTAGAACGCTACTTAGATCATGGTCGTTTGGTTTTAGATCTTTAGATATTTCAATTTCTAAATTAAATTTTATTTGTTGTTTTTTTGTTTTTTCAAAATCGTGGACACCTATAAAGGTATTAAAAACTAAATCTTTAATTATTACTTTTCTTTTATAAGAAAAATTTTCTGATTTTTTAAATTTTAAAATATTTAGATGTTTTTTTTTCATTCTTTAACGTTAATTATATCTGGAGTAAGCCAAGCTAAACTCTGTCCGCTATCAACAGATATTATTTGTCCAGTAACATTATCATTTTTAATAAAATATCTTACTGTTTCTGTAATATTTTTTACATCGACTTGTTTTTTTAACAAAGTTGCATTCCATTGTTTTTTGAAATGCTTCTCTGTTTGTCTTTTATTTTTTAAGGTTGGTCCTGGAGCAATACCATTAACTCTTACGTTCGGTGCAAATTTCATTGAACTAATTTTTGTTAATGTGGAAAGCCCTGTTTTACTTAATGTGTAAGAAAAGAAATAAGGCGTAAGTTTAAAAACTCTTTGGTCAATTATATTTATAATTACTCCATTAGATTTTTTAATATGTTTATAAAAATCTTTAGACAGTATTGATGGAGCCTTAAGATTAATATTTATGTGTTTATCAAAACTTTTGTCATTAAAATCTTGAATATTATCATTTTCGAAAATTGAAGCATTGTTAACTAAGCAGTCAATTCCTTTCATTTTTTTATAAGCAAATGGAATTATTTTTTTTACTTCATTAGATTTGTTTAGATCTGCTTTCAATAAATAAATCTTTGAGCCTAATCTTTCTAATTCTTTTTTTAATTTTGTTACTTCGACTGATGATTTATTGTAATGAATTAAAATATTTGTATTAGTATCAGCTAGAGATCTAGCAATTGCCGCTCCAATTCTAGTTGCACCACCAGTAATAATTATTTTTTTTGCTTCCATTTTTTTGCTGATTTATTAACTTTTACTCCAGGCATACCCATCGTAGATCTACCTTTTGGGTATACTTTATTTTTAAGGTTATACTGACTAATTTTAGGATTTAAAGTTATTTCAAGTTCACTTGCTTCTAATTTTCTAATTTCATCTCTTAATTTAGCCGCTTCTTCAAATTCTAAATTTGCAGCGGCTTCTTTCATTTGTTTGTTGAGAGATTTTAAATGTTTTTTTAGATTTCCGCCTATATTGGAATTATTATTAAATTGAACGTAGTCCTTTTCATAAATAGAAGATAAAATGTCTGCTATATCTTTTTTGATAGTACTAGCAGTAATATTATTTTTTTTATTATATTCTAATTGTCTAGATCTCCGTCTATCTGTTTCAGTTTGAGCTTTTTGAATACTTTTTGTTATTTTGTCTGCATACAAAATTACTTTTCCATCTATATTTCTTGCCGCTCTACCAATTGTTTGGATTAATGAAGTTTCTGATCTTAAAAAACCTTCTTTGTCAGCATCTAAAACAGCAACTAAGGCACATTCAGGAATATCTAATCCTTCTCTTAATAAATTTATTCCTACTAGAATGTCAAAAACACCCATTCTTAAATCTCTAATAATTTCAATTCTTTCCAGGGTATCTATATCGGAATGCATATATCTAACTTTGAGCCCATTTTCATGAAGGTATTCAGTTAAATCTTCAGCCATTTTTTTTGTTAGAGTAGTTGCAAGAACTCTATAACCGTTACTAATAACTTTTGAAGCTTCATGCATTAAATCGTCAACTTGAGTTTTTGCTGGCCTAATTTCTACTGGAGGGTCGATTAATCCTGTTGGCCTAATAATTTGGTCGATCGTTTCATTATTAGTTTGTTTTAGTTCCCACGGTCCCGGTGTAGCAGAGACAAAAACAGTTTGAGTTCGCATAGCATCCCATTCTTCAAATTTAAGAGGTCTATTATCCATACAAGAGGGCAATCTAAAACCGTATTCTGATAAAGTCCTTTTTCTTGTATGGTCGCCCTTGTACATCCCATTTAATTGAGGAACAGTCACATGACTTTCATCTACAAAAATAATTGAATTGTCTGGGAAATATTCAAATAAAGTTGGAGGTGGCTCGCCTGGTTTTCTTCCAGATAAATATCTTGAGTAGTTTTCAATTCCACTACAAGTGCCAGTGGCTTCAATCATTTCTAAATCAAATTTGGTTCTCTCTCTTAGTCTTTGTGCTTCAAGTAATTTATTATTATTTTTAAATTCTTCTAAAGTAATTTCTAATTCTTTTCTAATTTCCTTTATTGCCTGTTCCATTGTAGGTTTAGGAGTAATGTAATGACTATTTGCGTATAATTTTATTAATGCAAATTCTTTAAAAGTATCTCCTGTTAATGGGTCAAATTCTTCAATTTTTTTTAATTGGTTAAAATCAAAAGTCAATCTCCAGGCTCTATCCTCTAAGTGAGAAGGAAATATTTCAAGATTTTCTCCTCTTACTCTAAAAGTTCCTCTAAAAAAATTTTGATCATTTCTTTTGTACTGAAGAGTAACAAACATTCTGATTAAATCTTCACGGCTATAATCATTATTTTTTTTTAGCGTTAGTGTCATTTTGCTATACGCCTCAACAGAGCCTAAACCGTAAATACAAGATACACTGGCAACAATAATTACATCATCTCTTTCGAGAAGTGATCGAGTAGCTGAGTGGCGCATTCTATCTATTTGTTCATTAATAGAAGCTTCTTTTTCGATGTAAGTATCTGATCTTGGAACGTAGGCTTCAGGAGTGTAGTAGTCATAATAGGATACAAAATATTCAACAGCATTGTCTGGGAAAAAACTTTTGAACTCTCCATAAAGTTGCGCTGCAAGAGTTTTGTTAGGAGCTAAAATAAGAGCAGGGCGATTAGTTGACTCAATAATTTTAGCCATTGTAAATGTTTTTCCTGATCCTGTAACACCCAATAAGACTTGCTCATGTTTTTGTTTATTTAAATTATTTACAATAGTTTTAATTGCTTCAGGCTGATCACCTTCAGGTTTAAAATTACTTTTAATCTTGAATTTGATTCCACCTTCCAATTTCTGTCTAGTTTGGTTGTGAGCAATTTCTAGATCTGCTATTTTTTCTTGGTAAGTATTTTGCATTTCGTGTAATTAATTATTAAAAAAACATTATAAAATTCAATGAGTTTAGTTTCCAATAATTTAAAGCGCATAAAACCATCTCCAACCATTGCTGTCACTCAAAAAGCTAAAGAAATGAAGGATGCAGGCAAAGATGTAATAGGACTTGGCGCTGGAGAGCCTGATTTTGACACCCCAGAAAACATAAAACAAGCTGCAATAGATGCAATTAAAAGAGGAGATACTAAGTATACAGCAGTAGATGGCACACCAGCTTTAAAAAAAGCTATACAGTCTAAATTTTTGAGAGAAAATAATTTAAGTTTTGAATTAAGTGAAATCTCAGTAGGCACAGGAGGAAAGCAAGTTCTTTATAATGCATTTATGGCCACCCTTAATAAGGGAGATGAAGTAATAATACCTGCTCCTTTTTGGGTTTCATATCCTGATATGGTTTTATTAGCTGGAGGAAAACCTAAAATTATTAAGTGCAGTGAAGAGGAAGGATTTAAGCTTACTCCAAATAAATTAAAAAAAGCAATAACAAGTAAAACAAAGTGGATTATTTTAAACTCACCTTCTAATCCAACAGGAGCTTGTTACTCCAAAAAAGAAATTGAAGCATTAGCTGAAGTTTTAAAAAAACATAAAAATGTTTATATTTTAAGCGACGATATCTATGAACATATTACTTTTGATAATTTTAAATTTTTTACGATTGCACAAATTAAAGAACTTAAAGACAGAACATTAACCATGAATGGAGTTAGTAAATCTTATTCCATGACAGGTTGGCGAATAGGATATGCAGCGGGTCCAAAAGAAATTATTAAAGCGATAGCAAAAATTCAGTCTCAATCTACTACAAACCCATCTTCAATTAGCCAGGCAGCAGCAGTTGAGGCTTTAAATGGAACTCAAGATTTTATTAAAACAAGATCTAATTCTTTTAAAGAAAGAAGAGACTTTGTTGTAAAAGAATTAAATAATATCAAAGGCATAAGCTGTTTAAATCCTAATGGAGCTTTCTATGTTTTTCCAAATTGCAAAAAACTTTTGGGAAAAAAAACAAAACTAAAAACAGACACTGCATTTGTTGAAAAACTTTTAGAGGAAACTGGAGTTGCAGTTGTTCAAGGTTCAGCTTTTGGCTTAGATGGTTTTTTTAGAATTTCTTACGCCACGTCAATGGATAATTTGAAAAAAGCTCTTAGTAGAATTAGATCTTTTTGTGAAAAACTTAATTAAGTTTTTCTAAATATTTTTCAGCTTCAAGTGCAGCCATACAACCCATACCCGCAGCAGTTACAGCTTGTCTAAATTTTTTATCTTTAACATCTCCAGCGGCAAAAACACCAGGTATGTTTGTTTCAGTAGAATCTGGTTTTGTAATTAAATATCTTTCTTTATCCATATCCAATTGGTCTTTAAATAAAGCTGTTGCTGGTTCATGACCTATAGCAATAAAAAGACCATCAACTTTTAGTTCGCTAATATTATTTGTTTTTAAATTTTTAATCTTAATTGCATTAACTCCTTTAGGCTCACTTGTGCCAAGAACTTCTTCCACAGCACTATCCCAAATGATTGAAATTTTTTTATTAGATTTTAGTTTTGTTTGTAATAATTTTTCCGCTCTTAATTCATTTCTTCTATGAATTAAATGAACTTTAGATGCAAATTTTGTTAAAAAAATTGCTTCTTCAACTGCAGCATTACCGCCTCCAACAACTGCAACTTCACGGTCTTTAAAAAAGAAACCATCACATGTTGCGCATGCAGATACACCAAATCCTCTAAAGTCTTGTTCAGTTTTTAAGTTTAACCATCTAGCTTGAGCGCCCGTAGAAATAATTATTGCATCAGCAGTATAAATTTGACCACTGTCACCTACAGCAGTGAAAGGTTTTTTGGATAAATCTACTTTGTTAATATGATCTTGAATCATTTCAGTGCCAACTGCTTCAGCCTGTGCTTTCATTTCATCCATCAACCATGGACCTTGAATAACTTTTGCAAATCCTGGAAAATTTTCTACATCAGTAGTAGTTGATAATTGTCCTCCTGGCTGAGTTCCATAAACGAGTATAGGTTTTAACATTGCACGCGAAGCATAAATCGCTGCTGTATACCCTGCAGGTCCAGATCCTAAAATTAACACTTTTGCATGCTTAGCTGATTTATTATTCATTTTATAAAGGATATATAATAGTTAATGTCGAAATTAAAAGCTCTTCTTTTAACGCAGGGTATGCATGGAATGATAAGCCAAGTTGAAGGCTTAGCTAAGGCGCTTAATTTAGACTTCAAGCACCAAGAAATTAAATTGAAGAACTTTTGGAATTTTTTACCTCCAAAATTAACACCAATTACAGAAAATGTTTTATTAGAACAATTTGAATGTGACGCAAATGTCATTATTTCATGTGGTAGAAAAAGTGTAATCCCATCGATTGCTTTGAAAAAGAAATTTGGCAAAAAAATATTTACTATTCATATTCAAGATCCAAAGGTAAATACAAAAAATTTTGATTTAGTTGTATGTCCAGATCATGATGGATTAGAGGGAGAAAATGTAATTCAAACAATTGGAGCAATACATTATCTTTCTCTTAAAGAAATAAAAAATAATACAAAATACTTACAGCTTAATAAAAATGATAAAAAAGTTGTTGCATTTATTTTAGGCGGACCAAACAATTATTATGATTTTTCTGAAAAGGAAATTGGAGCTTTGTTTAATAGAATAAAAATTATCTTACCTCCAGATAGATACAAATTAATTGTTATTCCTTCTTACAGAACACCTCAAAGAGTAATTGATCAAGCATTTGGTGCATTTGATGGAGATCATTTAGTCATTAAGTATGTAGATAAAAAAGCATACCTAAGTGCTTTAGGTTTGTCTGATTTAATTTTAGTCACTTGCGACTCTACATCAATGATTTCAGAAGCTGCTGTAACTGGAAAACCGGTTTATATTGCTAATATTAAGCCAAAAAAAAATAACAAAAGGTTTTTAAATTTTTATTCTCAATTTAAAAAAATGAAAATTATAAGAGATTTAGAGGACAAAATTGATTTTTGGTCGTATAATAAATTAGATGAAGCAAATCGAATAGCATCTATTATTAAGGAAAAAATAAAATTAAATGGAATTACTTAAAGCTTTAAAAAACAATTTAAAATCTAGCGACAATCCTTTTAGACATTGGGAAATTAGCGGACCTTTAACAAAAGGAGCTATAGATGAAATTTGTAATGCAGATATACCTGATCCGCGTCTTGATAAATTAAGTTACGATGGGACAAGAGCCATAGATGGAGGAGAAGGAGGTTACCGTGAGGGCATTAAAGATGGAGGCAAAGCAAAAAATTATAGATGCTTTGTAAACAAAGACAACGCAAATCAATTTCCAAATATATTAAAATTTATACAAGAACTACAATCACCAGAAGTTCATCGTCATATTGGAAAGTTGATTGGTAAAGATTTATCCAAAGCCTTTGTGAGAGTTGAAGTGATATGCGATAGAGAAGGTTTCTGGTTAAAGCCTCATTGTGACATTAAAGAAAAATTACTTTCTTCTATAATCTTTGTGAACCTAACTAATGAGTCAGAAAATTTAGGCACTGATTTTTATGATAAAAATTTAAAAAAAATTAAAACAGTCCCATTTAAGCACAATTATGGATATTTTTTTACTAGTGGTCCTGATACTTGGCACGGCATGGAAAAGAAAAAAATTGCTAAAGAAAGAAGATGTTTACAAGTAAATTACGTTTCTTTTCAAACTGACTGGCAAGTCAAAAATTGATATAATTAAATATTACAAAGGAGAAATATGGCTACTTACTCATGTAGTAAATGTGGAATGTCAGTAAATGCAACATGCGGAAAATGTAATACTCCGTTAGTCAATGGAAATTTGAAATTAGATAACGGAAATACTGTTCAGATTTCAGAATGCCCAAATAAACATGGTAAAATAAAATCACCTCTTTGTTGTGGGCAGGATATGACTTGTTCTACTAATTAAATATTTTGAAGAGAAGTTACTTCAAGTTTTTTATTTTTTAGGGAATTGATTGCTTCTAAGCAAGCTTGTGCAGTTGACATGTTAGTGCAATAAGGAACTTTATTGCTTAATGTTGCTCTTCTAATTTCTCTTGCATCGCTAATTCTATGTTTTCTACTTCCACCACCTGTATTAATCACTAAAGCGATTTTTTTAGAATTTAAAACATCTACAATATGAGGAGAGCCACTACTAACTTTATTAATTGTTCTGCATTGGATTTTATTTTGTCTTATATATTCTGCAGTTCCCTTAGTTGCACATAATTTAAACCCTAATTTTAATAATTGTTTAGCTAAGCCAATACCTTCTGCTTTGTGCGAGTCTTTTAACGAAATAAAAGCTAATCCTTTTGTCGGTAAAGAGTTTGATGCAGCAATTTGACTTTTAGCAAAAGCCATACCAAAGTCTTTGTCAAAGCCCATAACTTCGCCCGTTGATTTCATTTCAGGGCCAAGAAGTAAGTCGCTATTAGGAAATTTATTAAAAGGAAAAACAGCTTCCTTAACTGCAAACATTTTTTTGGTTTTACTAACTAAATTAAATTTAGATAAACTTTCACCTGCCATTACTCTTGAGGCTATTTTTGCATAAGGTATTCCTTTTGCTTTAGATACAAATGGAACTGTTCTACTTGCTCTTGGATTAACTTCAATTACATAAATTTCATCATTTTTAATTGCGTATTGAATATTCATGAAACCTTTAACTTTTAAAGCTAAAGCTAATTTTTTAGTTTGATTTTCTATTTCTTCAATTAATTCTTTTTTAATTGAAACAGGAGGAAGACAACAAGCAGAGTCACCAGAATGAATACCAGCTTCTTCTATATGTTGCATGATGCCAGCAACCACCACCTTTTTTCCATCAGAAACTGCATCTACATCAATTTCCATTGCGTGATCAATAAATTTATCAATTAAAATTGGATTTTCTTCTGCAGCTTTAAAAGCTTCTTCTACAAAATTTTTAAGTTGATCTTTTTCATGAACAATCTCCATTGCTCTACCACCTAAAACGTAAGAGGGTCTTACCATTAATGGTAATCCAATTCTCTCAGCAATCTTTATTGCTTCCTTAAAGTTTTTTGCTATTCCGCTGTCTGCTTGTTTTAATTTTAGTTTGTCTATTAGTTTACTAAATCTGTCTCGATCCTCAGCTAAATCAATAGAAGTATATTGAGTTCCAAGAATTGGAAATTTATTTTCATGTAAAAATTTAGCAAGTTTAATTGGAGTTTGTCCGCCAAATTGCGCAATAATACCTATTAGATTTCCTTTATCTTTTTCTCTTCTAATAATATTAAAAACGTACTCTTCTTTTAAAGGCTCAAAATATAGTCTATCGCTCGTATCATAATCAGTTGAAACTGTTTCAGGATTACAATTAATCATTATAGTTTCAAAACCAGCCTCTTTCAGAGAGTAGCTCGCCTGACAACAACAATAATCAAATTCTATTCCTTGACCAATTCTATTTGGCCCACCTCCAAGAATTATAATTTTCCTTTTAGAAGAAGGGTCAGCCTCGCATTCTGAATTAAGAGCAAAATTTCTTTGATAGGTAGAATACATATAAGGTGTGAAAGATTTAAATTCAGAAGCACAAGTATCTACTTTTTTAAATACCGGTGTAACTTTTAAAGCAATTCTTTTATTTCTAATTATTTTTTCAGATGTCTTTGTTAGTTCAGATAATTTTTTATCAGAAAAACCAATAGATTTAATTTTGTTAAATTCATTGTAATTTTTAGGAAGGCCTTTTGATAAAATTTCTTTTTCTACATTCACAATTTCTTTAATTTGCTCAATAAACCAAGGATCAATTTTACTTAGCTGGTGTATTTTCTTTACATTAAAATTTTTTCTAATTGCTTCAGCTACTAATAAAATTTTATTAGGAATGTTTTCTTTAAGTTTTTTTTCAATTTGTTTTTTGTTTAAATCAAAAATTCTATCCAAGCCAGAAAAGCCTGTTTCTAAAGAAACCAAAGCTTTTTGAAGTGACTCTTTGAAATTTCTACCAATTGCCATCGCTTCACCAACCGATTTCATTGAAGTACCTAAGATTGCTTCAGACGTTGGAAATTTTTCAAATGTAAACCTTGGAATTTTTGTTACTACATAATCTATACTTGGTTCAAATGATGCAGGAGTTACTTTTGTGATTTCATTTTTTAATTCATCTAAGGTGTAACCAATAGCTAATTTTGCTGCTACTTTTGCAATTGGAAACCCAGTTGCTTTGGAAGCTAATGCAGAAGATCTAGACACCCTTGGATTCATCTCAATAATAACCATTCTTCCATTTTTAGGATTAATTGCGAACTGAACATTAGATCCTCCAGTTTCTACTCCTATTTTTCTTAAGCAAGCAATAGATGCATTTCTCATCACTTGATATTCTTTATCTGTTAGAGTTAGGGCAGGAGCTACCGTTACAGAGTCTCCTGTATGAATTCCCATCGGATCAACATTTTCAATTGAACATACTATAATACAGTTATCTTTTTTATCTCTGACAACTTCCATCTCAAATTCTTTCCAACCCTGAAGGCATTCTTCCACTAAGACCTGGCTGACTGGAGATTCTCTTAATCCATCTTTAACAATTCTAAAGAAATCTTTTTTTGTTTTTGCGATTCCTCCACCTAATCCTCCTAAAGTAAAAGCAGGTCTTATAATTGCTGGTAGTCCAATTTGTTTAAGTGTTTTTGATGCTTGGTTAAAATTATTTACAATTTTTGATTTGGGTAAATCCAATCCAATCTCAAGCATATTTTTTCTAAATTTTTTTCTATCTTCTGCATTTGAAATTGCTTTTGAATTAGCTCCAATTAATTCAATTTTATATTTTTTTAGAATTCCTTTTTTTTCAGCTTCCATGGCTAGGTTCAAAGCAGTTTGACCACCCATTGTTGGAAGTATCGCATCTGGTTTTTCTTTTTTAATAATTTGTTCTAAAACATCCAAAGTAATTGGCTCTATATAGGTTTTATCTGCTACCCCTGGGTCAGTCATAATAGTTGCTGGATTTGAATTAATTAGAATGACCTTATAGCCTTCATCTTTTAAGGCTTTGCATGCCTGAGTGCCTGAGTAATCAAACTCGCAGGCTTGACCAATTATAATAGGTCCCGCACCAACAACTAATATAGTTTTAAGATCTTTTCTTTTTGGCATTTTTTTTCATTGCGTTAAAAAATTCTTTAAATAAATAAACACTGTCTTGAGGACCAGGATTTGACTCAGGATGATATTGAACAGAAAAAACAGGTTTACCTTTTAATTTAATTCCCTCAATACAATTATCAAAAAGTGATGTATGGGTTATTTCAATATTCTTTGGCAAAGTTTCTCTAACAATCTCAAATCCATGGTTTTGACTTGTGATTTCAACATTTCCTTTTAATAAATTTTTTACAGGGTGATTAGCACCTCTGTGACCTAATTTCATTTTTTTAGTTTTTGCACCTAATGCTAAAGCAAGAATTTGGTGACCAAGGCAAATTCCAAAAATAGGAAGATTTTTTTTTATTAAATTTCTTATAATATTAATTGCATATTTTCCAGTTGCAGCTGGATCGCCAGGGCCATTAGATAAAAACACCCCATTTGGATTTAATTTTAATATTTCTTCAGCGCTTGTGTCACAAGAAACAACTGTAACTTTACATTTTAAATCAGAGAAATATCTTAAAATATTTTTTTTAATTCCATAATCAATTGCAACTACATGAATTGAGTTATTTTTATTTTTTTCAAAACCAGTTTCTTTTTTCCAAGTTTTAAAACCAGACCATATGTATTTTTTTGGAGTAGTTACTTTTTGTGCTAAATCTAAATTTTTTAAACCGCTCCATTTTTTTGTTAGATTAAGCAATTTGCTAATATTAAAATTGCCATTCTTGGAAAAAGATATTGTGCCTTTAGGAGCTCCTTTATCTCTTATAAAATTTGTTAGACTTCTTGTATCAAGTCCCGTGATACCTACAATTTTATTTTTTTTTAACCAAAAATCTAAATGATTAAGAGATCTATAATTTGATGGATCTGTTATCTCTGAATTAAATATAACTCCCTTAGTCCAAATTTTATCAGATTCGTGATCCTCTTTGTTGGTTCCAACGTTACCAATATGAGGGAAAGTGAAGTTAATAATTTGTTCTGCATATGAAGGATCAGAGATAATTTCTTGATAGCCAGTTAGAGCAGTATTAAAGCAAACCTCACCCGTTGCATTTCCTTGATAGCCTAAACCATAACCTTTGAAAATATTTCCATTTTCAAGAATTAAAATAGCATTGTTATTGATCGTGTTAGGATTTTTTTTAGATTTTTTATTTTTTTGACTCGTTTTCAAATACAACTCATGAGTTAAAGTAAATACTTATAAACATGATTTTGCGGAACATATGAAATAGCATTCATACCGTCAAGAAAGTTATTTTTCTTTTGAAGAAAAATTGTGATTAAAGTAAAAATGAAAAATTAAATAAAATGTCCTTAAAAAATCAAATTGAAGAAAAATTAAGTCAGTCTCTTAAGAATAAAGATAAAAATCTTTATCCTACTTTGAGATTAATGGTCTCAGCTATCAAAGATGCTGAAATAGCGAGTCGTGGTAAAGAAAGTAAGGGATTAACTGATCAAGATATTACTAGTTTATTAAAAAAGATGATCAAGCAACGTAATGAATCTTGCGAGGTTTATAAAAAAGCTGGTCGTACAGAGTTACTAGAGTCTGAAACTAAAGAAATTGAAGTTATAAGCTCTTTTCTACCTAAACAATTAAGCGAAGAAGATACAAAAAAGCTTTGCGAAGATGTTGTAAAAAAAGTTGGCGCTACTTCAGTAAAAGATATGGGAAAAGTAATGGGTGAGTTAAAGAAGACCCATGCCGATGTTTTAGATTTTTCAAAAGTAGGTTCAATAATAAAAACAATTTTAAATTAGTTAATGAAATATCCAAAGGAATATCTCGATGAAATAAAGTTGAGATTAAAAGTTTCTCAAGTTGTTGGAAAATCAGTTCAACTCAAAAAGAGAGGCAAAGAGTTTGTTGGTCTTTCTCCGTTTAAGAATGAAAAAACACCTTCTTTTACTGTCAGCGATGAAAAAGAATTTTATCATTGTTTTAGCACTGGCGAGCACGGGAATATTTTTGATTTTTTAATGAAAACAAAATCAATGTCTTTTGGTGAGGCCGTTAAAGCTTTAGCAGCTGAAGCAGGAATGCCTGCTTATAAATTTACAAAGATAGATACAGAAAAAGATAAAAGATTTAATATTTATAAAGATGTCTTAAAAGAATATTTAGAATATTTTCATCAGCAAATTTTTTTACCTGAAAACAAAGTAGCTTTATCATATTTAGAAAAAAGAAATTTAAGCCAAGATATAATAAAAGAATTTAAACTTGGATATGTACCTTGGCAAAACGATTCATATAATTTTCTTAACAAAAAATTTAGTGATGAAAATATTGCCACAACTGGGCTTTATTATAAAAATGAAAAAACAAATAAGTGGGTTGATCGATTTAATTCAAGAATAATATTTCCAATTAATAATTTGTCAGGTGATGTAATCGCATTTGGTGGAAGAATAATTAAAGATGGTCCAGTAGCCAAATACATAAACTCACCAGAAACTGAATTTTACAAAAAAGGAAGAATAATTTTTAATTTAGATAAAGCAAAGTCTTTAAGATCAGAAACAGATGAAGTGATTGTAGTTGAGGGTTATATGGATGTTTTAAGTTTGTATGCCAAAGGAATAAAAAATGTCATAGCTAATTCTGGTACAGCTTTAACAGAACCTCAAATAGAACTTATATGGAAGTTTTTTTCTAGCCCTAATTTGTGTTTAGATGGAGATGAAAGCGGTCAAAATGCAGCCCTTAGAATTGCTGAAAGATTTTTACCTTTAATAAATGAAAATAATAAATTATTTTTTTCAATCTTACCTAAAGGCGAAGATCCGGATGATTATGTTAAAAAAAATGGAAAAGATAAATTTAATGATTTTTTAAAACAGAAAAAAATAATTCAATCCTATATTTGGGATGCCTATTTATCAAAAGTTAACACAAATAGCCCATTTGAGATTTCAAAGTTTGAAAAGAGAATTAAAAGTTTATGTTATTCGATTAAAGATGAAACTTTAAAAAAATATATTCTTGAAGAATTTTTAGAAAAGATAAAAGATTTAACTCCATTACAAAGAGTAAACAGAAACTTCAAAAATAAGAGTTATTATAAAAAAGATTTTAAAGTATTAAGCCAAACAAAACAGTTATTTAAAGAAAAAAACCATTACACAAAAGAAGAACTTAAAGAGCAGTCACTTCTTTTTATATTATTAAACTTCACAAATTCAGTTAAAGAAAAAGTAAATAATCTAAGCGAGATTGAATTTAGCAATAACCAGAATAATGAGCTAAAAAATAAGATATTGGAATGTATTAATAATGAAGACGACTTAAATGATCTAAAAAATAATATTAAATTTAAAAACTTAATCAATGAGATAAAAAAAAATAATACTCTTAATACTCTACTTGCTAAAAAAAGTGATTTAGAACGTGAGGAGCTTTTTAATGAATTGATAGAAGAATTAAAAAATTTATCTCACTTAAAACAAATAGAATTATTAGAGAATAAAATATCAAAAAATTTAGATGAAACTTCATATTCTGAACTTTTAAGGCTTAAAAGCCAATTAAATAGGGAATAAAAAAAAGATAGATTTTAAGAAAAGAAGCACTATATATAACGACGCGCTGATTTAACGTTCATATCTATGGTAGAAAAATTAATAACAAAATCATTCGAAAGACTTTTAGATAAAGGAAAAATAAGAGGTTTCATTACATACGAAGAATTAGGTAAGTCTCTTGGTAAAAGAGGTGGCTCCCCAGAAAATGTTGAGAAAGCATTTTTAATAATTGCTGATAATAGCGTTACTTTAGTTGAAAAAAAATCTCAGTATCAATCTAATAAAAAGAAAGAAGTTCCTGTAGAGGCCGAAGAAAAACAATCTGATAAGAGCGATGATCCTATCAGAATGTATTTAAGAGAAATGGGAGGAGTTGAGCTTCTATCAAGAGAAGGAGAAATTGCAATTGCAAAAAGAATTGAAGCTGGAAAAGATGTCATGATCAATGCTTTAACTCAAAGTCCTTTAGTTGCAAAAAAAATTTACGAATGGAAAGAGCAGATTGAGAGTAACGAGATATTAGTTAGAGATATCATTGATATAGATTCAACTTATGAAGATTTTGAGGCAATTGAAGACGAAGACAAAGAAGAAAAGAAAACTAAAGTTGAAACTAAAAGCAAGAAAAATAAGGAAGAAGAAAAGAAAGATGAAGAAACCTCTGCCCCAGAAGAAGAGGATGAATTCAATGTTTCTCTTGCTAAAATGGAAGAAGAAATTAAACCTAAGATAATTAAAATTATAGAAAATTTAACTAAAGATTATTCAAAACTTCAGAAGTATCAAAGAGAAAAGCTTGAATGTATTCTAGCTTCTAAAGAACTTTCAGTTTCAAAAAATAAAAATTTTAAAAAAATTCAAACAACCTTAGTCGATAACTTTAAGAATTTGCAACTTGCACCACACGTTGTAGAGGAATTAGTTCAATCTCATTATAAAGAGAATAAGAAAATTGTTTCACTCGAGGGAGTTTTACTAAGATTAGCTTTAGACAACAAAATATCTAGAGAGGAGTTTTTAAAATACTATATTGGTAATGAAATTAATCCTAAATTTGAGTCATTTTTAACTGAGAATCCAACTTGGAAAGCTTTTTTCAAAAAATTTAAAAATGATTTTAGTGAAATTAGAGAAAGACTAGTAGAGTTCAGTGAAAAAATTGGTCTATCAGTTGGTGAATTCAAAAAATTAGTTAGCAGAATCCAAAAAGGTGAAAGAGAGTCAAGAATAGCTAAAAAGGAAATGGTTGAAGCTAATTTAAGATTAGTAATTTCAATTGCTAAAAAATATACCAATAGAGGATTACAATTCTTAGATTTAATTCAAGAAGGAAACATTGGTTTAATGAAAGCGGTAGATAAATTTGAATACAGAAGAGGATATAAGTTTTCTACATATGCTACTTGGTGGATTAGGCAGGCTATAACAAGATCTATAGCTGACCAAGCCAGAACAATCAGGATACCTGTTCACATGATAGAAACAATAAATAAAATTGTAAGAACTCAAAGACAGATTATGAGCGAGTTTGGAAGAGAGCCAACACCAGAAGAATTAGCAAAAAAACTTGCTATGCCTCTAGAGAAAGTAAGGAAGGTTCTTAAAATTGCTAAAGAGCCAGTTTCATTAGAAACTCCAGTTGGTGATGAAGAAGATAGTAGTTTAGGAGATTTTATCGAAGATAAAAATGCACTTCAGCCGTTAGATACAGCAATTCAATCTAATTTAAGTGAGTCTACTACAAAAATATTAGCATCACTTACACCAAGAGAAGAAAGAGTTTTAAGAATGAGATTTGGGGTTCAATAATAAAAACAATTTTAAATTAGTTAATGAAATATCCAAAGGAATATCTCGATGAAATAAAGTTGAGATTAAAAGTTTCTCAAGTTGTTGGAAAATCAGTTCAACTCAAAAAGAGAGGCAAAGAGTTTGTTGGTCTTTCTCCATTTAAAAATGAAAAAACACCTTCTTTTACTGTCAGCGATGAAAAAGAATTTTATCATTGTTTTAGCACTGGCGAACACGGGAATATTTTTGATTTTTTAATGAAAACAAAATCAATGTCTTTTGGTGAGGCCGTTAAAGCTTTAGCAGCTGAAGCAGGTATGCCTCCTTATAAATTTACAAAGATAGATACAGAAAAAGATAAAAGATTTAATATTTATAAAGATGTCTTAAAAGAATATTTAGAATATTTTCATCAGCAAATTTTTTTACCTGAAAACAAATTAGCTTTATCATATTTAGAAAAAAGAAATTTAAGCCAAGATATAATAAAAGAATTTAAACTTGGATATGTACCTTGGCAAAACGATTCATATAATTTTCTTAACAAAAAATTTAGTGATGAAAATATTGCCACAACTGGGCTTTATTATAAAAATGAAAAAACAAATAAGTGGGTTGATCGATTTAATTCAAGAATAATATTTCCAATTAATAATTTGTCAGGTGATGTGATCGCATTTGGTGGAAGAATAATTAAAGATGGTCCAGTAGCCAAATACATAAACTCACCAGAAACTGAATTTTATAAAAAGGGAAGAATAATTTTTAATTTAGATAAAGCAAAGTCTTTAAGATCAGAAACAGATGAAGTGATTGTAGTTGAGGGTTATATGGATGTTTTAAGTTTGTATGCCAAAGGAATAAAAAATGTCATAGCTAATTCTGGTACAGCTTTAACAGAACCTCAAATAGAACTTATATGGAAGTTTTTTTCTAGCCCTAATTTGTGTTTAGATGGAGATGAAAGCGGTCAAAATGCGGCCCTTAGAATTGCTGAAAGATTTTTACCTTTAATAAATGAAAATAATAAATTATTTTTTTCAATCTTGCCTAAAGGTGAAGACCCGGACGATTATGTTAAAAAAAATGGAAAAGATAAATTTAATGATTTTTTAAAACAGAAAAAAATAATTCAATCCTATATTTGGGATGCCTATTTATCAAAAGTTAACACAAATAGCCCATTTGAGATTTCAAAGTTTGAAAAGAGAATTAAAAGTTTATGTTATTCGATTAAAGATGAAACTTTAAAAAAATATATTCTTGAAGAATTTTTAGAAAAGATAAAAGATTTAACTCCATTACAAAGAGTAAACAGAAACTTTAAAAATAAGAATTATTATAAAAAAGATTTTAAAGTATTAAGCCAAACAAAACAGTTATTTAAAGAAAAAAACCATTACACAAAAGAAGAACTTAAAGAGCAGTCACTTCTTTTTATATTATTAAACTTCACAAATTCGGTTAAAGAAAAAGTAAATAATCTAAGTGAGATTGAATTTAGCAATAACCAGAATAATGAGCTCAAAAATAAGATATTGGAATGTATTAATAATGAAGATGACTTAAATGATCTAAAAAATAATATTAAATTTAAAAACCTAATCAATGAGATAAAAAGAAATAATACTCTTAATACTCTACTTGCTAAAAAAAGTGATTTAGAACGTGAGGAGCTTTTTAATGAATTGATAGAAGAATTAAAAAATTTATCTCACTTAAAACAAATAGAATTATTAGAGAATAAAATATCAAAAAATTTAGATGAAACTTCATATTCTGAACTTTTAAGGCTTAAAAGCCAATTAAATAGGGAATAAAAAAAAGATAGATTTTAAGAAAAGAAGCACTATATATAACGACGCGCTGATTTAACGTTCATATCTATGGTAGAAAAATTAATAACAAAATCATTCGAAAGACTTTTAGATAAGGGAAAAATAAGAGGTTTCATTACATACGAAGAATTAGGTAAGTCTCTTGGTAAAAGAGGTGGTTCTCCAGAAAATGTTGAGAAAGCATTTTTAATAATTGCTGATAATAGCGTTACTTTAGTTGAAAAAAAATCTCAGTATCAATCTAATAAAAAGAAAGAAGTTCCTGTAGAGGCCGAAGAAAAACAATCTGATAAGAGCGATGATCCTATCAGAATGTATTTAAGAGAAATGGGAGGAGTTGAGCTTCTATCAAGAGAAGGAGAAATTGCAATTGCAAAAAGAATTGAAGCTGGAAAAGATGTCATGATCAATGCTTTAACTCAAAGTCCTTTAGTTGCAAAAAAAATTTACGAATGGAAAGAGCAGATTGAGAGTAACGAGATATTAGTTAGAGATATCATTGATATAGATTCAACTTATGAAGATTTTGAGGCAATTGAAGACGAAGACAAAGAAGAAAAGAAAACTAAAGTTGAAACTAAAAGCAAGAAAAATAAGGAAGAAGAAAAGAAAGATGAAGAAACTTCTGCACCAGAAGAAGAAGATGAATTCAATGTTTCTCTTGCTAAAATGGAAGAAGAAATTAAACCTAAGATAATTAAAATTATAGAAAATTTAACTAAAGATTATTCAAAACTTCAGAAGTATCAAAGAGAAAAGCTTGAATGTATTCTAGCTTCTAAAGAACTTTCAGTTTCAAAAAATAAAAATTTTAAAAAAATTCAAACAACCTTAGTCGATAACTTTAAGAATTTGCAACTTGCACCACACGTTGTAGAGGAATTAGTTCAATCTCATTATAAAGAGAATAAGAAAATTGTTTCACTCGAGGGAGTTTTACTAAGATTAGCTTTAGATAACAAAATATCTAGAGAGGAGTTTTTAAAATACTATATTGGTAATGAAATTAATCCTAAATTTGAGTCATTTTTAACTGAGAATCCAACTTGGAAAGCTTTTTTCAAAAAATTTAAAAATGATTTTAGTGAAATTAGAGAAAGACTAGTAGAGTTCAGTGAAAAAATTGGTCTATCAGTTGGTGAATTCAAAAAATTAGTTAGCAGAATCCAAAAAGGTGAAAGAGAGTCAAGAATAGCTAAAAAGGAAATGGTTGAAGCTAATTTAAGATTAGTAATTTCAATTGCTAAAAAATATACCAATAGAGGATTACAATTCTTAGATTTAATTCAAGAAGGAAACATTGGTTTAATGAAAGCGGTAGATAAATTTGAATACAGAAGAGGATATAAGTTTTCTACATATGCTACTTGGTGGATTAGGCAGGCTATAACAAGATCTATAGCTGACCAAGCCAGAACAATCAGGATACCTGTTCACATGATAGAAACAATAAATAAAATTGTAAGAACTCAAAGACAGATTATGAGTGAGTTTGGAAGAGAGCCAACACCAGAAGAATTAGCAAAAAAACTTGCTATGCCTCTAGAGAAAGTAAGGAAGGTTCTTAAAATTGCTAAAGAGCCAGTTTCATTAGAAACTCCTGTTGGTGATGAAGAAGATAGTAGTTTAGGAGATTTTATCGAAGATAAAAATGCACTTCAGCCGTTAGATACAGCAATTCAATCTAATTTAAGCGAGTCTACTACAAAAATATTAGCATCACTTACACCAAGAGAAGAAAGAGTTTTAAGAATGAGATTTGGAATAGGTATGAATACTGACCACACTTTAGAAGAAGTTGGATTACAGTTTTCTGTAACTAGAGAGCGTATTAGACAAATTGAAGCTAAAGCTTTAAGGAAATTAAAACATCCTAGCAGATCAAAACAACTAAAAAGTTTCCTAGAAAATTTTGGGTTAATATTATCTTATAGAAGGTCATTGAAAAGTTTATCAATTTTTAACTAAAAAACTAAAATGAATAAACTTTATCTTATAATTTTTTTTTTAACCACTGAGTTCTTAATTATTTAAAAAATACATAACTAAAAAGATTATTTAAAATATTATATTTTAATTTTCTCTTTTAATTTAAATTTTTTATTATTTATATTTTTTAAAATTTTGAAGAAAGGAAAATTTGTATTAATTTTAATAATAATAATATTTTTAAAAAATTTAAAAAATCTAATAATTCAAACAATAAATATAAATTTTATTCTTTCAACATTAATAAAAATCAATTAAAATTAAAAAGAATTTTTTAAAAATATTTTTTATAATTTTTTTTAAAAAAAAAGAAATTATAAAAATACTGATTATATTATTTTTTCAAAAAAAAACAAAATCTGAATTTTAATTTATATTTAAATTATAAAAAAAATTTATGATATTTTTTCATTACCCATTTGAGATAAAAAAATTCAATAAAATTTTTTTAAATAATTTTTTATATTATCAAAAAAAATTTTTAAAATAAAATGTTAAGATAATTTTATTTTTAAAATAATTTTTAAAAATTAATTTAAAATGAATTAAATTTTTATTTCCTTTTTGTAATTAAAGATGAAAATAAAATAATTTTTAAAAACTTATATTAACTGCCTCATAAAATTTAATTAACATAATAAATTTGACCTAAATGATTAATTTTAACTTTCAAAATATATTTTTTAATTTATAAGAATTTCAAAAGGGCCTGTAGCTCAGTTGGTTAGAGCAGTACACTCATAATGTATTGGTCCCAGGTTCGAGTCCTGGCGGGCCCACCAATTAATTTTTGATAAAATCTTCTAACTTTGAAAAAAGAATATTTATATCGTTATTGTTTGAATTTAAAATAGAAGCGAATTCTTCTTTTTGTGTTCTTGCCAAACTAAGACCTTCAACAATTAAGTCTCTGATTAAAGGTTTGCTTGGATCCTTGGTATAAATTCTCCAATCAATTTTTATTTCAGGCTGAGAAGCACTTTCCACAAGTCTTGAACTTACAATATTGTAATTATCACTTTTTTGATCTGCAGATAGAACTTCAAATTTTTGATTAGAATAATCTGTTAACCTAGAGGTAAGACTTTTTAAAAAATATTTTTCAAATAGTCCTTGGTATTTTTTAACAGTTTCAGAGTCCAATGACTTTCTTATTTCTCCCAGAGTGTACATTCCAAGAGCTTCAATATCGACATTGTTTAAAGCTATTTCCTCAATTTTTTTATTTTTGTCAGCTCTTGGTATATTTTTATCACCTAATGTTTTGATTGCATCTTCAACAAGCTCTTTGACAAATAACTTTGGATCATTACTGTAAGTTGAAGCAAAGCAGTTATTGAATAAAAAAAATACAAATATAAAAGAATATAAAATTCTTTTCATGTTAATTTTTGAATTATTTATTGAACTCACTCCATTCATCATCTTCAGATGTAGCAGAGTTATTTATTCTTTTTGTTCTATTTTGTAAATATAAGCTTTTCATCGCAGCGTACATATCTAAAGAATTTTTTTCTAAATTCTCTAGGTTTTTGTCATTATCAGCTCTGAAATCTATAGCATCAGCTCCTTTGACCGTAAAAAAATCCATTTTTGTTCCTTGTATACTTAAAATTTCTTTTTCTCTTAAAGTAACTTGAGCAAAGGGATCAATAAATGTATCTGCAACTTTTCCAGCTGTGTCCCTTAGTGTAGTAGGGCCTAAAATTGGTAAAACAAAATAGCAGCCTTCTCCAACCCCATACTTACCTAGTGTTTGCCCAACATCTTCTTGTCTATTTTCTAGACCTAGTTTTTCTGCAGGATTAGCAAAGCCCAATATTCCAACTGTTGAATTAATTAAAAAACTTGCAGTAGACTCTCCAGCTGCTTTCCATTCACCTTGTAAAATATGATTTGGAACGCTTAACAAAGTAGCAAGGTTTGAAGTAAAGTTTCCAGTTCCATTCTTAATAGGTTCAGGTAACTTATTATAACCTTTTGCAATTGGACTAATTATAACTTTGTCTACACCTTGATTAAATTTGAATATTCCTCTGCTTAGCTTTTCAAAGCATTCTTTATTATTCGTTTCTGAAACTGCGCTAGAAACAGAAAGAACTGATAATACAATTGTAGAAATTATAATTTTTTTTAATTTCATAGGCTCTATATATAGAAAAATACTTATAATTCCATTTTAAATAATCCTATAAATCTAAGATATTTCGTATATTTTAATCAAATATTTACTTTTATGAGATTAAAATTATTTGATTCTCCAAATTATTCCAAAAAACCTAGATCAAAAAAAAATATTAAGTTTTTGATCATTCATTACACAGGTATGCAATCTGAGAGCGAAAGTATTAAAAGATTAACCGATATCAAAAGCAAGGTGAGTTCTCATTATTTGATCAATAGGAAGGGTAATATTATTCAAATGGTTTCCGAAAAACATGTTGCTTGGCATGCAGGAAAATCACAATGGAAAAATTATATTAATCTAAACAATTCATCAATTGGAATAGAATTAGAAAATAGAGGTCATGAGTTTGGATATCAATCATTTAGCTTGAAACAAATAAAATCTTTAAAATTGCTATTAGTAAAATTAGTTAAAAAATATAAGATTAAAAAAAATTGTATTTTAGGTCACTCTGATATTGCGCCATTAAGAAAAATAGATCCAGGAGAAAAATTTCCTTGGTCAAAGATAATTAATTTTAATTTTGATAAATTGAATTTTAAATCTAGTAAATTAATAGCAAAAAATTTTAGTAAAAAGCAAATAACAAAATTATTTATTAAAAATTTATATAAAATTGGCTATCGATATTTTAATAAAAATAGCTCTTATATAAATCCTTTAATAATAAAAGCGTTTCAAAGACGCTTTAGGCAAAGCAAAGTTAATGGCTTAATTGATAAAGAGTCATTTTTATTAAGTAATTACATAGTAAATAAGTTAAAAAATTAACTTGAAATTAATTAGCAAAGTATAATAAAACTGCCGTGCTAGATAGTTGACTTGTCGCTATTAGCTTAAGCTAGTAGAGGAAAGTCCGGGCTCCATAAAGACACAGTGCCAGTTAATGACTGGCAAGGGTGACCTTAGGGACAGTGCCACAGAAAACAAACCGCCTTATCAAGGCAAGGGTGAAAAGGTGTGGTAAGAGCACACCGGTTTTTTGGTAACAAAAAACGCATGGCAAACCCCACTGGGAGCAAGGCTAAATAGAGACGACACTGGATTGATTTATCAATTCTAAAAACAGTCTTTAGTTCGTTGTCTGGGTTAGCTGCTTGAGTTTAGACGTGAGTCTGAACCTAGATAAATGACAGTTTAAATGACAGAACCCGGCTTACAGGCTATCTAGCAATTAATCAAAAAATCTAAAATTTTCTAACTTTTCTAAGGCAAAAGTCGATTATTGCTTAAAAACTATTTTATTGACTATATATATTTAAACCCATAATATCCCATAAAAACCCAAATAGGAGTTTTTTTGGAGATATATAAAGAAAGAAACAATTATTTATTAATATTTAATGCGCTTTCTTTTTGTCTCTTAAAATTAAAAGCATATGTTTTTATCAAGTTACGAGAACAGATTAGACAAAAAAGGGAGAGTTTCTGTGCCTGCTAGTTTTAGATCACACCTAAGCTCACTTGGTTATAATGGATTTATTGCTTATCCATCTTTTAACCACAACGCACTTGAAGCTTGTTCTCAAGATAGAATTGAGAAACTTTCTAATTCAATAGACTCTCTTAATCCATTTGAAGAAAAAAGAGATTATTTTGCAACTTCTGTTTTGTCAGAAAGTGTAAATTTACAATTCGACACTGAAGGAAGAATTTTGATTTCCGAAAAGTTATTAGATCATGCAAAAATAAAAAATAATATTTTATTCGTTGGTCTAGGAAAAACTTTTCAGATTTGGGAGCCAAAGATTTTTGAAAAGTTTAAAGTAGTAGCTAGAAAAAAAGCTTTTCAAAATAGATCAAATTTAAAATGGGACAACAATCAACAGAGGGAGAAAATATGACAATGAGAATTGGAGCGGGTGAATTAAAAGAACTTAAGCCAAGAATTTTGGTTATGGGTGTTGGTGGAGCAGGAGGCAATGCCGTTAATGCTATGATAGAGGCAGGTTTGCAAGGTGTAGAATTTGTTGCAATTAATACTGATGCTCAAGATTTAAAATCAAGTAAAGCTGATGCAAGAATTCAGATTGGAACAAATCTTACTAAAGGATTAGGAGCTGGAGCTAAGCATGATATTGGTCAGGCGGCAGCAGATGAATCTCTTCAAGAAATTATTCATTATATGGAAGGCGCTAACATGGTTTTCATCACTGCAGGAATGGGTGGTGGAACTGGGACTGGAGCTTCAAGTGTTATTGCAAAAGCAGCTAGAGAATTAAATATTCTAACTGTAGGCGTAGTCACACTTCCTTTTTCTTACGAAGGTCCTAAAAGAATGAGAAGAGCAGTGGAAGGAATGAATTCACTTAAAAAACATTTAGATACTTCTATCGTTGTTCCAAATCAAAATCTTTTTAAAGTTGCGAGCGAAACAACAACTTTTGAAGAGTCATTTAGTCTTTCTAACAATGTTTTAAAATTTGGAGTTCAAAGCATTACAGACTTAATGGTGAAACCTGGAATTATTAATTTAGATTTTGCTGACGTTGAAACCGTGATGAGTTCCATGGGTAAAGCTATGATGGGAACTGGAGAAGCCGAAGGAGAAAACAGGGCTTTGACAGCTACTGATATGGCTTTGAATAATCCATTGATAGATGATTATTCACTTAAAGGCGCAAAAGGTCTTTTAGTAAATATAACTGGTGGAAAAGACATAACACTTTTTGAAGTTGATCAAGCTGTAAACAAAATAAGAGCTGAAGTTGATCCTGAAGCGGAACTTATTTTTGGCGCTATTAAAGATGACAGCATGAATGGAAAAATGAGAGTTTCTATTGTTGCTACTGCTTTAGATGGTCAAGTTGCAAGTAGAGACGGAGTGGTGAATATGGTTAATCGTATTCAAAATAGAAATAGTGGTTACTCTGATAATTTATTTGCAAAGGGTACAATTTTTTCTAGCAACTCATTCAAACCTTCATATAGCGGTGCAACTGCTTTGAAATTGGATGAAGAATATGAAGAAAACAATGTTACTACTTCTTCAATAGAAGTTGATCAAGAAATAGAAACTTCACCTCAAGTCAGTTCAGAAGCATTAGAAAATAATTCAACTGAAATTACTAATGAAGAAATTCCATTTGAAGTAAATTCATTTGAGAAGATCGGGCCAGATAGCAAAGAAGGTTCTATTAATTTAGATGAAGAATATACACCTAAACTTTTTTCTGATGAAGGTTCAAATGAAGAATTAGAATCTAGCTCTGAAAGCAACGAAGAAGTTGAGTCAAATGAACATAAGCTCTTTGAAAACGATAATACACAGGATGACGATTTTGAAATTCCTGCGTTTTTAAGAAGACAAAAGTTTTAATGAACTTCGAATATTCAAATGAATATTTCAATCTCATCACTGGAAAAGAAACATTTTCCAGTGATGCTAGATGAAGTTATTAAAATTTGCGACCCAGTTAAAATTAACAAAACATTTTTAGATTGTACTTTTGGAGGCGGCGGCTATTCAAAAGCTTTATTAAAATTTCCAAAATCTAAAGTTATTGCTTTAGACAGGGATGTGTCTGCTGCAGAACGAGCAAAAGAGTTAGAAAGAAATAATCCTAATAGATTTAAATTCTACAATGAAAAATTTAGTAATTTAGAAAAAGTATTATCAGGCAATGATAAAATTGATGTTGTTATTTTTGATTTAGGCTTATCAATGTTTCAGCTTCAAGATGACAAAAGAGGTTTTTCTTTTAGATCAAAAAGTAAAATAGATATGCAGATGGGGCTTTCAGAAATATCTGCTGAAAAAGTTATAAATGAATTAGATGAAAAAAAATTAAAGTTGATCTTAAAATTTTTAGGCGAAGAAGTCGAAGCAGGTCTTATTGCTAAAAATATTATTAAAGCCAGAAATTTAAATCAAATAACAACAGTACCTGAGCTGGTAAAAATTATCGAAAAAAGTAAAAAAAAAAATTACAACAAGAAAATTAATGTTTGTACTAAAACATTTCAAGCCCTTAGAATTTTTGTAAACAAAGAAATTTCTGAGCTTATTAATGCTCTAATAAAAGCTGCTAAATATTTAAAAAAAGATGGAAAAATTATCGTAATAAGTTTTCATTCATTAGAAGACAAAATTATAAAATTTTTTTTTAAGCATTATGCATCTAACAAGTCAAATCCTTCAAGATATTTACCAAATGCAAATAATTCAAAAAGTCATTCACTGTTTGATGCTTACAATAATGATTTTTTGACTCCTACTAATGAGGAAATTAAAATTAATCCTCCTTCAAGATCAGCAAAACTTAGGTATGCAACTAGATCTGCTGAACCTTTTTTTTATCCAGAGAGCATTGAAAAAAAATTTGAAAAATATTTAAAAATTGAGGAGTTCTATGCCTAAAAAAACAATTTTTTTTATAGCTATTTATTCTGCTTTTTTTTTAAGTATCCCATTAATAAAAAATGAAACACGCTTAATAGAAAAGAACGTCTCTCTTTTAGAGAATAAAATTTCTATTCTTGAAAAAAATCTAATAGAGGCTCACTTAGAATTTAATTATCTAACTTCAGCAGAAAATTTATCAAAAACAATTAATAATAATCTAGATAATCAATATAAACATTTAGAATCATCTCAGATTTATTTGTCACTTAAAGATTTTGTAAACGAACAAGAAAAAATAACAAAAATAAATAATAATGAAACTCAAAAAGAGCAATAAAAAAAATAGTGTTCATGAAAATCAAAAATCTTTTTATTTTGAAGATTTCATGGAAACTAATGATAATTTTAGAAAATTAGAAAAAGTTAATTTAATTGAAGATCGAATTTATATACTCTTTTTTATTTTTTTTTCGTTAATATTAATATTTGCAATTTCAATTTTTTCAACTTCAGTTGAAAATCCAAGATCCAAGTTATTTAAAAATGAAAGTAAAAGCTATTTTACATTAAGAAAAGATATAGTTGATAGAAATGGAGAGTTACTTGCACGTAATATCATATCGTATCATGCTGCCGTAAAACCTGATCTTATCAATAACAAAGATAGCTTTGTTGTTAAAGTAAAATTAAATTTTCCTGAAATTGATATAGATACGTTAAAGAAAAATTTAAAAACAAAAAAATATTTTTATTTAAAAAAAAGATTAACTGAAAAAGAGAAAGATATTTTTTGGTCATTTGGAGAAAAAGGAATAGTTATTGAGCCTTTTCAAAGCAGAATATATCCGCATGGAAAATTATTTAGCCATGTACTTGGCCAAGTAGATGATGACAATATAGGTATTTCAGGAATTGAAAATTATTTTGATAGAGAATTAAGAAAAATAAACAATACAGATAATAATAATTCTTTAGCTTTAAGTCTTGATGCTAATTTGCAGTATTTAATCAAAGAAGAACTTACAAAAGGCATGCAGGATTTTAGAGCAAAAGCGGCTGGAGCACTTTTAATGGATGTTGTTTCAGGTGAAGTTTTATCCTTGGTGTCTTTACCTGATTATAATGTGAATATTAGAGATAACATCTCAGACTTGAGATTTATAAATCACATAACAAAAGGAGTTTATGAACTTGGTTCAGTTTTTAAGACATTTACCATAGCAGCAGCCTTAGAAAATAAAATTGTTAAACCCGAAACTATTATATCAAATATTCCTAACAAAATTCAGTGTTCTAAATATACAATTGGAGACATACATAAATTTCCAGAACAATTATCTGTAGAGGATATTTTAATTAGATCTTCAAATATTGGTGCTCTAATGATTGCTCAAAAAGTAGGTGAAGATAAAATTAAAAGTTTCTTTAATAGTCTTGGATTACTTCAATCAATTAATTTTGAGCTAACAGAAATAGGACAACCATTGAGTTTTAATTGGGAAAAATGCAGATTAGAAACAATTTCTTATGGTCATGGAATTACAACAACGCCACTTCAAGCAGCAAAAGCCTATGCTACTATTGTAAATGGTGGGTTTTTAGTTAATCCGACTTTAATAAAAAATAATAAAAACCTTGAAAGTCAAAAGCCTATAATTTCTCAAGAAACCAGCAAGCAGATGAATAAAATTTTAAGAAGGGTTGTAACTGACAAAGAGGGTACTGCAAGTCTTGCAGATATTTATGGTTATGAAATAGCTGGTAAAACAGGCACATCAAAATATTACTTAAATGAAAATAAAAATCTAAACACTTTTATTTCAGTTTTTCCATCTTCAGAACCTAAATATGTTTTTTTAGTTTTACTTGATGATCCAAAAGGTGCACCACATATTCTTTATAATTATAGAGGTCAGAAAATTTCTACTTCAAGAAACGAAGCAGGATGGAATTCAGTCTATGTTGCTGGCAAAATAATAGAAAAAATTGGACCTATTTTAGCCATAAACAACTATCAGGCTCCGCAAACTCATGTTGCTAAAAAAAATAATTAATAAAATTCCCTTAAATATATCAAATAAGAACATTAAAGGCTTAGCTCTAGATAGTAGATTAGTTAAAAAAGATTTTATTTTTTTTGCTTTAAAAGGACAAAAGTACAATGGAGATAGATTTATTTCTAGCGCTCTTAAAAAGGGAGCTTCTTTAATTATTACTGAAAAAAAAATAAATAATAATAATACAAATAAAAAAATTTTATTTGTCAAAGATGTGAAAAAAACATTAACTGAAGCATGTGTAAATTTTTACAATACTAAGCCAAAAAATATAATTGCAGTAACTGGAACAAATGGAAAAAGTTCTGTTGCTGAATTTTATTTTCAGTTATTAAAACTTCAAAAAAAACCTGTAGCTACAATTGGTACTTTAGGTATTAAGACAAATAAAAAGTTAAAAAAAACAAATTTAACTAGTTTAGATATAATTACATTACACAAAGAACTTTTTGAAATTAAAAAAAGCGGTATAGATAATGTTATCCTTGAAGCCTCAAGTCATGGTTTATTACAGGGTAGATTATCAGGGATTAATTTTAAAACCTCAATCTTTACCAATCTCTCCCAAGATCATTTAGATTACCATAAAAATATGAATTCATATTTTAATGCAAAACTTATTTTGTTTTCAAAATTGATGAAAAAAAAGACAAATGTAATTATTAGAAATGATATTAAAGAGTTTAATAAAATAAGAAAAATTTCACTTAAAAGAAAATTAAATTTAGTCCCCGTTGGAAAAAAATCTGATTTTAATTTTAAAATAATTCAAAATTTAGAAAAATCACAATTGGTTGAGTTTTGCTTCCAAAAAAAGAAATTGACAATTGAAGTACCTTTAATTGGATATTTTCAAATTAAAAATTTAATGATGTCAATTCTTGCCGCAAAATATTCTGGTTTTAAATTAGAAAAAATCCTTAAAGCGTTGAAAGACATAAAACCAGTAGATGGCAGATTAGAGCTAATTAGGGTTTTGCCTAATCAAACAAAAGTTTTTGTTGATTATGCACATACCCCTGATGCTCTTCAAAGTGCTTTAACAGCTTTAAAAAATCATTTTGAAATAAAACCTAGCCTTGTTTTTGGATGTGGCGGGAATAGAGACAAAAACAAAAGATCAAAGATGGCAGCCATTAGTGAAACAATTGCAAACAATATTTATGTTACGGATGATAATCCAAGAACAGAAAATCCAAGTTTAATTCGTAAAATGATTTTAAAGGGTTTTAGAAAAAAAAATAGAGTTTATGAAATGCCAGATCGAATGCAGGCAATAAAACAATCGATTATTAAATCTGAATACAGAGATGTTATTTTAATAGCAGGTAAAGGACACGAGGATACCCAGCAATACGCTGATCGAATAATTAAAATTTCTGACAAAAAAATTATAAATCAAATAAAATTAAAAAAAATTAAAAATTTTAATAAAGGTTTTAATTCAGAATTAATTAAAAAAATAAGTTTTCATAAAAAATCAAAAAATTATTTTTTTGAGGGAGTCTCAATTAACTCTAAAGAAATAAAACCAGGTAATTTATTTATTGCAATCAAAGGAAAAAACCATGATGGTCATTTATTCATTAATGAGTCAATAAATAACGGTGCAAGTTTTTGTGTTAGTGAAAAGTCAATTAAAGAAGTTCACCAAAATAAAATTATAAAGTATGAGAATAGTCTAAAATTTTTAAATGAATTAGCTGTTCAAAAGAGAGAAAAAACTAAAGCAAAAATCATAGCAATTACCGGTAGTTCTGGGAAAACAACATTAAAAAACTATATTGCAAATTCGTTGTCTTTATATGGCAAAACTTATTTTTCAAGTAGGTCCTACAATAATCATTATGGCGTTCCACTTAGTCTTTGTAATTTAGAAAGTTATCACAGATATGGAGTATTTGAAGTTGGCATGAGTCGTTCGGGAGAAATAGGAGCTCTTTCAAAGTTAATTAAACCTGACATTGGCATTATAACAAATATAGGTGAAGCCCATATTGAAAATTTTAAGAACTTAAAAGAAATTGCAAAAGCAAAATCTGAAATAATTGAAAACATTAAAGATAACGGAATATTAATTTTAAATCGTGATGATAATTTTTTGATTATATATCTAAAATTGCTAAGAAAAAAACTCTTAGAGTTTTATCTTTTAGTTTATTTAAAGATGCAAGTTCAAAAGTAATAAAAATTACAAATAAGAAAAATTTTTCAAATATAACTATAAAAGTATTTAACCAAAAATATTCTTTAAAAATTGAAAAATACAATGATTTAAAAGCATATAATATTTTAGCCAGTTTACTTGTAGCAAAAGTATTAAACTTAAATATTTCTAAAATAAATTTTAATAGTAATATTTTTGACTCTGTTACAGGACGAGGAAAAGTTCATTTAATTAGTCGCTTCAAAAAGAAATTTAATTTAGTTGATGAGAGCTATAATGCAAATCCTTCTTCCACCAAAAAAGCTATTTTAAACTTTTCCAAGATAAATAACAAAAATTATAAGAAGTATTTTTTATTTGGAGATATGTTAGAGCTAGGAACGAAATCTGGAATTTATCATAAGAAGTTATCTAAAGATATAAATCAGAGTAGCATTGATAAATTGTTTATATATGGAAAAAATACATTTAAAACTTACCAAGAAACTAATAAAGAGAAGAGAGGAAATATTCTTCAAAATTTAAGTGATTTTGATGAAGTGTTTTCAAAAATACTAAACAATAACGATTATTTGATGATTAAAGGTTCAAACGCGACAGGTTTAAATAAACTAACTAATAGTTTGATCAGAGGAGATAGAAATGCTTTATAGTTTTTTTGCTTCTCTAGTAGACCAATATTCTTTTTTAAATGTATTTAAGTATATAACTGTTAGAATAGGATTTTCAGTTATCACATCTTTTTTAATCGTTTTTTTAATTGGCGAACCTTTAATTAATTTATTTGCTAAGAAACAAATTTCAGGACCTATTAGACAAGATGGTCCGATAGATCATATTATTAAAAAAACAGGTACTCCAACTATGGGAGGTTTAATAATATTATTAGGCATAGTTTTGGGAACTGTTTTATGGTCAGATCTAACCAATATTTATGTTTTAACAGTTATTTTTGTCTCTGTTGGTTTAGGATTACTAGGTTTTTAGATGATTTATTAAAAATAAAACAAAAAAATTCTAGAGGACTTCCTTCAAAAATAAAGTTTTTAGGTCAAATCATAATAGGATTAATTGCAATTTTTATTTTAATAGAATTTTCTAATCATCAGTATTTAAATAATCTATATTTTCCTTTTTTTAAAAATTTAATATTACCTTTAGGAATTTTTTTTATTCCGTTTGCTTTAATCGTAATAGTTGGTTCTTCAAACGCTGTAAATTTAACTGATGGTTTGGATGGGCTGGCTACAGTGCCAGTTATGCTAGTTGCATTATCATTCACTTTGATAAGCTATGTTGTGGGCAATGCAATAATCTCAGAATATTTATTTATTCCTTATATTGCCAACACAGGAGAGCTAAGTATTTTTTGTGGAGCTATTTTTGGGTCATGTTTGGGTTTCTTATGGTATAACGCCCCTCCAGCAAAAATATTTATGGGCGACACTGGTTCTTTGTCGCTTGGAGGTTCATTGGCTGCTGTTGCCATTATAGTAAAACATGAAATTGTATTAGCTATAATAGGAGGGCTGTTTGTTTTAGAGACAGTTTCTGTGATTATACAAGTTTTGTCATTTAAGCTTACTGGGAAAAGAGTTTTTATGATGGCGCCTATTCATCATCATTTTGAAAAAAAAGGATGGGCAGAGTCTACTGTTGTAATTCGGTTTTGGATAATAGCTATCATTTTAGCATTGATTGGATTAGCAACACTAAAATTAAGATAATCAATGAAACTATTAAAACCCCTATCAGGGTTATCTTTTGCTATCTATGGGTTAGGCCTATCAGGAAATTCTGTTTTCAAATATTTAAAAAAAAATAAAGTAAAAGAAAAAAATATTTATTGTTGGGACGATGAATTAAAAAAAAAAAAATTTAATAAAAAAAAATTTAATAAATCTTTAGATTTTGTAAATTATATAGTTGTTAGTCCTGGCGTAGATATAAAAAAATCTATTTTTAAAACAAAACTTCAACACAATAAAAATAAAATAATTACTGATTTAGATTTATTTTTTATACAAAATTTGAATGTAAAATCTATTGTAATAACCGGTACCAATGGAAAATCAACAACATGTAAATTACTAGAACATATTTTAAAGGTAAATAAATTTAGCGTGAAATTAGGCGGGAATATTGGAAAACCAATATTGGATCTGCATGTAAAAAAAAATTCTTTCGTTGTAATTGAAGCCTCATCTTTTCAACTTGCCTATTCAAAATATATAAAACCAAATTATGCTGCCATATTAAATATTACTAAAGATCATTTAGACTGGCATAGGAGTCTAAAAAATTATATTTCGTCAAAATTTAATATTTTTAAACTTCAAAAATCTTCAGATAAAGCTTTCCTTAATGAAAAAAAATTAATTAATGTTTTTTTTAAGAAAAAATTTAAAAGTAGATTAATAAAATTAGACAAAATTAGTAAAAATAAAATTTTAATAAATAAAATTAATAACACCTATTTAACTACTAGACCAAATATAGAAAATTTAAACTTTGCTTTTAATATTTCAAAATATTTAAAAATTAATAAAAATAATTTTATAAAAGCTATAAATAGTTTTAAGGGCTTGCCTCATAGACATGAATTGATCTATGAAAGTAAAAATTTAACAATTATAAATGATTCAAAAGCTACAAGTTTTGATGCTGCTAAGTTTGCTTTAGAAAAAAATAAAAATATTTATTGGATTGTAGGTGGGTTACCTAAACTAGGCGACACGTTTAACCTAGGCAAAATAAAAAAAAATATCAATAAAGCATATATTATTGGAAGAAGCTTAAACTACTTTAGTGATCAGCTTCATGGCAAAGTTGTTTTTGAAAAAGTTTATACTTTAAAAAAGGCTATAATAAAAATTTTAAAAGACTTAAAATATAGTGATTTAAAACCTACCATTCTTTTGAGTCCCGCAAGTGCTTCTTATGATCAGTTTAATAATTTTGTTCATAGAGGAAATGAATTTAAAAAATTAATAAAATTATATGTCAGAAAATTTAATTCTTAATAAAATTTTAAACTTTTGGAGAAATGTTGATAAAGAAATTTTAATAATTTTTCTTATCTTATTTGGTTTAGGAATTTTTTTTTCATTTTCCTCAACATCTTTGTTAGCTGGGGAAAGACTTAATAAAGATTATTATTATTATTTTTCCAGACATCTATCTTTTGCAATAATTTCTATCATATTGATGCTATTTATTGCTTCAATAAATACATACGTTTTTAAGAAACTTTTATTTCCGCTTTTTTTTCTATCAATTGTAACTTTATTTTTAGTTTTTTTTATTGGTATTGAGGTTAAAGGTTCAAAAAGATGGCTAGATTTAATATTTTTTCGATTTCAACCAATTGAAGTAGTTAAACCTTTTTTCATAATAACAGTTGCGAGAGTGCTTGCTAACAATGATCCATTTTCTAAATTAAATTACTTTTATAGTTTTATTATTTTATTAATACCTTCCTTAATGTTGTTAAACCAACCTGACGTAGGTCAAACTATTTTATTAATAATCTCTTGGGGTGCTTTAGTTTTTGTATCAGGAATAAAAATGCTTTATATTTTCTTACTAGGCTTATTATCGATCTTTTTTGTTGGGTTATTATTTTTTATTTTTCCAAGTAAGTTTTCCTATATTTTTAAAAGAATAGAATTATTTTTTGATCCTTCAAAAGGTGAAAGATTTCAATCAAATGTTGCACTTGACGCAATAAGACAAGGAGGTTTGACTGGACAAGGAATGGGGGAAGGAACTTTGAAAGATAGTGTTCCAGAAGCACATACCGATTATATTATTTCAGTTATTTCTGAAGAATTTGGTTCAATAACTTCGATTTTATTAATCAGCTTATTTTTGTATTTAGCTTTTAAAGTAATTAAAGTTTCTTTAACTCATCAAGATAAATTTATTAAAATAACATTATGTGGTCTTTCTAGTTTGCTTATTTTTCAAACATTTATTCACGTCGCGGTTAATACAAGTTTATTACCTACTACTGGTATGACTTTACCTTTTTTGAGTTACGGTGGATCTTCCTTAATAGGTAGTGCGATATTAGCTGGAGCTATTTTAAATTTTACGAAAAAAAATTTTTATGAAAAATATGAGTAAAAATAAAATAATAATTGCTACAGGTGGAACAGGTGGGCATGTAATACCCGCTTATAGTTTAGCAAAAGATTTAATTAAAAAAAACTTCGATGTTAAAATTATTACTGACAGCAGAGGTCTTGCTTTTTTAGAGAAATTTAAAGATGTAAAATTGATAGTAAATAACTCCTCAACAGTTTATGGAAAAAATATTTTAAAGATTTTGTTTTCTTCAATAAGGATTATTATTTCAGTAATTAATTCGTTAATAATTTTGTTTAAAATTAAACCTTTTTTAATTTTTGGAATGGGCGGTTACGCATCATTTCCAGTTTGTATAGCAGCAAAATTATTAAAAATACCTTTTATAATTTATGAAAATAATCTGTTAATTGGAAAGAGTAATAAATACCTCTTGCCATTGGCTAGAAAAATTTTAATTTCTTATGAAGAGATTGAGGGGTTATCAGAAAAGTTTGAAAACAAAATTGTAAAAACTGGTAATATTCTAAGAGAAGAAATTTTAAATTTTATTCCTAAATCAAGTAAATTTAATAATAATTTAAAAATTTTAGTTTTAGGGGGAAGTCAAGCAGCAAAAGTTTTTGGAGAAGTTTTACCAACTGTATTTGAAAAATGTAAACAACAAGGTATTGATTTAGAGATAATACAACAATGCATTAAGTCCCAAAATGATTATTTGGCGATGTTTTATAAAAAAATAGGTATTAAATTTGAATTATTTAATTTTACTAATGAGATTGTTAGTTATTACGCGAAAGCTGATTTAGTTATCACAAGATCAGGGTCTTCTGTTACCGCAGAATTAATAAATTGTAAAATTCCTTTTATATCTATTCCATATCCTTTTTCAGCTGACTCTCATCAAGAAAAGAACGCAAATTACTTGGAAAAAAAAGGCTATTGTTTTCTAATCAGAGAAAATGAAATACAGGAAAAATTATTTTTCTTAATTAAGTCAATTAATCAAGATAGAGAAATATTAAACAATATTGTAAAAAAACAACTAAATCATACTGATAAAAATGTTTTTTCAGTTATTAGCAACGAGATTAAAATAATATTAGATGAAAAAAATTCAGTTAGGTAAAAAAGAAGTCATTCATTTTATTGGCATTGGTGGAATTGGCATGAGTGGTTTAGCTCAGATTATGAAGACCCTTGGTTTTAGCATTCAAGGCAGTGATATTGGTAATAATAAAAATATAAATAATTGTAAAAAACTTGGCATAAGAGTTTTTATTGGACATAAAAAAAGCAACATAGCTAAAGCAACTATTATTGTGAAATCCTCAGCTATCAAAGCTAACAATGTTGAAATGCTTGCAGCAAAAAATAAAAAAATCCCAATTTATGATCGAATAGAGATGTTAGCTAATGTAATTGATCTTAAAAAAAATATCATTATTACAGGATCTCATGGCAAAACAACCACAACCTCTTTAGTTGCTAAGATAACTTCCTCAGCAAGATTGGATCCCACAATTATAAACGGAGGGGTAATTAATTCTCTTAAAAATAATGCTAAATTTGGAAAAGGAGATCTTGCAGTTGTTGAAGCAGATGAGTCCGACGGTAGTTTCTTGAAAGTGCCAATAAATTACTCGATTGTTACTAATATAGATCTTGAACATTTAGATTTTTACAAGAATTTTAATAATTTAAAAAATGCTTTTATAAAGTTTATAGAAAAAACGCCGCCTATAGGAAAAACTTTTTTATGCATAGATGACCTAAACATAAAATCAATTTTAAAAAAGATTAAAACAAAAATTATTATACTTATGGTTTTGACAAAAAGCTAATTACAGACCGATAAATGTTAATTATAAAATTAATAACACAACATTTGATTTAAAAATTAAAAATACTAGCTCAAAAAATATATTAATAAAAAATATACAATTAAATTTAATAGGGAAACATAATGTACTTAATGCCACTGCTGCAATTGCATTGAGTATAAATCTTGGTCTAAAAATAGATATTATAAAGCAAGCCTTAAAAAATTTCTCTGGCGTTCAAAGAAGATTAACTAAAATTTTTGAAAAAAATAATACAGTATTTTATGATGACTATGCTCATCACCCAACCGAAATAAAATCAGTTTTAGAGGGTGTTAAAAAAGTAGTAGTGAACAAAAAAATTATATCTGTATTTCAGCCACATCGTTACTCAAGAATTAAAAGTTTAAAAAAAGAATTTGCCAGCTGTTTTAATAATGCTGACATAGTAGTTTTGTGTCCCGTTTATCCTGCTGGTGAAAAAATAGATGCAAAATATAATTCATTTAATTTTGCAAAATTGATATCTAGGTTCTCTAAAACTCAGGTAATTTTAATCAATAGTGAAATTGATTTAGTTAATTATTTAAAAAAAAATTTAATTAAAAATGAAATAGTTATAGGGATGGGTGCAGGTTCTATATCAAGTTGGATGTATAATTTAAAAAATAATTTATGATGACTATTCTAGAGGAATTAAAAAAAAAATTTAAGAATAGATTACTATTTAAAGAAAATTTAGCAAAATATACTTGGTTTAATACTGGAGGAAATGCTGAGGTTTTTTTAAACCTGACAATCAAGAAGATTTAGTTTTTTTTTTAAGACAAGTTCAACCAAAAAAAATAACAATACTTGGAGCAGGTTCAAATACATTAATTCGAGATGGTGGAATAGATGGAATAACTATTAAGTTAGGATCAGGTTTTTCTTTTACAAATTTGACATCAGATGGATTTATTGAAGCAGGCGGAGCATCATTAGATAAAAAAGTAGCAGACTTTGCAGCCGAAAAATCTTTCGCTGGATTAGAATTTTTAGCTTGTATACCTGGTTCTATTGGAGGAGCAATAATAATGAACAGTGGTTGTTATGACCAAGATATTTCTAAGGTTTTAAATTCAATAACTGTTATCAAAAAAAATGGTGATGAAAAAATAATACAAGCTAAAGATATTAAATTTAAATACAGAGGTACAAATTTTGTCGAAGATTTTTTGATTACTAAAGTAAGGCTTAAAGGAAATAAGTCATCTAAGAGTGAGATTTTAGCAAAACAGGAGTATCTGGTTTCCAAGAAAAAAGAGGCTCAACCCACAAGAATTAAGACCTGCGGTAGTACATTTAAGAATACTCAGGACAAAAAAGCATGGGAACTTATTAAGCAATCTGGTTGTGCTAATTTTAGAGTAGGAAATGCAAGAATATCAGAAAAACATTGTAATTTTTTTGTTAATGAAGGACAGGCAACCGCAAAGGATTTAGAAGAATTAATTACTAAAGTGCAGCAAACAGTTTTAGAGAAAACTAAAATTAGTTTAGAACCAGAAATAAAAATAATTGGTAAATACTAAACTTTATGAAAAAAAAAATATTGATTGTACAAGGAGGCACTTCTTCAGAAAGAGAAATAAGTTTGAGAACTGGTAAAGCTTGTCATAAAGCTATAAAAAAATTGGGTTATAAAAGTTATATTTTTGATCCAGCTATTGACTCAATTAAAAAAATAAAAAAACATAAAATAGATGTAATTTTTAATGCCCTGCATGGGAGAGATGGTGAAGATGGTGTAATACAGAGTTATTTTGAATATTGTAACATTCCTTATACTCATTCAGGAATTTTATCTTCTATGAATTGTATGGATAAAATTTATTCAAAGAAAGTATTTATAAAAAATAAAATAAGAACACCTAAATATTTATATATCAACTCAATTAATTATTTAAAATTTATAAAAAACAATAAATTGCAAAAAAAACTTTTAACGTTTCCTATAGTCGTTAAACCTTCAAATGAAGGATCAAGCGTAGGAGTGAAGATTTGTAATAATTTTAAAGATTTAAAGTCATCAATAAAAAAACTTATAAAAAAATATAAATCACTATTATTAGAAAGTTTTATAGGAGGGCAGGAAATTCAAGTTGCCGTAATCAACGGAAAAGCAATAGGTGCAATTGAATTAAGACCAAAACGTAAGTTTTATGATTATAAAGCTAAATACATAAAATCCGCAAAGACAGAACATATTATGCCGGCTAACATCAACAAAAAAAAATATAAAGAAGTTTTACAATTAGCATCTAGAGCACATAAAATTTTAAATTGTAATGGTGTTACAAGATCAGATTTTAAGTTTTATAATAATAAATTTTATATCTTGGAAACTAATACTCAACCTGGAATGACCAATCTATCATTAGTGCCAGAGATTGCTAAATACTCAGGAATTTCTTTTAAAAATTTAGTAAAAAAGATAATAAAAAATGCTGGTCTTAATAGATGATTTTAAAAAGAAAAATTTTTTTTTTATTTTTTATTTTTTTAATTTTTACTACTTATAGCCCTCAATATAACAAATTATATTCTTCTTATTTCTTCCCAATTAAAGAGATAATAATTGAAAATAATAGTATAGTGGATCGTCAAGAGTTATTAACTAGCCTAGACTATTTAAAAAATTCAAGCTTATTTTTCTTAAATAAAAATAAACTTTCAGATGTTGCTAAAGAAAATAATTTTATCTCTAATATTTATCTAAAAAAGATATATCCAAATGCACTTAAAATTAAAGTTTTTGAAAAGAATATTGTAGCTATTCAAATTTATCAAAATAATAAATTTTACATTACAGATAATAACGATCAAATATCTTATAAAGAAATAGATTTATTAAAAAATAAGAATTTACCAATAATATTTGGCAATCATCAAAAATTTAAATTATTTTTTGAAGAATTAAGAAAAAATAATTTTAAATTAGATGAAATTAAATCTTTTATTATTTTGATGTTGGTAGATGGGATATTATGCTTAACGATGAAAGGTTAATAAAACTACCTGAAAAAGATTATCAATATGTTTTATCTGATATGAATTTAATATTAACAGATAAAAAATTTTCAAAATATAAAGTTTTTGATTATAGAGTTAAAGATCAGCTTATTCTAAAATAGCATGAAGCATAAAGAGCCACATTTAATTATTGATCTGGATGATGATTATACAATTTTTTCAGTTATAATTTTTGATGAAAATAAAAACCATACAATTTTAAAAAACAAATCAATTTCTTCAAAAGGAATTCATAAAGGTGTTATCACAAATGTTAAATTAATCTCAGAAAATTTAAAAAAAACAATTAACGAAATAGAAAATGAAATTGATTATTTCTTTTCAAAAGTAGTTTTAATCATTAATCCTAAAAATGTAGATTGCTTAAATATAAGTGGGTATAAAAAATTAAACGGTTCACAAGTTTTGAGAGAAGATGTTTCTTATATTTTAAATGATGTAAAAAATATTGTACAATTAACTGAAGATAAACATACAGCTATACACTTATTTAACTCTAGTTTTTCTCTAGACAGTGACAATTTAGAAAATCTGCCAGTAGGTTTATTTGGAGATTTTTATAATCAAAATATGTCATTTGTATTAGTTCAAAAAAATTTAATAAAAAATTTTAAATTAGCCTTAACAGAAACTGGGCTTTATGTAGATAGAATTATATTAAAACCATTTGCAGAATGTGTGAATTTAATTTCAAAACATTTATATAAAAATAATTTTTTGTTTCTCGAATTAAGTAATGATGCATCAAATATCAATATTATAAAAAATAAATCATTAATTTTTTCACAAAGTTTTAATTTTGGATTAGGTTTAGCGTTGCAAGATGTATCAAAATTATGTTCATTAAAAATTGAAGAAGTTAACGTTTTATTGGCAGATTGTAATTTAGAAGAAAAAACTTTAGATGGTAAGGAAAATTATATTGATAAAAAATATTTTACGATTTCTCCATATAGAAAAGTTAAATTGCAATTAGTATTGGATGTTATTACAGCTAGGCTTGAGGAATTTATAGAAATTTTTGCTCAAAAAAATTCTAATTTAACTTTTTTGAAAAAAGAAATTGACACCTTTTAGTCAAAATAAGTGAGAAAGATTTTTCAAAAAATATTAAATATTTGTGGATGATTATGAATAAAAAATTTAATTTTAAATTTATAGATGATTTAGATGATCATTTTTTAATCGGAATTAATGGAGCAGCAGAATTAATCTCTAAAGGCTGGGAGAAAGAGGCAATTCCAATAATTCAGCAAAAAAAATCGTTTATTTCGGGTTTTTTCTCTCGCTTATTTAAGTAATTTGACAGTATTTTTCTGTAACATTAGTTGTTTTAAGCAGGCACTACTTATTTTGTATAAGCATTTATGTCTGATTTGTTTCAAAAAACATTAAAACAAGAAGTAATTTTTAAAGGTCATGGTTTGCACTCTGGCTTAAATAGCTTGTTGAAAATTTTACCCGCAGATGAAGATTTTGGTATTTATTTTAAAAGATCAGATCTAGAAAAAAATAATTTAATAAAAGCTGATTATAGAAACGTAAATTCTGCTCAATTATGTACCACGCTTCAAAATGAACATGGTGTTAGCGTATCAACTGTAGAGCATTTGCTTGCCGCACTTTATATAGTTGGAGTCGATAATGCATTGATTGAAATAAACTCTTCTGAAGTTCCAATTATGGATGGTTCTTCTAAAGATTTTATTGATGAACTTTTAAAAGTTGGAACTAAAGAATTAAAATCAAAAAGAAAATTCTTAAAAGTTATAAAAAAATTTGAATATAAAAATGAAGAAAAATTTGTTTCAATTGAGCCTACAGAAAATGATGAGTTTAAAGTTGATTTTGAATTAAATTATAAAAATAGTTTAATTGGTAACCAAAGAAATCAAATAAATTTTTCAAGCAACAATTTAGAAGAAGTATACTCTTCAAGAACATTCTGCTTATTTGAAGATATTGAAAAAATCAAAAAAATTGGGTTAGCTAAAGGAGGCTCTTTAGATAATGCAGTCGTTGTTAAAGACAATACTATTTTGAACATAGGTGGTTTAAGAAACGATAAAGAATTTGTTAATCATAAAATTTTAGATTTAGCTGGTGATTTTGTTCTTTCGGGATACAGAATAATCGGAGATGTAAAATGTGCTCAAGGGGGCCATAGTTTAAGTAACTTATTTTTAAGAGCTTTTTTAAGCGACAAGTCAAATTATTTGATCTCTGAATTAGAACCAAAAGTAATTATAAAAACTTTGAATAAAGAATCAGAGTCAAAATTAGCAGTAAACGCTTAATTCATAAAAATTTACCTCAAGAATTAAATTTGATAAGAGGTAAAATGCATTCTAAATTAATCATATCTTTTTTTGCATTTTTTTATTTTTCTCTTGCTCAAAAAAAGAGCCAGAAATTAATATACCTGCTGAAAAAGATAAATCATTTGAAATTTATCAAGAAGCCGTAGACGCAATGAACAGGGGTGATTTATTTTTTGCTTCTAAGAAATTTTCAGAAGCAGAACCAATTATGCCTAAAATAGAATTTTCTGCAAAAGCATCTTTAATGTCAAGTTACTGTTTGTATCTAATAAACTTTTACCCTGAAGCAACCGCAAATTTAGAAAGATTTATTAATCAATATCCGGCCGATAAAAATGTAGCCTATGCTCATTATTTAATTGCAATAATACTTTACGAACAAATATTAGATGAAAAAAAAGATATTAATCCACTAATTCAATCAAAAGAAAAAATTGAATATTTTTTAAAAAATTATCCTGATACTGAATATGCTTTAGACTTAAAATTTAAAATGGATTTAATAAACAATCAATTAGCCGCTAAGGAACTTTACGTAGCAAAATATTACATTACTACACAAAAATGGATACCAGCAATTAATAGGTTAAAAATTATTGTTAAAGATTATTCAGAAACAGTTTTTATAGAAGAAGCACTGCATAGATTAGTAGAGGTATATTATAAAGTTGGCTTAGAAGAAGAAGCCAAAGCAGCCGCAGCAATTTTAGGTTATAATTATAATTCTAGTGAATGGTATGCACAGTCATATAAAATTTTAAATAAAAATTATAAAGAACCCAAAAAAAATGATATAAAAAAAAATGAAGGTTTAATTAAGCGTACCATTAAAAAGATATTAGACTAAAAAAATGTCAACCAATCAAGATGATGTAATTAAAAACTACCTCTCAAAAGTAAAATTACTAAATAAATACAACAAATCTTATTTTAATCAGGACAAACCTCTAGTCACTGATCATCAATATGATGAATTAAAGAAAGAAATTTTAAAACTTGAGTCGGATAATCAATTTTTAAATAAATTTGGATCTATATCTGAAAAAGTTGGTTATCAACCATCTTCAAAATTTAAAAAAATAAAACATGCAAAGCCTATGCTTTCATTAGCTAATGCATTTGACAAAACTGATATAGAAGATTTCATTAAAAAAATTAATAATTTTTTAAATAACAAAAAAATAAACTTGACTTTTTCTTTTAGAACCAAAAATTGATGGAATTTCTGCATCCTTAACTTATGAAAATGGTATTTTAGTAAGAGGTTTATCAAGGGGCGATGGAGATACGGGAGAAGATATTTTAGAAAATCTAAAAACAATTAATCAAATACCTAAGAAGATTACAGCAAATAATTTACCTAAAATATTAGAAGTTAGAGGTGAAGTTTACATCGGAAAAAATGATTTTAAAAAATATCATGATAAATTTGCAAATCCAAGAAATGCTGCTGGCGGATCTTTAAGACAGAAAGATCCAAATATGACTGCTGCAATGCCTTTACAGTTTTTTGTTTATGGCTTTGGACAGATCGATCCTTTTAATTTTGATAGTCAGAGTAATTTTTAGAGAATGCAAAAAAAATGGGGCTTTAAGACAAATCCTTATAATTCTTACGCATCAAGCGTAGAAGAAATTCAAAATAAATATAATGAAATTGAAAATGTTAGGTCCCAATTAGATTATGATATTGATGGACTTGTAATTAAGCTAGATGATTTAAATTTACAGAGTAGATTAGGAAACACTTCAAATTCACCAAGGTGGGCAATCGCGTATAAATTTTCCTCTGTAAAAGCAATAACAAAAATTAAAGATATTATCGTTCAAGTTGGCAGAACAGGAGCTTTGACTCCTGTTGCAAAAGTAGAACCTGTAACGGTAGGTGGTGTTGTTGTTTCAAATGCTACATTGCATAATGAAGAGGAGATAACTCGTAAAGATATTAGGATAGGGGATACGGTTTTAATTCAAAGAGCTGGCGATGTTATTCCACAAGTAGTTTCAGTAGATATTAAAAAAAGAAAAAATAATTCAAAACAATTTATTTTTCCGCATAAAATGTCCTTGTGGTTTTGATACAATTAAAGAAATTAATCCTAATAGCAAAAAAATTGATGCTGTAAGAAGATGCCTGATAAAGGGATATGAGTGTCAATATATGGCTAGAGAAAAATTAAAGCATTTTGTCTCTAAAGATGCATTTAATATTGATGGATTAGGAAAAAAAGTAATCGATAAATTTTGGGAATTAAAATTTATATCACGTCCAGATCATATTTTTAAATTAGATTATTCTAAAATAGAAACTTTAGATGGTTGGGGAAAATTATCTGTAAATAATTTAAGAAAGGCAATTCAATTATCAAGTTCAATTTCTTTAGATAAATTTATTTATGCAATTGGGATCAGACACACATTGGACAAGAGAATGCTAAAATTTTGAGTAATTTTTTTATAAAATTAAGTAAATTTCTAGAACTATTTGATGAGAAAAAGAGAAATTCAATTCTTAAAAATATTGAAGATTTAGATGGCATTGGACTTTCTCAAATAACTTCAATTAAAAGTTTTTGTTCAAATAAAAAAAATAAGGAAATTATTTTTAGTCTAGTAAAAGAATTAAAAATTCAAGATGCAAAACTTCTAAATAAAAATGGAAAATTTAGTGGTAAAAATATTATGTTCACTGGGGATTTGAAAAAAATGAGCAGATCCGAAGCCAAATCTTTAGTGGAAGAAAATGGAGGTAAAGTATTAGGGTTCTATTTCAAAAAAATTAAATTTTTTTGGTAGCGGGAAACAGCAAACCTACTAAATCTAAAATTGAGAAAGCAAAAGAAATGAATGTAAAAATAATTTTTGAAGCAGAATGGTATAAACTTTTAAATATTTGAACACGCTTCTTTAAGTTATTAATTGTTTTTTATTCATGTATTTCTTTAAATTATAATAAACATTTTGATGGTAAGAATTTGGCCATCTTTTTCTTTTTCATTTTAACATTTTCTTATTTACTAAATCCTTGTCTATGGGAGCTAATGTTAAATCTTTTTAATTTGTTTTTTATTTTCTTTTTTACACCTTCAGTACAATTTCAATGCAAATTCATTTTTATAATATCAGGCTCATTTGAGTAATCATTCCTTCTTGGAATTGAATTTGTTTCCTTTTTGAAATTTGCTGGGGTCAGCCATGAACATTTAAAAAATATCCAACCCCATGGCCTTATTGCCAAGAGATGGTCAAATAAATTAATTACTTTAGATATTTTCTTGCTTTCTTTATCAATAATGTCACCATTTACTTTATAGTTTAACTTATGTTGAGGCAACAAGCAATATGACCTTTTAATATAACAAATAAATATCTTTTATTTTTGGATTTTACATCAGCAAATAGTTCTAACAGATTACATGTGGTGCAAGCCAACTATATTGGCCTCTGGAGTCCTACTATTAGGAGTATCACAACTATTAAATGATTACTTTTTTATTATTATAATGGAATAATTGCCTTCTATTGGGACCATGCCAAAAATAGTTGAAACTTTTAAAAAAATTTAAAATCTTTATTTTCTTTTACAAAATTTAAGTAATTTTCTTGACTGCAATTTTCACTTATTGTTTTTGTCTTTTTTTTCACCTAAAATATCGGTGCAGCAAAACTGAACCATCTAAGAACATGAGACTTTATATAGGTTTGTATTTCAATTTGTTTTTTAAGATCTTCAATAAAGTGATTGGATCCTGCTTATTTATTACGATGTTATCTTTCGTAAATTTATAAAAAAAAGAACATATTAAAAGATCAATTAAAGTACTTTATTTGCAATATTAAAATGTTTGGTAATAAGTTAAGTCGCAAAAATCAACATTACTTAATTAATTTATCTTTAAAGATTTTTATTGATTTTTAGTGCCACAAAGACCTTTACCTTGTTGTTTGAACCTGTAATAGCATGGGAGTTTGGTATAGGTGAATAGTCAGTATCCTGACCTCTAATATTTAAAAGCCAAGCTATATTTTCAGATGAAGTTGTAAATAATAATCAATATTATTTTGATTTAATAATTTTTTAACTTTATAAATTTGTTTTTTCAACCCAACAACTTTTGTCTAACGAATAAAAATGGTTTATTAGATGTAATTTTTTTCTTTTTCCAAATAAGATCAATTAAATTTTCATTCACAGGAATTAAATTTTTATAAAACTTTGAAAAATATCTTTTAAAGAAATTTCAGTATGTTTTTTTGGATCAAACCAATTTTTATTTTTAGATTTTTTAAAACTTGGTTTGGCATTACTTGAGGGATTGTGCAAACCTCAAAATTATTTCCACATTGTATACCTGCTTGAATAGTATATCTGCCATCCACAAATATATAATTCTTCTTTTTTAGAATTATTGCAAAACCAGCTGATCCAGTAAAATTAGAAATGTATTTTAAGTTATCTTCATTTGATTGTACGTATTCTCCAAAAAATTCATTATTTTTTGGAATGATATATCCATCTAAGTTATATTTTCCTTAAATTTCCATAATTTTTATTTTTTCAGCAACTTTATTTTATTCTTTATATCTTTTTCCCCAACCAGGGCTTCTGTGGTATTCGTAGGTAAAGTCAATCATTCAATATCTTGATTAAATTCAAATTCATCATCATAATCAGAATTTAACTCGATCTGGTTTTTTTCTATATTTGAATCAGGGTATTTCCATTTTACAACCTGTGGAAGGAAGTGTGGTCATCCTAGTCCCCTGATTAAGCTATTTTCTCACAGCGAAAGAAACATAGCTTCTTTTTGTCACATAATTTCCCTACATAGGCGTCTTCTTTCTCCTTCCGTGGGCCAGATCCTGCCTTTTTTTTCTTCCAGAGATTTTTGATGTGGAAAAAGACCTTTCTTCCCAGCCTGGTAAAAAACAACATCAAATTCTAACCTTTTGCAGCATGCATGGTCATAAGGTTTATTTTTTCACCTTCCCATTCTTTATCAATAGAGGTTGCAAGTGCGACATGCTCTAAAAAAGCCTGTAGCGTATCATAATCACGCATTGCTCTTAGCAGTTCTTTAATGTTCTCAAGTCTATTTTCGTTTTCTAGGTCTTTTTTATTTTTTAACATCTCAGAATAACCAGACTCATCCAGAACTAGTTTTAAAAAGGTCATAATGCTTATTAACTTTTGCATCTTGTCTCCACTTATCAATCATCTTCATAAGTTGATTTAAACTATTTTTAATTTTTGGTTTAAGCTGATCCATTTCTAAATTTTTTTTTATGGAATCTTCGAGACAAAGTTTATTTAATTTTCCAAAATTATAGAGCTGATTAAGAGAACTCTCTCCTACACCACGTTTAGGATTTTCTATTACTCTTTCTAGAGCCAGATCATCAAATTTTTGATTAATTATTCTAAGATAGGCAACAGCATCTTTTATTTCCGCTCGTTCATAAAACCTTGTACCTCCCAAAACACGATAACCTACACCAACTTTTAGAAATCTCTCCTCAAACTCTCTTGTTTGATAAATAGCTCTTACTAAAATTGCAGTATTATTAAGTGAGTATTTTTCTTGATTTTACTTTCTAGTATATCGCTGATAGCTTCTGCTTCTTCTCTACCTGTTTGATAACAATTGAGTTTTACTTTTTCTCCTTCTTGGAGATGAAGACCATAATTTTTTCTACTCTTCCATTATTATGTCCTATAGTGTCGACTGTTTCAAGAATATTTTATTTGTAGATCTATACCTTTGTTCAAGTTTAAAACTTTTTGCAAATCCTTTGTATATATGATCAAATGTTAAAAATTTTTAATTTCTGCTCACGCCAATTATAACCGACGATCATCATCGCTTCACACAACAAATATTTTGATTTTCATTAACTAATAAATTAAGCCATTTATTTTGAATAAAATTTGTATCTTGAAACTCATCAACTAAAATATACTTAAAATTATTGTTATGGAAATCTTTTATGTCTTGATGGATTTCAAAAAGTTTACACAGTATAAAATTAAATCACCAAAATCACAGGCATTAAGATCTCTAATTTTTGATTGATAAATTTTATAAACTTTAAGTATTGATTTTTCTAAACCAGTAAACTTATTATCTTTAACATCTTCAGGTAAAAGACCTTTGTTTTTCCATTTATCAATAAAGGATAAAATAAATTGAGGAGTTATTTTTTTAGCATCAATATCTTCAGCTTTGCAGATATTTCTAACAATTTTTTTGATCATCTGTATCTCAAAATTGTAAAATTTCCATTCAGACCAACTGCTTCTGCGTGTCTTCTTAAAATTTTAACGCTTATTGAATGAAAGGTACCAAGCCATGGAACAGCAGCAGATTTTTCCTTTAAATAGGTCATAACCCTGTTTTGCATTTCTCGGGCTGCTTTATTTGTAAAAGTGACACAAAGTATTTGATTAGCCAAGCTTTTTTGAGTTTATAATATGCGCTAATCTAGTTGTGAGAACTCTTGTTTTTCCTGAACCAGCACCGGCAACTATAAGGTTAGGCCCTTCCGTGCTCAGCACAGCAGCTTTCTGTTCTTTGTTAAGATTTTCAATTAATTTGTTAATAGAATCCATATGAAATTTGATAAATATATATCAATTATCTTCTCCTATTTAAAATGAATAAATCAGTCATAAGAAATTTTAGTTAACATCTATGTTAAAAAAATTTTCTTCAGTATTTAAAAATATAAAAGTGCTAAGTTTTTTTATACCTTTCATGTTTACTTGTAGTTTTATTCACTTACTTATTTATTCCTAAATTTTATAATTATTCTGATTTAAAATTAAAAAATTCTTACAAATAGCTGGTATAGTTCTTAAAAGACAGCAATAAAATTGATTATGATATTTTTCCCAGTCCTAGATTATCAATTAAAAATGCTAAAATTAGTTTTGACAATGAATTAATAAACATAAGCAGTAGTGAAGTTTTATTGGTTTTAAACTTAAAGATATTTTTAAAAAAAGAAAATTTAAATTTTAAAAACTTATAATTAAATCTGGATTTAGCAAATTAGATTTAGATAACATCGAAGATTTAGTAAAAATTATTTCAAAAAATAAAAACAAATTTTTTTAAAAATAATTTTTATAACTCAGGGAGAGAAAGATTTATTTGAGTTAAAAATATTGAAGGCAATATATAATTACTAATAACTCAATAAAAATCTATAAAATGGAACTTTTTAGACCACAGTTTCCTTTTGGTTTTGAACAAAAATCAAACCAATAAGAACATTTTATCTTTTGAAGGTACCAGGCTTAGCTGCATGAACATAAATTTATCAATCATTTATTTTGCAAAGATGATATTTCAAAATAAAAAGACAGAACATTGTCAGAATTTTTCGATTTTCAGATAAATTTGATCTTTTTTTAAGTTTTAGAAGAAGAAAAGAAATTTTAATAAGAAGAAGGCTATATAAGAAATAATTTATTAAATTCTTCTTTGCAAGGTAGTTTAAGCTTTAGTCCAAATTTTACTTTTAAAATTAAATTTAGACTTAAATTATTTAAGGTTTATTAAATTTTTTGAATTTTTAAATAAGCATCTTTTTTTTGATAGCAGCGAAAGCTTAGAGTTCTTTAAAAAAGCAAATGGTACTCTTGTGATAAGTAAAATGCCAGACAGTTTAATTGTTTTTGAAAAATAATGATATTAGATTTAGTAATATAACCTAGATAAAGAAAAAATATTTTTATAAATGGAAAATTTCTGAATATGGCAACAAGGGTAAAATTCAATTTGATCTAACAAAACAATTAGAGGAGTCTAAAAAGATTGTTATAAGCGGGGTAATATTACCTTATGCTTCAAAAATTAGAATTAATGAAATTAATAAAGAAAACAAAAATTATTCAAAAGAAGATATGGAAAATTATGAAACTAAAATAAATAACGAAATTCTAAAAAAAAATTTAAATAATATTTTTGATGTAAATTTAATTGATAACTTAATTGATGAAATAAATTAATTTAAATTTATTTTGGCTTTGTCATTAACATTGGATTCATGATTTTATCGTATTCTTTTTCACCTAATACACCAGATTTAATCACTTCATCTTTTATTGTTGTTCCATTTTTGTGAGCTGTTTTTGCAATTTTAGCAGCTTTATCTTATCCAATTTTTTGGAGCTAGAGCTGTTACCAACATTAGGGAGTTGTCCAAAAGATATTTTATTCTTTTTGTATCTGCTTTAATTCCTTTAATACAGTATTCTGCAAAAGTTTTTGCAGAGTCAGCCATGATTTCTATAGATTGAAGAATGTTATGAGCGATTAATGGTTTAAAAACATTTAGTTCAAAGTGTCCGTGAGAACCTGCCATTGTAATACCATTATGATTACCAATTACTTTTACACAAACCATAGTTACCGCCTCTGATTGTGTTGGGTTAACTTTGCCAGGCATAATAGAAGAACCTGGTTCATTTGATGGTAAGATTAATTCTCCATAACCTGCTCTAGGACCTGAACCTAAAAACCTAATATCATTTGCAATTTTCATTAAGCAAACTGCCGCAGTATTTAACGTACCAGAAAAATGAACTATTGGATCATGCGTAGCTAAAGCTGCAAATTTATTTGGAGAAACTTTAAATGGTAATTTTGTAATTTTACTTATTTCATTAACAATTTTTTTATCTAAGTTTTTTCTAGTATTGAGTCCAGTCCCAACAGCTGTTCCTCCTTGAGCCAAAAAGTAAACTTCTTTCAAAGCATCTTCTATTCTTTTAATCGACTCTTTTAATTGAAATTGGTAGCCAGAAAACTCTTGTCCAAGTGTTAGAGGTGTTGCGTCTTGTAAATGTGTTCTTCCTAATTTTACAATTTTTCTAAATTGTTTAACTTTTCTAATTCTTTTTCAAGTAGTTTTAATGAGGGTAATAGTTTTAGTTATTTTAACCGCAACAGCAATATGTATTGCAGATGAAATACATCATTTGTAGATTGTGATTTATTGACATGATCATTTTTGGATATCACAGGTTTTTTTGTTCCTAACACCCCCATCATTTGTATTGCTCTGTTGGC
>JAYQTL020000007.1:0-68834 GCA_038147375.2 Candidatus Hypereutrophica brisbanensis | reverse complement strand
CCGTTGAAATATCTTTTAAAGGTGCGCCGGATAAACCTCCGCTTTCTTGTTTTTTAACATCACTTAAATTTTCTCTATTTTGGTTAGTTGTATTGGTCAAAATAATTCCATTAATTTTGTATTTTAGTATCAATTCATTAATGTCTGATATTTCTTTTTCATTAATATCAGGGGAAATTTTAACAACGACTGGGCACGTTACATGGTTATTTTTTTTAGCAGCTTGAATAGCTTCTAGTAATTTATCTAGATTGTCTTTTTCATGAAAGTCTCTTAGCCCTTCAGTGTTAGGTGAAGAAATATTAATAGTTATGTAATTTGCAAATCGATGAAGTTTGTTAAAACATTCTAAAAAATCTGAAAGTTTATCCTGCGTATCTTTATTTGGACCTATATTAATACCTAAAAATCCTTCTGGCATATTTCTTGTTAATCGTTCTAAAGCTTTATCAGAACCATCATTATTAAAACCTAATCTATTTATAAGAGCTCTATCTTTTTCTAATCTGAACATTCTTGGTTTTGGATTACCAAATTGACTTTTAGGTGTGATCGTCCCTACTTCAACAAAACCATAGCCTAGATTAAATAAAGGATTATAAACTTCTGCACTTTTATCAAATCCGGCTGCAGACCGATTGGATTTTTTTATTTCTTTATTAAACAATTGAGTAGCTAATAGTTCTTCATGCTCAACTTTAAAAAAACTACTTGGAATAAAATTAAATTTTAAAGATTTGATAGCTAAATCATGTGCAGTTTCGGGATCTAGAGAAAAAATATAAGGCCTTAAAATTGAAAACATCTAATGGTTAATTTTATCATTTAATAATTTAATTGTATCTTGCACTCCAAAAAAACTTATAAAAAATCCCATTCTTGGTCCATCTTTTGAACCAAACAGAACTTCATAAATCAATATAAACCAATCTCTAAGATTTTTTTCATAACCATTTTCTTTACCTGTTGCATAAACTACTGTTTGAATATCTTCAGGTTTCGTGTCCTGGGTAATTGGCTCTAATTTTTTAATTAAATTTAATAATGCTTTTTTTTCGTTTGCATCTGGTTTTTTATGTTTTTTATAAGGTTCAACTTTATCTTTAAAATAATTAATCGCGTATGCTGTTAAATGATCTAAGATGGGGTAAGCCTCAGGATTTATTTCTTGATGAAATCTTTGAATAAATTTCCACAAAATTTCTTTATTGTCTGCGTTACTCGAACCAACTAAGTTTAATAACATTGAAAATGTCATCACAATTTTTCTTTAGGTGGTTTACCATTATGCACATGCCAAACAGGATTCAACAATTGTTCTTTAGGTTGTTGATTCGGAAAAGTTTCTATTAAAGATAAATATTCATCAACTGCTTTAGGCACTACATCAGAATATAATTTTTTTGCTCTCGTAGGATTTTGATACATATATAAAGATAAACTTTCTGGGGAAGCATAACGTAACCATTGCTCGATCGTAATACCATTTCCTTTTGACTTTGATATTTTTTCACCTTTCTCATCTAAAAATAATTCGTAAGCAAATCCATTAGGTGGTTTTTACCTAACGTTTTACATATTTTTATTAGATAGTATTGCACTTTCCGTTAAATCTTTACCGTACATCTCAAAATCAACATCAAAAGTAAACCACCTCATAGCCCAATCTACTTTCCATTGTAATTTACATTTTCCGTTTTGAATTTCTGTTTTTAATTTTTTACCATTATTATCAAAAACAACTGCTCCTGTTTTTTTATCCATTTCAACAAGCGGTATTTCTAAAACTTTTCCTGTATCAGGGCAGATAGGTAAAAACGGACAGTAAGTTTTTTTTCTCTCACTTCTTAAAGTAGGAAGAATAATGTTCATAATGTCTTCATATTTTTCTAATACCCGCATAAGTGACTCATTAAATATACCGCCTTTATAATTTTCAGTTGAGCTTTTAAAATTAAATTTAAAATTAAATTTAGTTAAAAAATCTTTGAGCATTTCATTATTGTGCTTCCCAAAACTATCAAATTTTTTAAATGGATCTGGAATACTCGTTAAGGGTTTTCCAAGATTTTGATGTAAAATTTCATCGTTTGGAATATTATCTGGTACTTTTCTTAAACCATCCATATCATCTGAAAAAGTAATTAGATCAGAGTCAATTTTAGTGATGTGATTTAAAACATTAATCATCATAGTAGTTCTGGCAACTTCGCCAAAAGTACCTATGTGGGGAAGTCCGCTTGGACCATAGCCCGTTTGAAAAATAACTTTCTTCTTTAGAATTAATTAAATCTTTTCTTTCCTTTAAAAGTTTTCTTATTTCAACAAAAGGCCAAGAAGAAGTGGATTGAATTAAGCTAGGATCAAGCATAAAAAAGGTTTATTAAACTTTATATATAAAATACAGAAATAATTGCATCTTAATAAGTTGAATTTTATTAACTTTCAAATAATCTCATAACAACGATGTCTGCATATAAAACAGTTTTTTTTATAATTGGGATATTACTAATTATTTTAGGTTTATTTATGTTAGTGCCTTACGGGGTACAAATCTTTTATCAAGAAAACAGTCATAGTTTTTTAGCTTCATCTTTTGTCACTATCTTAATTGGCGGATTATTAGTTTTAGCGAATTTACAAGAAAAAAATGAACTCAGTCTTAAACAAACATTTCTATTTACAACTTTCTCATGGCTTTCGATTGCCATTTTTGGATCAATTCCTTTCCTGCTAGCTAACATAGAAGTTTCTATAAGTGATGCTTTTTTTGAAAGTATGTCAGAATTACAACGACTGGTTCAACAATCATAACAAATTTAGATAATACGCCTAAGAGCATATTGATTTGGCGAGCCCTTATGCAATGGTTAGGTGGGGTTGGAATAATTGTTATGGCTATTATTGTATTGCCACTTTTAAAAGTTGGAGGAATGCAATTATTTAGGGTTGAAAGTTCCGATAAACCTGAAAAAATTTTACCAAGAACCACCCATTTAGGTTTAACAATTTTTTCAACGTATTCTATTTTAACTTTGATGTGTGTGGTTTCATATCATTTAGCTGGTATGAAAGCATTCGATAGTATAGCTCATGCCATGACTACGATCGCAACTGGTGGTTTTTCTACTCATAATGAGTCTATAGGATTTTTTAAGAACCCTAATATTGAAATTATTGCTACACTATTTATAATTTTAGGAAGTATTCCATTTATTACCTATCTAAAATTTATTAAAGGTAACAAAAAAATATTTTTTGATGATGTACAAATCAAAGGATTAATTTATCTTTTTATTGCATGTATTTTAATCATGCTCATTTATTTAACTTTAAATAATAAAGAAATATTGATCATCGATAAATTAAGAATAGCTTCGTTTAACGTCATTTCTATTTTATCTGGAACAGGATATGTCACTAATGATTTTAGTCTTTGGGGCAAATTTCCTTTAATTTTCTTTTTATTTTTAATGTTTATAGGTGGCTGCGCTGGATCAACCGCTTGTGGAATAAAAATTTTTAGATTTCAATTGTTATTTTTATTTATAAGAAATCAAATTAAAAAACTTATGTACCCGAATAGTGTTTTTCCAATCAAGTACAACAATCAAAAAATTTCGGATGATTATATTAGTTCAATAATCATTTTTATTTTTACTTATTTATTTATATTTGTTTTGATAGCTATGTTGTTATCTTTAACAGGTATAGATTTTTTAACTGCTATTTCTGGTGCGGCAACTTCTATATCTAATGTTGGGCCAGGTCTTGGAGAAGTAATTGGGCCTAATGGAAATTTTAAATCAATTCCAGATGTTGCTAAATGGATTTTATCTTTTGGAATGTTATTGGGTAGGTTAGAATTATTTGCAGTACTAATTCTTTTCTTTCCATCATTTTGGAGAAATTAATTTATGAATATTACTCATCTTGCAAAACCTTATCTAGATAGAAGAATGCTTAGAATTTTTCTTCTTGGTATCATGAGTGGTTTTCCATGGGTGTTAATTGGTAGTGCATTAAGTTTATGGTTAAAAGAAAATGAATTAAGCAGATCTACAATTGGTTGGGCAGGTTTAATTTTTGGGGTATATGCCATAAATTTTTTGTGGGCTCCTTTAATTGATAGAATTCATATTCCATTCCTCTCAAAAAAAATTGGTCATAGAAAATCTTGGATCATTTTAATGCAATCGTTCATCTTTATTTCATTATTAAGTTGGAGTTTTTTAAATCCAACTGAAAATCTTTGGCTTATTATTGCAGTTGGACTTGCGATAGCGATTTCATCAGCCACCCAGGATATTACGATTGATGCCCTAAGAATTGAACAGATAAATGAAAACGAAAAGAATTTACTAGCAGCTGGTGCAGCTTTTTCTGTAGTTGGATGGTGGACGGGATATAAAATTGGAGGTTTAATATCTTTAGTTAGCGCCGACATTCTTCAAAAAAGGTTTTGAAAATTATTGGCAAATATCTTTTTAATTCTTTGTTTAATAATTTTATCCTGTAGCCTTTTATTATTACTCATTCCTGAAAAAAGTTCGGATGAAAAAATAGAAAATCAAAAAAAATCTGATAATGAAATATTAGAAAAAATCCATATAAAAAATAATTTTACAAAAATTGCAGCTTGGTTATTTGGCACTGTTATTAATCCTCTTTTAAGTTTTTTTAATAAAAATTCTTTAAAGGTTGCTTTAGCCATTCTTGGGTTTGTTTTTTTTTTAAAATTGGTGAAGCTTTTTAGGCAGAATGTCAGTAGTTTTTACAAAGAAATTGGTTTTTCTAAAACAGATATAGCTATTTATTCTAAAGGCATCGGTTGGCTAACTACAATATTTTTTACTTTGGCCGGGGGTCTTTTTGCTGTGCGAATGGGTCTTGTTAAAGCCATGTTTGTATCTGGAATTTTTATGGCGTCTACTAATTTGTTTTTTTCACTGCTAGCCTGGGTAGGTGACTCAAAAGCTTTATTTGCATTTGCAGTTTTAATTGATGATCTTGCTGCAGCTTTTGCAACTGTTGCCTTTGTAGGTTTTATTTCAGCTTTAGTAGATAGAAATTACACTGCAACACAGTATGCTCTATTAGCTTCAATTGGCACAGCAGGTAGAACACTTTTTTGCTTCATCTTCTGGAGCTTTAGTAGATTGGTTAAATGGTAACTGGGTAATTTTCTTTATCATTACTGCTTTGATGGTAATTCCATCTTTAGTTTGTTTATGGCTTATTAAAAATAAATTAAACTTAAATGAGTAAATTTTTTACAAATATTAATCCCGAATTAAATTTATTTAAAAAACCTTCTATAAAATCAGAGGTTGTCACTCAAATTATCTATGGTGAGTCTTTCAAAATTTTAAAAAAAAGTAAAAATTTTTTTCTAATTAAGATTAAAGAAGATGGATATGTTGGTTTCATAAAAAAAATTAAACTTTTTGATCATATTCGGCCCAATTTTAAAGTCTCAACATTATATGCTAACATTTATAAAAATCCTAAAAACAAAAAAATTATTAGTAAACTTCCCTTTGCAGCTAAAATTAAAGTTGAGCAAACTTCTGCTAAATTTGCAAAATTTTCAAAAGGATGGATTGAATATAAAAATATTAAACCAATAAATCATAAAGATAAAGATATTTTTAAAAATGTAAAAATTTTTAAGAATATTAAATATAAATGGGGTGGTAGAACTTTTAATGGAATTGATTGTTCTGCTCTTATACAAGTTTGTTTACAGTATAATAATAAATACTGTCCTCGAGATTCTGGTCAGCAAATAAAATTTTTTAAAAAAAATATTAATTTAAAAAAAATTAATAAAAACGATATAATTTATTGGAAAGGCCATGTGGCTTTAGCGCTTTCAAAAAAAAACCTTATTCATGCTTACGGACCTAGAAAAAAAACTGTAATTATGGATATAAAAAAACTATTAAACTAATAAAAAAACAGCTCATCTTAAAGTATTATCAATAAAACGTCTTAAATAAGAAAGGTGGCTTCAGTCTCCCTCCACCACCTTAAATAAAAAATATCTGATTCGAGGAAAAAAATTTAACTCGTTATAATTGTGTTGTTTAAAAATTGGCGGAAATATTCCTCGATTTTTAAAAGTTTTAAATTTCTTTTAAAATTTTTGTCTTTTGTTTTTAATAACTGATCGCAATAATCTTTAATATTCCGTTGTTTGAATTAAAAATTTTTTTTATAAATATTTTTCAAATTTTCTGTGTTTTTTTTCAATTACAAATTGCCTTTTTTCTAAAAATGGAGGCATAAATTTAAATATCTTTTAAAAAGAAAAAGATAAAAATATTTTTGATCAGATTTTAAAAATTTGCTCTTTATTTATTTTTTTTTTAAATTAAAATTTTTTGTAATTGTTGTTTAATTAATTTATAACTCTTTTTAAAATTTTTCTTTTTTTAAAATTAAATGAAGTAATTTTTTATTTTTTTCCTTGAATTTTAACCTTTTTTACTAAAATAATTCTTATTAAAAATAATTTCTGCAAAATTTTATTTTGGAAAAGCCATTTAAATCTTTTTCATTTCAAAGACCATTAATTTTTTTTCTAATCTCTTTTTCTTTTTGTAAAAAATTAAATTTTTCAATCTCGATACGGTTTCCCGTATACACGCTTTCCAAGCGTGCGCCTTCAACCACTCGGCCACCTCTCCAAACTTAATTAATTTTTGAAATAATTGAACTCAAATCTCTTAAAAAATCCTGTTTAGTTGGAAGATAATTTTTTTTCATTTCCTCTTGTATGGATGAATAATTTTTTTTTATAAATTCTATTTTTTCCAATAAACTTTCACTATTTCTTTCAGCAACAAATATACCCTTTTTATCTTCAATGACATGCTCTATGTCTTTAAAAATTATCACTGGTCTTAAACGAGCAAGAGACTCTAATAATGCCATTGGATGGCCTTCGGTAAATGAAGGCAATATAAAAATATTATGATTATCATAATATTCTATTAACTTTTCCTCATTACTTTCTACATTAAAAAAATTTATATTATTTTCAGAAATAGAATTATTAAATCCTTTCTCTGCGCCTACAATAGTCAGGGTTAGTTCAATTTTAATTTTTTTAACTAACTCAAGTAAAGAAAAAATACCTTTTTCTTTTCTAATTCTTCCAACATAAAGAAGCTTAATTTTGTCTAGATCTGGTTCTTTAATATTTGCTAACCAGTTTGGACTAAGCTGTGATGGAGAAACGATTTCACCTGATTTTCCTCTTAAAATATATTTTCTACAACTAACTAATGATGAAATATTAGAAACAATAATAAACATTAAATGATAAATGATTGGTCCAAAAAATCCTAAAATAGCTTTATACTCACCGTATCCATCACTTCTTAAATAAACTATAGGTTTTTTTTTTAATAATCTTAACAAAATTGAAATTAAAAAAGTATAGGGTGATATCGATACAATTAAGTATTTTGAATTCTCTTCTTTTATAGATTTATAAATATTAAAAAAAAATAGGAAAAAATTATTACTGATGTAAATATTATTTAGATCTATTTTGTGAGCTCTTTGTTTTTTTGAACTCCTACCAAATAAGTGAACTTCAAAGTTTTTATTTAATCCTTCTGGTGTTGATTTAATATCAATATTGTCACAAAAAAAATTTCCATTTTCTTCAAAAATACTTTCGTTTGAAATAATGTATAGTTTTTCCATTAAGTCTCTTTATTAATTCTTAATACTCCAATAAATGCTTCTTGTGGAATTTCAACTCTACCAAATTGTTTTGATCTAGCTTTTCCTTTTTTTTGTTTATCTAAAAGTTTTCTTTTTCTATCTCTTGCTCCACCACCATGAATTTTAGTTAAAACATCTTTTTTAAAGCCTTTAATAGATTCCCTTGCAATAATTTTTCCACCTATTGCAGCTTGTACAGGAATCATAAAATTATGCCTTGGGATTAAATCTTTTAATTTTTCACAAACTTGTCTTCCCGTTCTTTCTGCAAAATCTTTGTGTATAATCATGGCTAAAGCATCAACTGGCTCACTATTAACTAGTATGCCTAATTTTACTAGGTTGCCTTCTCTATAACCTAACAATTCATAATCATAACTTGCATATCCACTAGTGACTGATTTTAATCTGTCATTAAAATCAAAAACAACTTCGTTAAGAGGTAGTTCATAAGAAAGCACTGCTCGTTTACCAGAGTATTCTAAGTTAGTTTGCACACCTCTTTTGTCTTGGCAAATTTTTATAATCGTACCTAGATATTCATCTGGTGTAATAATCGTTGCTTTAATCCAAGGCTCTTCAATTTTTTCTATTAAAGAAGGATCTGGCATGTTGGTTGGGTTTTGAAGATTTATAACTTCACCTTTTCGAGTATGAACTTTGTAAATTACTCCTGGTGTTGTTGTGATAAGACTTACATCAAATTCTCTTTCTAATCTTTCAGTAATAATTTCTAAATGTAGTAAGACTAAAAACCACATCTAAAACCTAACCCCAATGCACTAGAGGATTCTGCTTCAAATGAAAAGCTTGCATCATTTAAATTTAATTTAGCTAAACCATCTTTAAGTTTTTCGTATTCAGAACTATCTACTGGAAAAAGACCACAAAATACTACAGGTTTGCTAGGTTTAAACCCAGGCAAGGGATCAGAAATAGGGTTTGCAGCATCACAAATTGTATCACCTACTTTAGTTTCAGATAAACTTTTTATTCCTGTAATAATAAAACCTATTTGACCAGGCTGAAGCGTTTCTTCATCAGTTGGTTTTGGAGTAAACACGCCAACTTTTTCAATTATATATTCTCTATTATTAGACATAAGTTTTACCTTCATGCCTTTTTTAATTTCACCATCTATCACTCTAACTAAAATAACGACTCCTAAATAAGTGTCATACCAACTATCAACTAGTAAAGATTTTAATTGTTTTGAGTCTGAGCTTTTTGGAGCTGGTAAATTTTTACTATTGTCTCTAATATGTCTTCAACTCCCTCTCCTGTTTTACCTGAACAACTAATAGCACTAGATGTATCTATACCAATAACATCTTCTATTTCTTTTTTTGTTTTTTCAACATCAGAAGCTGGTAAATCAATTTTATTTAAAATTGGAATTACTTCATGATTAATCTCTAAGGCCTTATAAACATTAGCCAAAGTTTGTGCTTCAACACCTTGAGTGCTATCAACAATTAATAAAGAACCTTCGCAGGCAGATAAAGAACGACTAACTTCATAACTAAAATCAACGTGTCCAGGAGTGTCAATAATATTTAATATATATTCATGTCCATCCTTAGCTTTATATTTTAATCTTACTGTTTGTGCTTTAATTGTAATACCTCGTTCTTTTTCAATATCCATTGAGTCAAGAACTTGTTCTGACATTTCTCTATCAGTTAATCCCCCGCATTTATGAATAATTCTATCAGCAATAGTTGATTTACCGTGATCTATGTGTGCAATAATTGCAAAGTTACGGATTCTTTTTATATCAGACATTAAGATCTTATGGTTGCGCCTGTTTTTTCTTTAACAACCTGTATTATTTTTTGGCTTAATTGATCCAAATCTTGTTCCGTTAAAGTTTTATTTTTTGACTGTAAAACCACATTAATTGCTATAGATTTTTTATTTTCTGGAATTGACCCTCCTTCAAAAACATCAAAGGTAGAAACTGATTGAATAACGTCAGAGTCAATTTTTTTAATAATATTTTCAAGATTTCCGATTAAATAAGATTTGTCTATAACAAATGCAAAATCTCTTTCTGATTTTTGAAAATCTGAAACAATATAATTTTTCTTACTTATCCTTATTTTTTTATTAGGCTCAGGAAGATTTTTTAAAAAAATTTCTAAACCATAAATATTTTTTTCCTTGAAGTCTAAATTTGAAATAATAGCTGGATGAATTTCACCAAAATAAGCTAGGTGGGGACCTTTTTCAGATTTAAGATTTATGGAACCTGATCTTCCTGGATGATAACAGCTCTTAGTATTGTTGCTTACATATAAATCGTCTTCGTTTAAACCAAGATCAATTAAAGTTTTAATAACATCACTTTTAACATCAAAAGCATCAATTTTTCGCTCTTTTTCTAACCAACTTTTTCTATTTACCAATCCTGATTTAAGGGCACCTATAACAACTTGCTGTTCTCCAGGATTTTTTCCAAAAATACAGGACCAACTTCAAAAAAGATAAATCTTGATAACCTCGACCTTGGTTTTTTTCAAATAAACTAATAAGTTTGAGAATATTGATCTACGAAGCACATCAAGATCAGATGAAATTGGATTATAAATTTCTATTTTCTTTTCACCAGAAGCAATCATAGTATCAATTCTTGAATCTGTGAAAGACCAGGTAACAGCTTCTGTATATCCTTTAGAAGCCATAGATCTTTTTGAAAGATGAATTAATTTTTGCCTAAAATTTAGAGTTTCTTTTTCTCTTTTCTTTGTGGGTTCAACCGTTTTAATTTTATCAAAACCTTTAATTCGTATTAGTTCCTCAACTATATCTTCATCATTTGTAATATCAGGTCTCCAGGATGGAACTGTAATAACTAATTTGTTTTTATTAGTTTTAACATTACAACCTAAGGAAACTAAAATTTTACTAGCTTCTTTTGGTGTTATTGAAATACCAATAACTTTAGAAAACTTTTCAATATTAAAATTTATAATTTTATTTTTATTTATTGCTGAACCTGCAACGTAAAATTTACTTGCTTGCCCTCCACAAATTTTTAGGATTAATCCTGCTGCAATTTCTAAACCTTCTTTGATAGAATTAGGATCAATACCTCTTTCAAATCTATATTTTGCATCAGTATTAATATTAAGTTGTCTTGCAGTTTTTCTTATTGATTCTGGTAAAAAATAAGCTGACTCCAATAAAATATTTTTTGTATCAAATTCTGTTGATGTTGATGTTCCTCCAATAATACCGCCTAAACCAAGAGGTTCTTTGCTGTCAGCTATAACGCACATTTCTTTTTGAAGTGTGTAAGTTTTGCCATCTAAGGCTTCAAATTTTTCATTTTCTTTTGCATTTCTAACTATAATTTCTTTTTTTATTTTATCAGCATCATAAGCATGTAAAGGTCTGTTTAAATCAAACATTACGTAATTAGTAATATCAACTACTGCAGAAATAGGTTTTAATCCAAGAGCTAATATTTTTTCTTTTAACCAGTTAGGACTTTCCTGATTTTTAATATTTTTGATATAACAGCTTCCAAAAGCTAAACATCCTTGGCTTTTGTCTTTAGTAATAGAAACCTTTATTGGCGAAGCAAAACTTTGTGTATAAGAATTTTTTTTAATTTTTTTTAATTTACCTAAGCCAGAAGCTGTTAAATCTCGAGCTATTCCTCTAACACCTAAACAATCAGCTCTATTAGGTGTGACTGATATATCTATTACTTTCTCGCTATTTGATTTAAAATAATTTTTTCCGATTTCTTTTTCTTTACCTTTTAATTCTATAATACCATCGCTATCTTCGGATAAATTTAATTCGCTCTCGGAACATAGCATTCCACTAGACTCTACTCCTCTTATTTTAGCAATTGTTAATTTAAATTTTGTCTTTGGGATTATTGCACCAGGAGGTGCATAGACTGTAATCAATCCATCTCTTGCATTTTTAGCTCCACAAACAACTTTTAAAATTTTATTCCCACCAATTGAAACATCACAAACTTTTAATTTGTCCGCATTTGGATGTTTTTCAGCTTTAATAATCTTTGCAATTTTAAAATCTGCTAATTCATTTTTACTATCTTTGATGCTTTCAACTTCAAGACCAATATTGGTCAACTGATCAACAATTTGATTTTCGTTTGCTTTAGTATCTAAATGCTCTTTGAGCCAAGAAAATGTAAATATCATTTACTCAGTCCTTTGTAATTTGTTGGCACATCTAATGGATCAAAACCAAAATGTGATAACCATCTATAATCAGTCTCAAAAAATGCTCTTAGGTCATTAATGCCATATTTAAGCATAGCTAATCGATCAATTCCCATTCCAAAAGCAAATCCTTGATATTTTGCAGGATCAACTTTTACATTCCTTAAAACATTTGGATGAACCATTCCGCATCCCAAGATTTCTAACCATTGGTCTCCTTCACCAATAACGATCTTTTCATTTTCAATTCTATAACCAATATCAACTTCAGCAGAAGGTTCTGTAAAAGGAAAATGGCTCGGCCTAAATCTCATCTTGACATTTTTAACTTCAAAAAATTCTTTAATAAAATAATCCAAACAGCCTTTTAAATGTCCCATCGTAATATCTTTATCGATATGTAATCCTTCTAATTGATGAAACATAGGTGCGTGTGTCTGATCGCTATCACATCTATACGTTCTCCCAGGAACTATAATTTTATAAGGTGGTTTTTCATTTAACATAGTTCTAATTTGAACTGGTGAAGTATGTGTTCTTAATAAAATTTTTTTATTTTCTTCTAGATAAAAAGTGTCATGCATATCTCTAGCAGGGTGGCTTTCGGGAGTATTTAAGGCTGTAAAATTATTATATTCAGTTTCAACATCTGGGCCTTCAGCTAAAGAAAAACCTATCTCTGAAAAAATTGATGCTATTTCATCGATCACTTGGGATACGGGGTGTATTTTTCCTACTCTAGTAGATCTTATTGGTAAAGTTACATCTACTCTTTCACCTTTAAGCTTTTCATTAATTTCGATATTTTCTAAATCTAATAATTTTTTTTCTAACTGATCATTCAAATCATTCTTTAAATTATTTAAATCAGAAGCGAACTCTTTTCTTTTATCTTGAGAAATAGTCCCTAAATTTTTGAATTGAGAAGTTATTAAACCATTTTTACCAAAAAATTCAGTTTTTAAATTTTGTAAACTGTCTTTTGAATTAACAGCTGTAATCTTTTGGTTAAAACTTAAACGAATATTATTTAAATCGCTCATAAGGTTTTTTGATTCTTTTAGCTTCTACAAGATAAATCAAAGACCCTAATTAGTTAAGGGAGGATTGAGCTTTTTTACTATAGTTTTAAAGACTTCTGGATTATTATAAGCTAATTCAGCAAGCACTTTTCTATCTAATTTAATTTTTGACTTATTAAGTCCATGAATTAACTGAGCGTATGTCATCCCCTCAGCTCTTGCACCTGCATTTATTCTTTGTATCCATAATGATCTAAAATCTCTTGTTTTTGCTCTACGATCTCTGTAGGCATATTGCATTGCTTTTTCCATGGCTTGTCGCGCCACTCTAATCGTATTCTTTCTTCTACCGTACTGACCTTTTACAGCTTTTAAAACTTTATTATGCTTAGCTCGACTTGTTACGCCACGTTTTGTTCTTGCCATTTTTTCCTACCTATTGTAAGGCATATACGATTTTACAATTTTAGTGTCTGGTTCAGACATTATCGTAGAGCCTCTTAATCTTCTTATTTGTGCATTACTTCTTTTAATCATGCCATGTCTTTTACCTGCTTGAGGTCTTTTAACTTTACCAGAAGCAGTAAATCTAAATCTTTTTTTTGCTGAACTTTTTGTTTTTAATTTTGGCATAAATTTCAGGGCTTTATATATAGATTAAATATTCTTTACAAGACGATATTATCTTTACTAAATGGGCTGAATTATCATTACCATTTGCTTACCTTCAAATTTAGGTGGTGTCTCTACTTTTCCTACATCTTTAGTATCTTCGATAATTCTGTTCATTAAATCTTTTCCTAAATCGATGTGCTGCATCTCTCTACCTTTAAATTTTACTGTAAACTTAACTTTATCTTTATGTACTAAAAATTTTTTAGCGTTTTTTACTTTGAAATTATAATCATGAACATCAGTTCCTGGTCTAAGTTTAATTTCTTTTAATGAAACTATTTTTTGTTTCTTTTTTGCAAGATTAGCTTTTTTCTGCAAATCATATTTATACTTTCCCATATCCATGATTTTGCAAACTGGCGGATTGGCATTTGGAGAAATTTCTATTAAATCTAATCCTTCTTCCTTAGCCATCTCAATAGCCTTATTCAACGGAAGTATACCCAAGTTGTTTCCTTCACTACCTATCACTTGAACATCAATTGCTCTTATTCTCTCGTTGTATCTAGGGCCTTGAGGTTTGCTTCTTTTTTGAAAATAGTTAGGTTTAAAATTTGACACTTAATTTAAAGGAAGTTTGTTAGCATCAATTATACTTTTAATAATCTCATCTCTTTTAAAAGTTTCTTGTTTTTCTGAACCAAGTCTTCTGACTGTTACAGTATTATCTGCAACTTCTTTTTTACCACAAACTAAAATCATAGGTACTTTTGCTAAAGAATGTTCTCTAATTTTGTAATTTATTTTTTGATTTCTTAAATCCACGTCACATTTTATACCTTCTTTAAATAAATCTTGAAATAGCTTTTTTACATAATCATTATTTTCATCTGCTATTGGTAAAATTACAACTTGGTTTGGAGAAAGCCAAAAAGGAAGTTTGCCAGCATAGTTTTCAATTAAAATACCAATAAACCTCTCTAAAGAACCAAAAAGCGCTCTGTGAAGCATTACTGGAACTTTTTTGCTTCCATCTTTATCGACATAAGAAGCACCAAGTCTACCTGGTAAATTTAAATCAACTTGCAAAGTTCCGCATTGCCAATCTCTGCCAATTGCATCTCTTAAAACAAATTCAATTTTAGGACCGTAAAAAGCGCCTTCTCCTTTATTAATACTGTATTCTAATTTAGAAAGTTTTATTGCTGTTAAAAGAGCAGCTTCAGACTTATCCCAAATTTTATCATCACCGACTCTCTTTTCTGGTCTATCTGAATACTTTAAAATTATATTTTCAAAACCTAGATCTTTATAAATTCCAAGAATTAAGTTTGTAACCGTCAAGGTTTCTTGAGTAATTTGATCTTCAGTACAAAAAATATGAGCATCATCTTGTGTGAAGGCTCTCACTCTTAATAAACCATGTAAAGCGCCAGAAGGCTCGTACCTATGTACTTTTCCAAATTCAGATAGTTTTAATGGTAAATCTCTATAACTTTTTAAACCTTGATTAAAAACCTGAACACAACCAGGGCAATTCATCGGTTTGATTGCAAAAATTTTTTCATCAGGTGTCTCTGATGTGTACATGTGCTCACTAAATTTTTCCCAGTGACCTGATTTTTCCCATAAGCTTCTGTCTAATAATTCTGGGGTGTTGATTTCTCTATAGCCGGCTAGCCTTTGTTTCATTCTCATATACTCAATTAACCTTTGAAATAAAGTCCATCCTTTTTCATGCCAGAATACAGCTCCTGGACTTTCCTCTCTAAAATGAAATAAATCCATTTCTTTACCTAATTTTCGATGGTCTCTTTTTTCTGCTTCTTCTAATCTATGAATATATTCTTCTAACTCTTTTTTGTTTGTCCAACATGTCCCGTAAATCCTTTGAAGCATTTCGTTATTAGAATCTCCTCTCCAATATGCTCCTGAAACCTTTAATAGTTTAAATGCCTTTCCTATTTTTCCTGTTGAAGCTAAATGTGGTCCTCGACATAAATCACTCCAATTACCATGGCTATAGACTGAAACTTCTTCATTCTTAGGAATGCTTTCAATAATTTCAGCTTTGTAATCCTCTCCTATTTTTTTAAAATGTTTAATTGCGTCTTCTCTTTTCCAAACATGACGAGTTGTTTTTTCGTCTCTATCAACAATTTCTTCCATTTTTTTTTCAATCTTTTTTAAATCCTCATCAGTAAAAGGATCTTTTCTAGCAAAATCATAATAAAACCCATTTTCTATAACTGGCCCAATAGTTACTTGTGTACCTGGAAAAAGCTCTTGCACAGCCATAGCTAAAATATGTGCCGCATCATGCCTTAATACCTCTAGACCTTCTTTATCTTTTGAAGTTATTATTTTTATTTGGGAGTCTGATTTAACTTCATAGCTTAAGTCTTTAAGTTCCCCGTTCACTGACATAATCAATGCACTTTTTTCTAGAGATTTGCTTATTTTCTTAACGAGTTCAAACCCACTTATTGATTTCTCAAAAGGGATTTTTTTTCCATCTAAAAGTAAAACATTTGGCATCTGTAATTAGTTATTTAAGTAGTTTCAGGTATTCTGTAAAGGTAGTTTGACACATTTGGTCTACATTGAATTTTTTTTCCACGTTTTTTCTTCCCTCCTCACCCATTAAATCTAGAGTTTTATTATCCATTTCCATTAATTTACTTAAAACTTTTGCTAATTCTTTTGGGTCATCAAATTTATATAACAATCCCGATCTACCATTTAAAATTGTCTCTTTAGAACCACCAATGTTACTTGCAATAATTGGTTTATTCATTGCCTGCGCTTCAACAGAAACTCTTCCAAAGGCTTCAGGCTCAATTGAACTAGAAACAACGACATCTGCAAGTTTATAAGCTATTGGCATTTCTTTACAGTTTTCAATAAAAAATATTTTTTTTCCTAACCGGTATCGTTCAACAAGAAGTGATAATTTTTTAGAATAAATATTTCTACCTTGGTCTGAACCTAAAATAACTGCTTGAAAATTATCTTTATTATGAATCTCTCTTAAATAACTTAAAGCTTCAATAAACGACTCTTGGCCTTTCCAGCGAGTTAATCGTCCAGGCAATAAAATTGTAAATTTGTTTTTATCTATTTTCCAAATATTAGCTAACTCTTCGACTTTAGCCTGTTTAACGCTTTTAGAATTAAAATATTCCAAATTAATACCTCTAAAGATAACCATGAGTTTCTTTTTTTTGGGATCTAAATACTTTTCGTAATTTTCATTAATATGTTTAAAAATAAAGTTCGAACCAGCTATTATTAATTTAGAGCGAACCATCACACTGTTATAAAAAAGCTTCATCTTAGAGGAAAAATTATAAGTGCCATGAAAAGTAGTTACAAACTTTCTTCCAGATAATAAACACGCCCATAAACATGACCATGCTGGAGCACGGCTTCGAGCGTGCACAATGTTAATGTTGTAAATTAAAATAATAAAATAAATCAAAATAAAATTTAAAAACATTATAATCGGGTTTTTAGATTGAACAGGTAATCTAATAATTTTAACTTTATCTCGTCTTACATATTTTAATAATTCTCCACCACTTGTAATAAGATAAGACTTGCAATCCTGCTCTGCTAAAAAATGTGCAAGATCATAACAACCTGTCTCGGCTCCTCCAAAACCAAGTTTAGGAATAACTTGCAAGACTTTTACGGTAGATGACATTTATGAAACAATATAATACTAGAATCTTGATTTTGCATGAAAAAGTATAATTTCTTAAAAATTTCTAATTCAAAAAAGCTTAGATATATCGTCCAGTACGGTCCAAAAAAATTATTTATAGTTTTTCTTCATGGATTTATGTCAGATCTTGAGGGAAAAAAACCTGGGGCATTCAAAAAATATGCTCAAAAAAATAAATTAAGCTTCTTTGCGTTAGAATACTCTGGACATGGAAAATCTTCAGGAAAATTTACTAATGGCAACTTGAGTCAATGGACCAAAGAAACAAAAATATCGATTAATAAAATCGTTAAAAAAAATAATTTTATACTAGTTGGCTCTAGTATGGGGTCATGGATAGCCTTAAATCTTTTTAAATATTTTAAAAAACAAATTAAAGGTTTTTTAGGAATTGGTTCTGCTCCCGAATTTACACAACAAATTATGTGGAAAAAATTTGATGAAAAAATAAAAAAACAAATCATCAATAAAAAATTTGCTTTAATTAAAAATGGAAACTATGAGTATCCAATCACCTATCAATTAATTCGAGATGGGAAGAAAAATAAAGTTCTATCAAGAAAAATAAAAAATAAAATAAAAGTCACTATGGTACATGGATCAAAAGATGAATCCGTACCAGTCCATTTTTCTAAAAAAGTTTTACATATATTTAAAAACGCCAAAAAAAAACTAATTATAATCAAAAATGGAGATCATAGTTTATCTAAACCGATCTATTTAAAAAAAATAATAAAAGAATTAGATAAAATGATTTTTGATATAGCTTAATCCTTCTCTATATGATGAAAATTTAAAAGTATAATCAAAAAACTCTTTTATTTTTTTATTACTCACCTTTTTTGAATCATTGTAAAAAGCTTTTAAAGCTTCACTGCTAATGCTTTCTAGTTTTATTTTTTCTGGTTTTTGAATTTTAAGTAATTCACATCCAAAATTAATAACTTCCTCATACGATGAAGGATTATCATCTGCAATATTATAGATTTCTCCTGGCACAAATTTTTTTAAAGATTTGAATAGAATATTTGCAATATCTTCCACATGAACTCTTGAAAAGTAATGATTGCTTTTTTCTACAATCTTTATTTCATTTTTTTTTAATCTTTCTAATACATTATTTTTATTTGAATAAATTCCAGCAAGTCTAAAAATTTGCAAAGGTAAATTGGACTTCTTGCAAAAGCTTAGCCAGCTTAGTTCAGCTTTTAATCTTGCTGTTCCATTTGGAGATGTTGGATTAGTTTTGCTCTTCTCGTCAACCCAATTACCTCTGTGATCACCATACACGCTAGTTGCTGATAGATAAGTGATAGTTTTTGGTTTGGTTTTTAAACTAGATAAAAAAATTTTAAAACTTTTTAATACTATGTCTTCATTGTCTTGAGGGGGTATTGAAATTAAAATATGCTCAGCAGATTCTAAATATTGCAAAAGATTTTTATCAAATTGCCCATCTGTAAAATTAAATGAATTGTATTCAATTTCTTTTAATAATTTTTTTTTAGTTTGATTTCTTGAAGTTGTAGATAAATTTATCTCTAATTTTTCAAACAATAATTTTTCTACAAAGCTTTGTGCTACTTGGCCAAAACCAAAGCAAAAAAGGCTTGTTTTATTCATTTAACTAACTTTTTTTAGAGTCTTTTTTAATGTAATTGGATTTTCTAATTTGTCCAACATTTCAATTGGGCAAACTTGTATAAAGTTTTCTAATTCTTTTTCAAAATTCTCTAAAATTTTTTGAGTGATTTTTGATTTTGTTTCTTTTAAAAAATCTTTTAGATTATCTTTAAGGAAAGTTTTCCAATAATCTGTTTCAACCTTTTGCCAAATAATTGATGTTGGATTAACAAAATTTTCAAAGTTATTTTTTGGGTCATAAATAAATGCCATTCCACCTGTCATACCAGCACCAAAGTTATCTCCAACTGGACCAAGGATGACAACAGTTCCGCCCGTCATATACTCACATCCATGAGCTCCACAACCTTCTGTGATTGCTAAACTTCCTGAGTTTCTTACCGCAAATCTCTCTCCTGCTTGACCTGATGCAAACATTTTACCTGATGTAGCTCCATATAGCACCGTATTACCAATAATTATATTTTCATTTGAAATTAATTTACTTTTGTCTGACTGCCTTATAACAATTGTTCCTCCAGAAAGACCTTTACCAACATAATCGTTTGAATCTCCTTCAACTAATATTTTTAATCCTTTAATCAAAAAAGCTCCTAAAGATTGTCCTGCAGAACCATTAAGTTTAAGAGTAATTGAATTTTCTTTAAGATGATTATCTCCAAATTTTTTATATAAATAGTGAGATAGTCTTGTTCCTACTGATCGATGAGTGTTTTCAATCTCATATTTAAATTCAAAATTTTCTTTATCATTAATTTTATCTTTAATATCTTTCCATATTTTTTCATCCAATGTGTCTGGTACTTTATTAATTAAAGCATCTTTACAATATCTTGGATTTTCGCCCGGATCTGCTTGTACTAAAAGTGGATTTAAATCTAAATCATCAAGGTTAGGAGATCCTTTGTTGACTTGCTTTAATAAATCAGTTCTTCCTATTACTTCATTCAAAGAACTAAAGCCTAGTGATGCTAAAATTTCTCTTACTTCTGTTGCTACAAAAGTAAAAAAATTCACCACTTTTTCTGGAGTGCCAGTAAATTTTTCTCTTAGTTTTTTATCTTGACTACAAACACCTACTGGACATGTATTTGAATGACATTGTCTTACCATGATACATCCCATTGCAACTAATGAAGATGTTCCCATACCAAATTCTTCTGCACCCATCATCGCTGCCATAACAATATCTCTTCCAGTTTTTAAACCTCCATCAGTTCGTAGTGTCACCTGATGTCTTAATTGACTTAAAGTTAATATTTGATTAGCCTCTGTTAAACCCATCTCCCAAGGAATACCGGCATACTTAATACTTGTTTGTGGGCTAGCTCCAGTACCTCCTGAATGTCCAGAAATCAAAATCACATCAGCTTTTGCTTTGGCTACTCCTGCTGCAATAGTTCCGATACCTGTTGAAGCAACTAATTTTACTCCTATTCTAGCTTTTGGGTTAATTTGTTTTAAATCATAAATTAACTGAGCTAAATCTTCTATGGAATAAATGTCATGATGTGGTGGAGGTGAAATTAAAGTAACACCGGGTGTAGAGTGACGTAGTCTAGCAATTTCATCTGTCACTTTAAAACCAGGTAATTGTCCACCTTCACCAGGTTTTGCTCCTTGGGCAATTTTAATTTCAATCTCATTACAATTATTTAAATAATTAATTGTGACTCCAAATCTTGCTGAAGCAATTTGTTTAATTCTTGAATTAGCAGAATCCCCATTTGGTAAAACGCTAAATCTTCTTGCATCTTCACCACCTTCTCCACTACAAGAAGCACCTTTTATTCTATTCATTCCAATAGCTAAAGTTTCATGGGCTTCTGCTGATAATGCCCCATGAGACATACTTCCGCTTCCAAATCTTTTTAAAATATTTTCAATCGGCTCAACTTTATCAATTGGAATTGGTTGATTAATAGAATTAAATTCTAATAAATCTCTTAAATTAATAGGCGGCAAATCATGAATTCCTTTAGAATATTTTTTATAATGTTCATATGAACCTGTTCCAACTGCGTGTTGTAAAGTATGAATTAATTTACCTTGGAACTGGTGATCTTCACCTGTTTTTCTATATCGATATATGCCTCCAATGGGTAATGAAATAACATTTGATGAACTAAATTTTGAATGTTGTTCTCTTAATTTTTCTTCAATCCCACCAATTCCTATACCTGAAATCCTTGAACTCATTCCAGGAAAATAGTCAGAAACAATGGCTCTACTTAAACCTACAGCTTCAAAATTACATCCACCTCTATAGGAACTAATTACAGAGATTCCCATCTTAGACATAATCTTTAAAAGACCATCATCGATAGCTTTCTTAAATTTTTTTACACATGTATTAAATTCAGAGTTATTAAATAATTTTTTTTCACATCTCTCATAAATACTATCGATAGCTAAATATGGATTAACAGTTGTAGCACCAACTCCAATGAGAACAGCAAAAGAGTGTGTATCTAGAATATCTGAGCTTTCAACATTTATAGAACAATAACCTCTTAGTCCCAATTTTACTAAGTAAGAATGTACTGCACCAACTACTAAAATAGAAGGGATAGCAATTTTTGCTGAACTAATTTTTTTATCAGAAAAAACTAAAGCTGTGCTACCTTCTCTAACTGCAATTTCAGCCTCTTCTCTAATTTTTTCAATTCTTTCTTTTAAAGACTCTTTATCTAAATCAAAAGTACAATCTAAAACTTTTATTTTCTTTTTAAAAAAGCTTTTAAATTTTTTAAACTCAGAATTTGTTAGGACTGGACTATTTAATACGTAAATATTTTCTTCCGTTAGATTATCAAAATCTAAAATATTCCCTAGATTTCCAAATCTAGTTTTTAAACTCATTACTTTATTTTCTCTTAGTGAATCTATTGGAGGGTTTGTTACTTGGCTAAAATTTTGCCTAAAATAATGAGAAACAGGTCTATAATAACTTGATAAAACTGCTGCAGGCGTATCATCACCCATTGAGCCAATAGCTTCTTTTCCATCTTCAGCCATTGGATGCAATATTAATTCTAAATCTTCTATGCTTAGACCAGTTAAATATTGTCTTTTTTTTAATTCATCACCACTAAATTCAACGATCTCTTTATCCGAAGAAATTTTATTATCTAAATCTATTATTTGTTTATTATATTTTTTATAATCTTTAGCGATATAGTCTTTAATCTCTTTATCATTATAAAGTTTACCCAGTTTAAGATCTATCGCAATAATTTGCCCTGGTCCTAATTTTCCTTTTGAAATAATTTTTTCCTCAGGAAGTTTAATCATTCCTGCTTCTGAACCAGCAAAAAATAAATCATCCGAAGTTAAAGCATACCTTAATGGTCTAAGACCATTTCTATCAGTTGCTGCTAAAACCCATTTTGCATCTGTTGCACATATCGCAGCAGGTCCATCCCAAGGTTCAATTGAGCTATTTAAAAAATTAAATAAGTCTTGATGATTTTTTGGTACTGTTTTACTTCTTTTAGACCAAGCATCAGGGATCATCATTAATTTTATTAGCGGAGCTAATTTTCCAGAATGCGTTAATAATTCAAATACATTATCAAGTGCTCCTGAGTCTGAATTACCTGGTATCACAACCGGTTTTAAATCATCAATATTTTTAAATAACTTACTAGACATGTCTTGTTCATGGATCTTCATCCAGTTTGTATTTCCTTTAACAGTATTAATTTCGCCGTTATGTGCTAAAGATCTAAAAGGTTGAGCTAAATCCCAACTTGGAAAAGTATTTGTAGAGTATCTTTGATGAAAAATAGCAAATCGTGATGTAAAACTTTTTTCTTTTAAATCTGGATAAAAATCTGACAAAGCTTCTGCAAGAAACATTCCTTTATAAACAATCGATCTAGAACTAAATGAACAAATATAAAAATCTTTAATCTGATTATTTCTCGCTTGTTTTTCTATTTTCTTTCTTGCAACAAATAGTTCTCTTTCTAAATCATTAGTCTCCAGATCAATATTTTTCTTAAATAAAACTTGTGCAATTTCTGGACGGTTATGGTCTGCAGTTTTTCCTAAAACTTTTGGATTTACTGGAACTTGTCTCCAACCATAAATATAAAAATTATCTTGTAATAAAACTGACTCAATAATTTCTCTACATTTTTCTTGATCAGAATAATCAGTCTTTGGTAAAAAAACCATTCCTACACAAATTCTTTTTGTATCATCAGGCTTATTTCCTGTTTTTAAAATTTTCTCTTTAAAAAAATCTGGTGAAATTTCTAATTGAATACCTGCTCCATCACCTGATTTACCATCTGCATCAACAGCACCTCTATGCCATACTGCTTTTAGTGCCTCGATACCATATTCAACGATCTGTCTAGTTTTTTTACCATTAGTTGTTGCAACTAACCCAACACCGCAAGCATCATGCTCGTATTTTGGATCATAGGCATTTGCTTTTTCTAATAAAATTTTATTTCTATTATAATTTTTAAAATTTTTCATTTTAAGCTGCTTTAGATTTATTTTTATTTTCTTTTAAATATTTATGTATTTGTAATGCTACATCTCTACCATCTTTAATTGCCCAAACTACTAAAGAAGCACCTCTTACAATATCTCCTGCTGCAAATACTCCTTCTAAATTAGTCTGCATAGTATCTAAATTAACTTTAATCGTTCCCCATCTTGAAACATTTAATTCTTTTGCATTAAATAAATTTGGAAGATCTTCTGGGTCAAAGCCTAAAGATTTTATCACCATATCTGCTTTAATTTTGTATTCTGAATTAGGTTCTATTTCTGGCGATCTTCTTCCTGATGAGTCTGGCAAACCAAGTTTAATTTTATTTATTTCAACTTCTTTAACTTCTGAATTTCCAATAAATTGTTTTGGGGAAGCTAACCAAACAAACTCTACACCTTCTTCGATGGCATTAGCAACTTCTCTAGCTGATCCTGGCATGTTCTCTCTGTCTCTTCTATAAATACATTTAACAGATTTTGCTTTTTGTCTAACTGCTGTTCTAACACAATCCATTGCCGTATCACCTCCACCAATTACAACCACGTCTTTGTTTTTTGCATCAAGTGTACCATTATCAAAAAGTTTTACTTTATCTCCTAAACCTTTTTTATTTGAGGCAGTCAAAAAATCCATTGCAGGAAAAATATTATTTAAGTTAACTCCAGGTATTTCAATTTCTCTTGCTTTGTAAACACCTGTAGCAATTAATATTGAGTCATGTAGATTTCTTAATTCATCTAAAGTTTTGTTTTTCCCAACTTCGAAATTCTGAACAAACTTAATTCCACTTTTTTTTAAAAGCTCAGTCCTTCTTTCAACTACATATTTTTCTAATTTAAAATTTGGAATACCATAGATTAATAAACCTCCGGGTCTATCGTATCTATCGTATACTGTAACTTTATATCCAAACTTTCGTAGTTCTTCAGCACATGCTAATCCTGCTGGTCCTGCTCCAATAATTCCAACTGATAAATTTAATTCTTTTTGAACTTTTATTGGTTTTACCCAATTATTTTTCCATGCAGTATCTGTAATATATTTTTCTATTGAACCAATTGTTACTGTTCCATGTCCAGATTGTTCAATCACACAATTTCCTTCACATAAACGATCTTGAGGACATATTCTTCCACAAACTTCAGGCATATTATTAGTACTTTGTGAAAGCTCATATGCTTCTTTAAGTCTTCCTTCAGCAGATAGCTTTAACCAGTCAGGTATATTATTGCTTAATGGACAATGAACTTGACAAAATGGAACTCCGCATTGTGAACATCTGCTAGATTGTTCAGCTGCTTTTTCAGTTATGTATTCTTTATAAATTTCATTAAAATCTTTTTTCCTTAGAGATTTTTCTCTTTTTTCAGGAGTGCTTTGGTCTAAAGTTATAAATTGAAGCATTTTTTTATTCATAAAAGTTAGATAAATAATATTAATCGATTAAATATTAAATATATTTTAGGTAATTAATATTGACATAAATACTATTAAATTTAATGAATTTGATATACAATAATGCATATCTAATATGCATATCATTAAAAATTAAAAAGAATTATAAATTTTAATGCTAGAAATAACTTTACTATCAATTACTCAAGGCATAACTGAATTTTTACCAATAAGTTCTACTGCTCATTTAATTTTAATTTCAGAGTTTCTGAACTATAAAAAATGAAAATTTAACAATAGATATAAGTTTACATCTTGGATCTTTAATTGCAGTAATTTTTTTTTTAAAAAAGAAATTTTAAATTTTAAAATAAATCTTTATTTTTTTAAAATTTTTATTGGTTCTTTACCCACAATAATTTTTGGTTTTTAATAGTAAAACTAAATTTAATTGAAACTTAAGAAATATTATATTAATTGGATTTACAACAATTTTTTTGGTATTTTGCTTTATTTTCAGATAAATCTGAAATAAAAAAAATATATAAATGATTTTAAAATAAAAGATGCAATTTATATAGGTTTAATGCAAATTCTTTCTTTAATTCCTGGTGTTAGTAGATCTGGTATAACAATAACAGGTGCAAGATTTTTAAATTTTAATAGAATTGAGTCTGCAAAAATTTCATTTTTATTTTCTATACCAATTTTAGCGTCTGTGAGTTTTTACGGTTTTATAAATTGATAGAATTAAAAAATTTAAATATTACAGCTAATAATTTTTGGGCTATAATTTTTTCATTTATTTTTTCACTAATTACACTTAAAATTTTTATTAAATATTAAAAAAATTTAGTTTATTTTTTTTTGTAATTTATAGAATTATTTTAGGAATTATAATATATTTATTTATGTTTATTATTATAATAAATTTAATTTTAATAAAATTAATATTTTAAATTTTTATTTGCATTAATACCATTTAAGTTTAATTATTGGAAATTTAGCTACAAATATAAATATTATTTTAATTTGTTTATTTTGGGTTTTTTTATTTGGGAAAAAATTTTTTTTAAAAAATAAAAAAAAAAATTTATTTTTTTATTTATTTTTTTTTTTTTTTAAATATTAATAACTTTTTTAATAATTTTTAATTCTTTTAAATAAAAATGATTTATATTTAAATAATTTATATAAATCTTTATTTTTTTTTAAGATTTTTAATTTTTTTTTAGTAATAAATAAATTAATTGAAAAAAATAAATTTAATACTAAAATTTTTTTTATTTCTTGTGCTTTTTTTTCATTTATTGTTTCAATTGATATTATTATTCAATTTTTTTTTGGAAAATATTTTAGGTTATCCCATATAAATAATAAACCATCTAGTTTTTTTGGAAAAGAAAATATTGCTGGAGGATATCTTCAAAAATTTATATTTTTTTTTTTTTTTTTTTATTTTAATCTTCCCATATATTATTTAACATATTTTTTTTTTTTTTTTTAATTTTTTTTTTTTTTTTTATTTTTTTATTCCAATTATTTTAACTGGAAATAGAATGCCAACTATAATTTTTTTTTAATATCTATTTTATTTTATTTTTTTTAATTGAAAAAAAAAATTAAAAGAATTTTTTATTTTTAATTTTTTATTTTTATAATTTTTTTTTTTTTTTAATATTAATTATTTTAAAAATTCAAATATTCAATTTTGAAAATTTTATTTAAAAAAAGCAAAAATTATAATATTAAAGCTTTTCCTAAATTATTTTTTATAATAAAAAACGATGAAAAAAAAAATTTTGGAAAACAGGATATTTAATTCATTTTAATTCTGGTATTCAAATTGGAAAAAAAATAAAATTTTTGGAAATGGATTAAAATCATTTCCTTTGAAATGCAGCTACGAAAAAAATCAAACTTGCAATACTCATCCTCATAATTATTTTATTGAAATAATAGTTGATACAGGTATATTGGGTTTTGTTTAATTTATTTTATTTTTATTATTGGTTTTTAAAATTTTTAAAATATTATTTTAAAAAAAAAAATTTAAAAAAAAAAATTAACATCAATTATTTTTTTTTTTTTATTTTTTTTGAATTTTTTCCTTTAAGATCTTCTGGAAGTTTTTTTACAACTAATAATGCTAATTTTATTTTTTTAATTTTAGCCAATTTTTTTTAAATATTAAAAAAAATAAAAAAAAATTAAAATAAATAACTTATTAAAAAAAAATAATTAAAATTAAAATTAAAAAATTATTGCTGAATTTTTTAAAGACATTTTTTTATCATTAATACCATGTTTTGGTGCGCCTGCTAGGATTTGAACCCAGAACCTCCTGGTCCGTAGCCAAGCGCTCTATCCAGTTGAGCTACAGGCGCTAACTAATTCAAATTAGCTTATTTTTGATTAAAACTAACTATAAAATTAATAATAAAATTAATTTCTAAAAAATATAACCTTTTATTAATATTTTTATTCTTTATAAATGCCATTATTTCTAATAACTTTAGTCAATTAATATGAGCCAAAACATACTTGTTCCAGATATAGGTGATTTTGAGTCAGTTGAAATTATTGAAGTTCTAGTAAAAGTTGGAGACGAAATTAATAAAGATGATCCAGTAGTCACATTAGAAAGTGATAAATCAAGTGTGGAAGTTCCTTCGCCATTATCTGGAAAAATCTCTGAGTTAGCAGTAAAAGTTGGAGACAAAGTTTCAAAAGGATCTCTTTTAGCAAAATTAGAAAATGGAGCAATAGATAGTTTAAATGACAAACCTGAAGAAAAAATTGAAACTACAAGTGAGCAGCCTGTTGAAATAAAACAAAGCCCAGCAAGAGAAAATTTACAGCAAGATATAAAAAAAGTTAAAAAAGTTTTTGCGGAGGCAGCATCTAAAGATGACATTGATCCTCAAGAAACAAGTGAATGGATTGAGTCACTAAATGCCATCATTGAAAATGATGGACCATCTAGAGCAAGCTATGTTTTAAATAAAATAATTAAAGAAGCATATACAGCAGGATTAGTTTTACCTGATACTAGAACAACTCCTTACATTAATACTATTCCTCCAGAACTTGAGGTTAAATCTCCTGGAGATCAAAATATTGAAAAAAAAATTAGAGCATATGTAAGATGGAATGCTGCTGCAATGGTTGTTAGAGCAAATAAAATTAGTAGTGAATTAGGTGGGCACGTAGCTACCTTTGCTTCTGCTGCAACTTTATACGATGTTGGAATGAATCATTTTTGGAGAGCAAAAAATAAAAATTTTGGTGGAGATTTAATTTACTTTCAAGGTCACTCTGCTCCAGGAATGTATGCACGTGCTTTTTTAGAAGGTAGATTAACTGAAGATCAACTTAATCGTTTTAGACAAGAAGTAGATAAAGGAGGATTATCTTCTTATCCTCACCCGTGGTTAATGCCAAATTTTTGGCAATTCCCAACTGTATCAATGGGTCTAGGTCCTATCATGGCAATCTATCAAGCAAGGTTTATGAAGTACTTGATTAATAGAGGTTTAATTAAAGATGAAGGTAGAAAAATTTGGGCTTTCCTTGGTGATGGAGAAATGGATGAACCTGAGTCATTAGGAGCAATAGGTTTAGCTGCTAGAGAAAATTTAGATAATTTAATTTTTGTTATTAATTGTAATCTTCAAAGATTAGATGGACCTGTAAGAGGAAATGGAAAAATAATTCAAGAATTAGAGGGAAGTTTTAGAGGAGCTGGTTGGAATGTTTTAAAAGTTATATGGGGATCTTATTGGGATCCATTATTAAAAGCTGACAATACAGGTCTTTTAATGAAACGAATGAATGAATGCGTTGATGGTGAATATCAAGCCATGAAAGCTAAGGGTGGTGCTTATGTTAGAGAAAAATTCTTTGGAAAATACCCAGAATTAAAAAAACTAGTTTCATCAATGACAGATAATGATATTTGGAAACTAAATAGAGGAGGGTCACGATCCACATAAAGTTTATGCAGCTTATCATGCAGCAATGGAAACTAAAGGTGCTCCAAGTGTAATTATAGCAAAAACTGTTAAAGGTTATGGTATGGGTAAAGCTGGCGAAAGTGTTAACACTACTCACCAAAAGAAAAAATTAGATGTAGAGGATTTACTTTATTATAGAGATCGTTTTGAAGTACCTCTTACAGATGAACAAGTTAAAAATATAGAATTTTATAAACCAGATGAAAACTCTGAAGAAATTAAATATTTAAAAGAAAGAAGAAGAATTCTTGGTGGTTTTATTCCAGAAAGATCTTCTTTTGCAACACCAATTAAAGCTCCACCTGAAGATATCTTTGAAAGTTTCATGAAATCAACAGGTGATAAAGAAATGTCAACCACAATGGCTTTGGTTAGAATGCTTACAAACCTTCTTAGAGATAAAAATGTTGCTCCAAGACTAGTACCAATTATTCCTGATGAAGCTAGAACTTTTGGTATGGAAGGTTTCTTTAAAAAAATTGGTATCTATGCGCATGAAGGTCAAAAATATGAACCTGAAGATTCTGATCAACTAAGTTCTTATAAAGAAGCAAAGAGCGGACAAGTATTAGAAGAAGGTTTAACAGAAGCTGGTGCTATGTCTTCATGGATTGCTGGTGGAACAGCTTACGCTAATCATGACATTGAAATGATTCCAGTTTATATTTTTTATTCAATGTTTGGTTTTCAAAGAATTGGTGACTTTGCATGGGCAGCAGGTGATGCACAAGCTAGAGGATTTTTAATTGGAGCTACTGCTGGAAGAACTACTCTTGCAGGTGAAGGTTTGCAACACCAAGATGGACATAGTCATATATTAGCTTCAACAATTCCTAATTGTGTTTCATATGATCCAACATTTGCCTATGAAATGGCAGTGATTGTTAGAGATGGACTTAAAAGAATGCATGAAAAAAATGAAAATATTTTTTATTACATCACTGCAATGAATGAAAACTATGCTCATCCAGAAAAACCAAAAGGTTCAGATGAAGGTATTTTAAAAGGGATGTATTTGTTTAAAGAATATAAAGACAATTATAAAATTAAAGTTCAACTTATGGGATCAGGAACAATTTTACGAGAAGCAATTGCTGCAGCTGAAATTCTTTCAAAAGATTATGGTGTTGCAGCTGATATATGGAGTGTAACAAGCTTTAATGAATTAAGAAAAGATGGAATGGAAGTTGAAAGAAGAAATCTTTTAAACCCTAATGGCAAAAAAGAAAAAACTTACATTGAAAAATGCTTAGAAGATAGAGATGGTCCAGTTATTGCTGTAAGTGACTATGTGAGATCATTTACAGATCAAATTAGACCCTATACAGGTAAAGCTTTTTATTCTCTTGGAACTGATGGTTATGGTAGAAGTGATACAAGAAAAAAATTACGAAAATTCTTTGAAGTTGATAAAGAACATATTGTTGCTTACACTTTAAGTGCTTTAGCTAAAGAACAATTAATTGCTTCAGATAATGCAGAAAAAGCTATTAAAAAATATAACATCGATAAAAATAAAGCATTCCCAACTAAACTTTAATTATTATGGCTGAACAAAAAGTAACGGTACCTAATATTGGTGACTTTAAAGAAGTAGAAGTTATAGAAGTTTTAGTAAAAGAAGGTCAAAGTATAAGCAAAGATGAGTCAATAATAACATTAGAAAGCGATAAATCTAGCGTAGAAGTTCCTTCTAGCTCAAGCGGTACAATTAAAAAAATTAATATTAAAGTTGGCGACAAAGTATCTGAAGGAGACACCATTCTACTACTTGAAAGCGGTGAGTCTAAAGAAGAAAAGTCTTCTGATGTTCAAAGTGAAAACAATGTACAAGAAAATAATGAGGTAATAGAATTTCCAAAAAAACAAGAAAAATCTAAACCTAAAACTGTTCAACCAATTAATATTAATAATAGTTCTAATAAACCAGCTTCACCAAATGTTAGAAAATTTATTCGAGAACTTGGAGCTGATCTTTCAGAAATTCAAGGATCAGAAAGAGCCGGTAGAGTAACAAAAGAAGATGTTAAAGAATTTGTAAGAAATAAAATATCAAATCCAACGCCAGCTCAAATAGAGCCAGTTAAAAAAGTTATTAAAAATGAATTCGAACATCATGAATTTGGAGAAGTAGAAGTTAAAGATATTCCTAGAGTTAAAAGACTATCTGGCCCTCATCTTGTTAGAGCTTGGACTGAAATTCCACATGTAACTCAACATGATGAAATTGATATTACTGAAATGGAACATTTTAGAAGTAACTTAAGAGATTTAAATACAGGTCAAAAAATATCAGTAACCCCATTAGCTTTTATAATGAGAGCAATGGTGAGTGGTCTAAAGACCTATCCAAATTTTAATTGTTCAATAGATCCTGAAAATGGAAAAGTAATTTATAAAAAATATTATCATATTGGAGTTGCTGTAGATACACCTCACGGATTAATGGTTCCTAAAATAAGAAATGTAGACAAATTAGATATCAAAGAGATAGGACAAAAACTAAGAACTGTAAGTAAGCTTTGTAAAGAACTTAAAATAGATAAAAAGGAATTTTTTGGGGGATCTATGACTATCTCTAGTTTGGGAGGAATTGGAGGAACATTTTTTACTCCAATTGTTAATAGTCCAGAAGTATCAATTCTTGGGGTTGGAAAATCCTATGACAAAGTTGTTAGTATAGATGGTAAATTAACAACAAGAAAAATTTTACCTATCTCGCTTTCTTATGATCATCGAATTATTGATGGTGCTGAAGGAGCAAGATTTTGTGTCCATTTAGCTCAAAGCCTCGGAAAAGATTTTGCATTTAAGCTGGCAGTTTAAATGAATAAACAAATATTCTCTGCTATTTGTGCCTTAGCTACATCTTTTATTTGGGGGTCAGCTTTTGTAGCTCAAGATATGGGGATGGATAACATTGGTCCCTACACTTTTAATTTTAGCAGATTATTTGTTGGGTTTCTTGGCCTTATACCTTTTTTTTTTATTTTTGAATTTAAAAAAATAAAACAAACTAATTTAGATTTAAAAAAAACATTAAAATATTTTTTAATCTTAGGATTTATTCTAGGAACTGGACAAGCATTACAACAAGTATCACTACTATATACCGATGTAGCTAACTCAGCAGTGTTTACAATTTTATATGTAATTTTGACACCAATTGTTTCTTTGCTCATTTTTTCTAAAGCAGTGCATTGGTCAATTTGGCCATCAGCAATTATTTGTTTTATTGGTTCATTATTCTTAAGTGAAATTAATAATGTCACAGTAAGATTTGGAGATAGTTTGGTAATTATAAGTGCTTTTTTTTGGGCTTTTCATATGATCTATATTGCTAAAACGTTAGAATTTTTTAATTTTCCAATAACTTTAGCGATGACACAATCACTCTTTGCATCTTTATTTGCAATAATTCCTGTTTTAGCTTTTGAAGAATTAATTTTATCCAATATTCTTCAAGAGTCATACGAAATACTTTATGTTGGTTTGCTATCAAGTTCTTTAGCTTTTTTACTTCAGGCTTATAGTTTGCAAAACTTATCAGCTACTGCAGCAGCAATTATCTTTTCTTTAGAAGGTGTTTTTGCTGCAATTCTAGGATGGATAATTCTTGATCAATATCTAAATGAAATAAAAATATTTGGTATCTTTTTAATAGTAAGTGCTGTTATATTTTCACAAATAATTCCTAACTATGGTAAAAAAAATTATGAATGAAACTAATAAGGGCTTCATGAAGCACAATGGAGGTCTTGATTTAAAAAAAATTAATGAAACAAATTATGAATTTAAAGTCTTAGTTCAAGACATACATCTGAATTCAAGTAAAACAGCACATGGAGGATTTATAGCAACTATTGCTGATACAGGAATGGGTACTACTGCACATCAAGTAGCAAATAATAAAAGATGTGTAACTATAAATCTAAATATAAATTATATCTCACCTGCTCTTTTAAATGATAATCTGATTGGAAAAATTAAAGTACTAAAAAAAACAAACACACTTGTTTTTATTAATTGTGAAATAAGTAATGAAAAAAATATTATTGCAGCAGTATCTGGGACTTGGAAGATTCTCTAAAAAAGAAGAACATTTGACAAAATGATTCGGTCATGTTTTAATCATACTTTGTTCTCATCGCTGATCTAGATATAGTATAAAAGTAAAAACTGAACACAAAATGTTAAACTCAGAAAATAATACTATCATTGCGTTGCTTGGACCAACCAACACAGGAAAAACTCATGAGGCTATTGAAAAAATGCTTGAGTTTAAATCTGGAATTTTTGGTTTTCCTTTACGTTTACTTGCAAGGGAAGTTTACGAAAAATGTATAAAAAAAATAGGCAGTGACAGAGTTGCACTAATTACTGGTGAAGAAAAAATAATTCCAAGTGCTGCTAGTTTTTTTATTTGCACAGTTGAATCGATGCCCAAAGATAAAATTGTAGATTTTGTGGCTGTCGATGAAATTCAAATGTGTGCTGATAAAGAAAGAGGTCATATTTTTACTGAAAGACTACTTTTCGCTAGAGGAGAAAAACTAACTATGTTTTTAGGATCTCAGATAATGAAAAATATAATTGAAGATTTGATACCAAATGTGCAATTTGAAAAAAAAGATAGATTTTCAAAATTATCCTATGGTGGTTATAAAAAAATATCTCGTTTAGATCAAAAAACAGCAATCATAGCCTTTTCAATCGAAGAAGTTTATGCTTTAGCAGAATTAGTTAGAAGACAAAAAGGTGGAGCCGCAGTAGTTATGGGTTCACTAAGTCCTAAAACACGAAACTCACAAGTTGAGTTATATCAATCAGGGGATGTTGATTATCTAGTTGCAACTGATGCAATTGGCATGGGTTTAAATATGGATATAGATCAAATCTATTACTCTAATTTAAAGAAATTTGATGGAAAAAAAACAAGAAGACTTAATTTAGTTGAACTATCCCAGATTGCAGGTAGAGCTGGAAGGTACAAAAATGATGGGAGTTTTGGAACTACGGGTGACTGTGAAACATTAAATTCAGATGAAATAGAAAAAATTGAAAGCCATAACTTGCCTGATGTTAAAATGCTTTACTGGAGAAATTCCAATTTAAATTTTAATAATGCAGATAAACTCATATCTTCATTAGAACAAAAACCAGAAAATAAAAATTTAATCAGAGCTAATGAATCTGTAGACGAAATAGTCTTAAGATTTTTATTAAAAAAAAATATTGAAAACAATACTTATAGTAAAAATTTAAAATTATTATGGGAATGTTGCCAAATACCTGACTTTGAAAAAAAAGCTTATGGTCATCATATAAATATTGTGGATACGGTATTTAAATTTTTATGTCTTAAGAAAAAACAAATACCAAATGAATATATGAAGTCTCAACTAAGTGGCTTAGATAAACAACATGGAAATATTGATGTGCTTGCTAATAGATTGTCTAATGTTAGGACATGGGCTTATGTTGCAAATAAAAAAAACTGGGTGGAGAATGCCGATTATTGGATTCAATTAACAAAAAGCATCGAAGATAATTTATCAGATCGTTTACATGAAGAACTCACTAAAAGCTTTATTGATAAAAAAATCAGCATTCTAGCAAGAGGTCTAAAACAAGATGTAGTTTTGGACACTGACATAGATGAAGAAAATAAAGTTAAAATTGATAATCAATATATTGGTGAACTTAAGGGTTTAAAATTTTTAATAGACTTTGTTTCCAATAATCTAGACGTAGATTTAAAATCGATAAAAAAAGCTGCTAGATTGGGAATTCAAGCTGAGCTAATTAAAAAGAGTACAAAAAATAATTGAAGAAAAAAATTTATTTATAAATGATGATGGAAAAAATTTTATGGAACAACAATCCAATCGCAAAAATTAAAAAGGAGAAAATTATCTTTCACCTGAAATAGACATTATTGCTGATGATGCTCTTCCTCTAGAAAATAAAAATGAATTACGAATTTTTTTTAGAAAAATGGCTTCAAAACTATATAGAAGGAGATTTAAAAGATTTAATTAACTTAACAAAAATTAAAATTGAACATCAATACTTAAGAGCATTAGCTTATCAACTTTATGAGAATAATGGAGTACTAAAAAGAAAAGAAGTTGATGAAATAATTAAAAAAATTTCTAAAGAAGATAGAAAAAAATTATGGCATATGGGCATAAAAATTGGACGATATCATATTTTCTTACCTAGAATGTTTAAGCCCAAATCAGTTACGTTAAGAACTATTTTATGGAAAATATATAATGAGATAAACTCTAAAATAGAAATACCTAAATTTGGCTTAAATTTTTTTGAAAGTAAAAATTCAAATGAAAAATTTTTATTGTTATGTGGTTTTGAAAAATTTAAGGATTTTTTTGTTAGAATAGATATACTTGAAAAATTATTTTTGAACATAATAAATAAAACAGAAAATAAACAATTTAAAGTATCAGCTGAAATGATGAATTTATTGGGTTGTACAAAAGATAATTTTTACAAATTCATCACCCTTATGAATTACAAAAAAGCCAAAGAAGATAATGTTTATTATTTTACTGGAGATATTAAAAAAAATAATAAAAAAATAGTTAAAAATCAAAATAAAGAAAACCCGTTTAGTAAATTACTTGAACTAAATTTTAAATAGTTTAATTAGTTTCGATCAAATGACTTACATAGTTAAAGATGAATGTATCAAATGCAAACTAACTGATTGTGTTGAAGTTTGCCCAGTAGACTGCTTCTACGAAGGTGAAAATATGTTAGTCATCAATCCAGACGAATGTATAGACTGTGGGGTATGTGAGCCTGAGTGTCCAATTAATGCAATTGCTTCTGACTCTGCTTACAATGAAAAAGATAAAGATAAATGGTTATTGCTAAATAAAAAATATTCTGCAATATGGCCAAATATTACTAAAAAAAAAGAACCTATGCTTGAACATGAAAAATTTAAAGATATAAAGGACAAGCATAGTAAATACTTCTCGGAAAAACCAGGCAAATAAAATGGCAAAATCAAAAAAATAATAAAGAAAAAAATTAAAAAAAAATTTTACCTAAAAAAAATCTTTAAAAAAGAAAAAAATAATTAAAACTCAAATCAAAAAAGAAGAAGCCTCAAATACAGCTCCTCTTCGTTTAACAAAAAGTGCATACACACAAGAAGAAAAAATTGAAATAAAAAAAATAAAAAAACAACCAACTGAAAAAAGACTATATGAAATTAAAGACTTTGTAGTCTATCCTAAACATGGGGTAGGAAAAATTGTTTCAGTAGAAAAAGCAACAATAGGTCAAATTGATATTCAATTTTATAAAATCTTTATAGAGAAGGAAAAGCTTACACTTACAGTTCCTATAAATCAGCAATCTAATCTTAGACCTATTTCTACTATTAACCAAATTAATAAATGTGTCTCAATTCTAAAAACTAAACCAAAAATTAAAAGAACTATGTGGAGTAGAAGAGCTCAAGAATATGATCAAAAAATAAACTCTGGAAAAATTTATGAACTGGCTGAGGTTGTTAAAGATCTCAACAAAAATTCAGATATTATAGCTGACCAATCCTATAGTGAAAGGCAGTTATTTGAAAAAGCCTATGAAAGATTAAAGTCAGAATTTGAAGCTGTTTTAAAAATAACTCCTGAAGAAGTTCAAAAAAAAATGGATAAAGCTTTAGGAAGAAATCAAATTATTTCGGAAGACGCATAAAAAAACGCCCTTTTAACTTATTAGTGAAAAGGGCGTTTAGATAAAAAAAAACTTATCTTCTTCTTTTTTTAGCTTTCTTTTTAGTTTTCTTTTTAGCTTTTTTCTTAGTTTTTCTTTTAGCCATTTTTATCTCCCTTTTATTAAAACGAATCTTAGTGATTCGTTTACATACTTAATCTTTAAGTTTTTTTTCTTACATGTCAAACATAAATTAATTTCTAATTTTTAATTTCAAAGTTTAAATTTTTGAAAAAAAAATTAAATAATTTATTTTTTTTATAATTAAAAAAAATGTTTAGTTACAAGGCTTTTTTAACTATTTTTTTATATTTCAATAAAGATTTTCTAATTGTTGAAAATATTTTTTAGTAATTTCTTTTCTTTTTAATTTTAATGTTGGTGTTAACATTCTATTTTCAATTGTAAATTCATCTTTTATTAAAAAGTATTTTTTTATTTTTTCTATTGAAGAAAGTGATTCATTTAATTTTTTAATATAAATTTTAATCTCTTCTTCTAAATTAAATGATTGTTCTACAACTAATATTGCAACTAAATAATTTTTTTTATCTCCATATACAAAAGATTGTTTAATGTGTTCGTTTAAACACAATAAATTTTCAATTTTAACTGGAGAGATATTTTCTCCACCAAAATTTACAATTATATCTTTTTTTCTATCCGTAATTTTAAGATAACCCTCTTCATCAAGCTCACCTATATCGCCAGTATGTAACCACCCTTCTTTGATAACTTCTTCTGTCTCTTTTTTTTTATTCCAGTATCCAATCATGATATTTTCACCCTTGACTAAAATTTCACCATCTTGTGCAATCTTAACTTGGTTGGTACTAAATATAGGTCCAACTGTTTCAATCTTAATTTTGTTAGGCAGATTACAACTAACCACTGGGGAGGCCTCGGTAAGCCCATAACCCTGAAGGGTAGGTAACCCAATAGCATTTAAAAACTCTCCTATATTTTTATCTAAGGCGCCCCCACCTGAAACAAAAGCTCTTAAATGACCTCCAAATTGATTTCTAATTTTTTTTCTAACTAAAACCTCACAGAAAAAATTTAATATATTTTCAATTAAACTTAATTTTAAATTATTTAATTTCTTGATTCCTAATTCTATAGTTTTATTGATTAATATTTTTTTTAACCCTTTTTGAATTTTAAAATTTAAATTAATTTTATTAAAAAGATTTTGATAAAATCTAGGTACCGCTGTCATAATTGTAGGCTTTGCGATATTCATATTAGGTATTAGTTTATCTAGGCTCTCTGCATAATAAATTTTTGCCCCTAACAATATTTGTATAAATTGAACTGTATGCTCATAGGAATGTGATAATGGTAACCAAGTAAGAAAAACTATTTCATTATCTCCTGTGATTGGTTTTAAAACATCAAGTGCCCCTTCGCAATTTGAAAGAATTCCTCCATGAGAAAGCATTACACCTTTTGGATTGCCCGATGTACCAGAAGTGTAAATAATGCATGCAATAGAATTTCTGCTAATTGTTTTGTTCTCTTTGGAATCTAAACGATTTGTATCATTAAAAATTTCTTCAAAAATTAATGAAGAATAATTTATTTTTTCAAAAGAAATAATTAATTTAATTTCACTATTTAAATAATTTTTAATTTTGTCAAACTGAGTTTGATTAGAAACAATAATCACAGAAGGTTTGCAATCCTCTAATATATATTTGTAATCACTATCAGCATAAGTTGTAAATATTGGTACTGAAATACCTCCAGCATTCATTATTGCTAAATCACTAATTAACCATTCGGGTCGATTTTCAGAAAGCAATAAACATCTGTCTTGATTTTTTATCACTTCTTCTATTTTTTTTGACAATGTTAAAATTTTATCTGAGATTTCTCCCCAGGTATAAGGCTTATTATAATTAGGTTTTAACCAACTTAAAAAAAAGTCGTCCCTTTTCTTTTCTTTAGATTTATTAAAATATAACTCAACTAAACTGTTGCAATTTGAAATGTTCATAAAAAAAAATATAGATTATAAGTCTTATTTTTTCCAAGTAACACTATTAGATAATAATATCGCCATTAAAAGCCAAATTATGAATGTTTCTCCGTGAGTAAATTCATAATTAGCGCCAAACATTTTTGCAATAAACAAAATTGAATATATTGCTACTGTTGATAGTACTAAACTGGCAAAATATTTTAATATTGTGCACTTTAAATTCATAATTAAAATATATGTTATTTTAATTTATTTAACTAGCAGTTAAAAAATTATTAGAAATTGGTGGGCGAAGAGAGACTCGAACTCTCACAGTATTGCTACCACCGGATTTTGAGTCCGGCGCGTCTACCAGTTCCACCATTCGCCCAAGTATGGCTACATTTATACGTATAAAAGAATAGTAATCAAATTTTATTACTTTATAAACCCTAGTATGCTCAAAAATCTTTTTGATAAATGTATAAAACTTGCTGCAAGTAAATGGGCCAACTCAAGTTTAGCAATAGTTTCATTTATTGAGAGCTCTTTTTTTCCGATTCCACCAGACGTTATGATTATCCCAATGGTAGTAGCAAAAAAACAAAATTATATAAAAATATTTCTAATCGCTACCCTGTTCTCTACTTTGGGTGGATTTTTAGGGTACTTCATAGGTTCTGTTTTCTTTAGTGAAATAGGCACAAAAATTTTTGAATTTTATGGATATACAGACACAAACTTTCTAAAAGAAAAATTTCAATCATCTGACGGTTTTTTTTCCTGGTTACTAATTTTATTTTCAGCAGGATTTACACCTTTACCTTTTAAATTGTTTACTATCTTTAGTGGATTCATACAATTTAACTTGATAACTTTCTTTTTTGTCAGTCTAATTTCAAGGGGTTTAAGATTTTTTGTAGTTGCTTATTTTACAGCAAAATTTGGTGAACCTTTTGTTAAATTTTTAGAAAAAAAAGGTAGTTTTTGGTTCACGGTAATTGGTGTTGCGCTAATTATTTTAGCAATTATTTTTTACCTTACTTATAAGTTTTATGTTTAATATTTTTAATAAAAACCTTCTTCATTTTGTATTTTTATTAAGTTTAATTATCTTAATTTCAGCTTACTTTATTGAGTTTATACTTGGTTATGAGCCCTGCAAACTTTGCTTAATTCAAAGAATTCCATATTATTTTATATTATTATTTTCCTTAATTTTTATATTTATTAAAAAAAAATGAGAAATTTTTTATAAAATCTATATTTGTTTTTTTTATTATCGGATTAATAGTTTCATTTTATCACGTAGGAATAGAACAGAATATTTTTAATGAATCTCTGGTATGTTTAAATCTTTTAGACTCTACTAACTCTACTGAAGATCTTTTAAAAAATCTTCAAATTAACAATAAATCCTGCAAAGACGTTGATTTTAAAATTTTTGGTATTTCTTTAGCGACAATAAATTTATTGATATCTTTATTTATGGCAATTATTCTTTTTAAAAAGATAAAATATGAAGCAAACAAATAAACAAACAATAGAAGAAATTGTTCGTGTAGATCACGCTGGTGAAAGAGGAGCAATCAAAATATATGAAGGTCAACTTTTAGCTCTTAATACCCTAAAACGTGACGATAATTTAAAAAAAATAATTAGTGAAATGAAAGAACATGAACAAGAACATTATGATTATTTTGAAAAAGAATTACAAAAAAGGAATATTTCACCAACTAAGTTTCTGCCCATATGGGATTTGTTAGGATTAGGACTTGGTTTTGGTACTGCACTACTAGGAAAAAAAGCAGCAATGTTATGTACAGCGTCAGTTGAAGAAGTGATTGGCGACCATTATAAAAATCAAACTTTTAAACTAGAAGATGATGAAAAAGAGTTAAAAGAAAAAATTATAAAATTTAGAGAAGAAGAATTAAATCATAAAGATATTGCTTATGAAGAAGGTGCTACAAAAAATGGATTATACGATTTACTTGATAAAGTTATAAAAACCTCATCTAAAATAGCAATAGCAGTTTCTAAAAAGATCTAGTTACGGTTCTAATTCGATATCCCAATAGAGATAGTCCATCCAGCTTTCATGTAAAAAATTTGGCGGAAAATTTCTGCCATTTTTGTGTAGATCATCAACTGTCGGTCTAAATGGTTTGTGATTCAAGATGAGTCCACAATCTTTATAAAGTTTTCCACCTTTTTGAACATTGCAAGTTGAACACGCTGTTACAACGTTTTCCCAGTCTGTAACTCCGCCTTTTGATTTAGGAAGTAAATGGTCAAATGTTAAATCTTTTTTGCCTCCACAATATTGACAAGTAAACTTATCTCTTAAAAAAACATTAAACCTTGTAAAGTTAGGATTTTCAGATGGTTTTATAAAGCTTTTAAGCGCAATAACACTCGGTAAATTCATTTCAAAAGAAGGACTTCTTATCTTCCTTTTATAATTAGAAACAATTGTTACACGATCTAAAAAAACCGATTTAACCGCATCCTGCCAGCACCACAATGACAAAGGATAATAACTAAGAGGTCTAAAGTCAGCGTTTAAGACTAAAGCTGGACATTTTTCTAATGGAACTTTTTCACTAGCTGAAATGATCATGTTTAAAAGTTAACTGATAATAAACTAAAGTTCAAGATTTAAAAATTATTAATTAAATTGATGTTAATATAAATTTTTTTTTATAAATTGAAGACCTAGACTAGATCCTTCTGTAGGAATGCGATGCTCACAGTTTTTAAAAATTTTTGACTCAATTTTATAATCTAAATTCTTAAAAAATTCTTTTGCTTCTAATAAAAAACTAACAGGAACTATTTCGTCTTTATCTCCATGCATCAGTACAATATTAGGTCTTGAATTAATGTTTTCTCTTAAATGATTAATATCTATAATTTTTCCAGAATAACCGATTATTGAATTAATTTTATTTTTTCTTTTCAAGCCTGTTTGTAAACTAATCATGCAGCCTTGGCTAAATCCTCCAATTATAATCTGTTCACCGGTAAGTGAATTTTTTTCAATAACTTCATCAATGAGTTTGTTTAATTTAATTTCTGCAACTAAAGACTTGGCTAGTATATGTTCCTTAGTTTGATCCATAAGATCAAACCATTGAAAGCCTGTTGGGCTAACCGCACATTTTTCAGGAGCATCAGGACAAATAAAAAGTGTATCAGGTAAATATGTTCTCCAATAACCTGCTAGCAAAGATATATCTTTACCATCTCCACCATAACCGTGACAAAGTATAACTGCATTTTTTGGTTTTTCTTTAGATAATGGATTTAAAATAACTGTATTTAATGAATAGCTCATGATAGTTAGAAAATAATTAAATGACTGATTTTTTATTTAATCTCATCGGTTTTACTTTATTAGGTGCTGTCGCCATTGTTTTAATTATGGGTATTTATACTTTATTTAAAGGTGGTGAAACTAGTAAAAAGTATTCCAATAAACTAATGCAGTTGAGGGTTTTTCTTCAATTTATTGCAATAATAGTTTTAGTTGTTTTAGCTTATTTTTTTAAAAATTAAAAATATTGTTCTAAAAATTTTTTAAAAGAATCATCAAAAAAATCAATTTCACCAATCACTCTTGCAAACTCTTTTCCTTCTTTGTTTATTAAAATGCTAATAGGCAATCCTCTAAGCTTAAAAAGTTTTACTAATTCAAACTCAGGATCAAAATAAATCTTTAAATTTTTAATATTTAGTTCTTCATAAAATTTTAAAGTTTTAATTTTATCTGGTTTTTCAAGGTTTATTGGGTAAACTATCAAATTTGGGTACCATTCACTTAATTTGTCTAATGAAGGCATCTCTTTCTTACAAGGCGCACACCAGGTTGCCCAAAAATTTAAAATCACGATATTGCCTTTATTTTTACTTAAATCGACATCGTTTAATTCAAAATCTTTAAAACTCAACTTTTGTATATCAAGTGGATTTTGATGAACTACTAGGTTTTTTGAGTAATTAGTTTCTGAATATGATTGCTGTGAAAATGAAACTAAAAGAAATAAACATATTAAAATTTTAAAAGATTTACTAATTTGCATATTAATCTAAATTAGATTTAACATAGTAAAATGAAAAAAAAAAATAAAACTGTTTGGTCAAAAAGAATAAAAAGCGAAACTACCAAATCCTTTCAAAGAATTGGTTCATCAATAAATGTGGATAAAAGACTCTACAAACAAGATATTTTTGCTTCCACAGTACACGTTCAAATGCTTATCAAGCAAAAAATTATACCTGCAAAAGAGGGAAAAAAAATAATTCAAGGACTAAAAAAAATTAGAAATTTAATTGATAAAGGTAATTTTATTTTTCAGGAAAAATATGAAGATATTCATTTAAATATAGAAAAAAAATTATTTGACCTTATTGGACCTTCGGCTGGCTATATGCATACAGCTAGATCAAGAAATGACCAAGTAGTAACAGATTTTAAACTTTGGATAAAAGAGTCCACTCAAACAATCATTAAACAAATTACAAATTTGATGAATGAAATATTAAAAAATGCTGAAAAAAACATTGATTGCATAATGCCAGGATTCACTCACTTAAAAAACGCTCAACCAATTTCTTTTGCTCATTATTTATTAGCGTATTATGAAATGCTAAAAAGAGATAAAGAAAGATTTAAAAATAATTTAAACTTAATCGATGAATCTCCATTAGGTTCTGCCGCTTTATCAGGTACATCTTATAAAATAGATAGACACTATACCGCAAAAAAATTAGGCTTTAAAAAACCTACGAATAATTCAATCGATTCAGTTGCTGATAGAGACTTTGTTGTAGACTTTTTGTATAGTTCAGCAGTCTGCGCAATGCACTTATCAAGATTAGCAGAAGATTTAATCATTTATAACTCAGATCCTTATAAATTGATTTACTTTAATGACAGTGTTTTGACGGGTTCTTCCATTATGCCACAAAAAAAGAATCCAGATCCTGCAGAAATTGTCAGAGGAAGAGTTGGAATTAATTATGGAAAGTTAAATGCTATTTTAACTATTATGAAAGGCTTACCAATGTCTTATTTTAAAGATTTACAGGACGATAAAATATTAGCTTTCGAGGGATTTGATACTTTAAACGATTCTTTAATATTATCATTTGAATTAATTCACAATTTAAAAGTCTCAAAAGAAAGAATGTTACAAATGGCTAATGAAGGTTTTACCACTGCTACAGACTTTGCGGACTATCTTGTTAAAGAAAAAAATCTTCCTTTCAGACAAGCTTACGGTATTTCTTCTAGTTTAGTTAACTACGCAGAAAAAAATAAAAAAACTCTTAATGAATTAACATTACAAGAGTGCAAAAAATTTTACAAAGACCTGGACTTTAAAGTTTTAAAAATTTTTGATGTTAAAAATTCAGTAAATACTAAAACTTCTTACGGTGGAACATCTTTAGGTAATATAAAAAAAATGATAAAAATGTATAAAAAAAATAACAAATGAAACTAATATTTCTTTTAATTTTTAGCTTTTTAATTATGCAAGGATGTGGAAAAAAATCAGATCCACAATATCAAGGAAAAGTTTACTCATCTTTTTTGTCTACGGTTTCTTAAACAAATATGAGCCAATTCAGATACGTTAAAAACAAACTCCATGTTGAAGGGCTATCTGTGTCTTCCATTATAAAAAATAATAAGACTCCATTTTACTTGTACTCGCAAAGGCAAATTGAAAATAATTTTCAAAACTTTAAAAAAAACTTTAAAAATATTAACCCTTTGATTTGTTTTGCAACTAAGGCAAATACCAATCACTTTATTTTAAAATTATTAGGAAATTTAGGTGCTGGCGCAGATGTTGTATCTGGTGGTGAACTACTAAAATCGATTAAATCAGGCATTAAACCTAATAAAATTGTATTCTCTGGAGTTGGTAAAACAGCTGATGAAATTCAATTAGCTATAAAAAAAAATATTTTATTAATCAACATCGAGTCTGAAAGCGAAGCTAGACTTATTAATCAAATAGCTAAAAAACTTAATAAAAAAATATCAGTGGGTTTTAGAATCAATCCTGATGTTGATGCTAAAACTCATAAAAAAATCTCTACTGGAAAAGCTGAAAATAAATTTGGAATTTCAATTAAAGAATTTTTAAATATTTATAAAAATAAAGCTGCATTCAACAGTCTTAAAATTGATGCTTTAAGTGTTCACATTGGGAGTCAAATTTTAAGTGATATTCCTTATCAAAAAACTCTCAATATATTAACTTCAATTATTTTAAAAAATAATATTAATTTAAAATATGTTGATTTAGGTGGCGGTTTTGGAATCAATTACCAAAGTCATCAAAAAGAGATCAATCTATCTCGATACTCTAAACTGGTACAAAAATTTCAAAAAAAAATTAATTGTAAAATTATTTTTGAGCCAGGCAGATTTATTCTTGGCAATGCAGGTATCCTTATAAATAAAGTTCAATATATTAAAAAAGGAACAAAAAAAACTTTTGCCATTTTAGATGCTGGTATGAATGATTTTATGAGACCGGCTTTATATGATGCATACCATGACATAATTCCATTAATTAAAAGTAATAAAAAATATTCTGGATTAATAGAATTTGTAGGACCGATTTGCGAAACAACTTGTAAATTTAATCAATTCAAAAACTACCAAAAAATAGCCGAGGGTGACTATATGGCCATTAAAGATGTTGGTGCCTATGGTTCCTCATTGTCATCAAATTATAATACAAAACCTTTAATAGCTGAAATAATTGTTAAAAATAAAACTTATAAAATAATTAGAAAAAAACAAGATTTGCTTAAATTAATTAAAGCTTAATGCAAAATATCAGATCTTTATTATTCAATTTTTTTTTATATCTTGGAATCATATTTGTTTTTTTAATCGCTATTCCTGCATTAATATTGCCAAGTAAAGTTACTTTGATTTTTGGTAAAATATTAGCTTACTATATTATATTTATTTTAAGAATTTTTTTAGGCACAAAAGTTATTTTTAATGGTTTAGAAAACTTAAAAAAAAATAAACGTTTCTTTTTAGCTTCTGCACACCAATCAATGTTCGAAACTTTTGTTTTGCAAGCACCTGTTGATTTTCCAATATTTATTTTAAAGAAAGAACTTTTAAAAATACCTTTATTTGGATGGTATTTAAGAAAAATAGGTTCAATTGAAATTATAAGAAATACTACAACTAAAGAAAATTTAGGTTTTTTTGATAAAGTTAAAAAAACACTTGAAACAAATAACCGTCCATTATTAATTTTTCCTCAAGGTACTAGACTGCCTGTGGAAGACCGTTCTCCTTTTAAAAAAGGTGTAGGCAGAATTTATGAAGCATTAAACATGCCATGTGTTCCAATAGCTTTAAATAGTGGGAAAGTTTGGCCAAAAACTGGATTTAAAAAATTTCCTGGCAATATACATGTATCTTTTTTAGAACCTATTGAACCAGGATTAAATAAAGAAGAATTTACAAAAACTTTAGAAAATAAAATATATTCTGAAATAAATAATTTTAATTAATTATTTTCTACCAAAACCAGGTTTATTAGTATCTTGTCCTGCTTTAATGATTTCTTTTCTTAATTCTTTGGTAGCATTAAAAATTTGATACAATTTATCGCCATTCTTATCTTGAATTGCTTTTTTTAACTCTTCTATTTTTCCTAAAAAATTATCTAATTCCTTTACAATATTTTCGCTATTGTCTAAAAAAATATCTCTCCACATCAAAGGATTTGATGCTGCGATTCTCGTAAAATCTCTTAAGCCTCCCGCACTATACTGAATGACTTCTTGTTTGAGCTTATCTTCGACATTCATTACAGTTCTAACAATATTGTAAGCAATTGCATGAGGTAAATGGCTTGTAATAGAAAGTATTTGATCATGCTCGCTTGCGGACATAATTCGTACTTTACTTCCCAGTGTTTCCCAAAACTTTTTCAAAGCATCTATTATTTTTTGATCTGAGTTTTCAGGTGGAGATATTATACACCAACGATCTTGAAACATCTCTTCAAAACCTGCTTTGGGGCCACTTTCTTCAGTGCCCGCTATCGGGTGGGAAGGAATCCAATGAACGTTTTTTAGGTTCATATTATGTATTATCTTAATTACTTCTTTTTTTACTGAACCGGTGTCCGTTAGAATAACATTTTCTTTAAGATGATCTTTTATAGATAAGATAATTTCTTTGTAAGAACTTAAAGGCGTAGCAATTATAATTAAATCTGAATTAGTAACACATTGTCTAATATCGTTATAAATATTAGAGCATAAATTTTCTTTTTTTAAAAAAGCTCCAACATCTTTTGAAAAATCAAACACTCTGACTTCGGAGGCTAAATTATTTTTATTTACTCCTCTTAAAATAGAAGATCCAATTAAACCACAGCCGATAATTGATATGGTATTAAACATTAACTACTTTTTTAATTGCTGTAATAAATTTTCTATTTTCATTTGAGCTACCTACTGTCACTCTTAATGAATTTTTAATATCATAAACTTCCATTTGTCTCAAAAGAATACCTTTCTTGGCTAAAGCTATAAAAGCCTGTTTTGAGGTTATTTTTACTCTATCAAAATTTATTAATAAAAAATTTGTACCACTAAAATTTGTTTCAATATTTAAACTTTGAAAAACGTTAAAAAATTTTTTTGACCAATTTCTTACATGTTTTAGTTCTTTATTTAACCATTTTGTATCTTGGATGGCTGCTGTTGCTGCAAATAAAGCTGGTCGACTTATATTAAAAGGTGGTTTAACTTTATTTAAAGAATCTATAATATTTTTTGAAGAATACCCCCAACCTATTCTTAAACCTGCTAGACCATAAACTTTTGAAAATGTACGTGTAACAATTACATTTTTTGAATTAGAAAATAATTTTAATCCAGAATCGTAATCTTTAAAATTTATATATTCAAAATAAGCATCATCAATAACTAAAAGTATATTGCTTCTTAATTTTTTTCTTAAATATTTAACTTCTTTTTTATTCAAATAAGTACCTGTAGGATTATTTGGATTTGCTAAAAAAACAATTTTTGTCTTAGCTGTAACTTTTGCAAGAATATCTTTTACTGATATTTTATAATTTTCTTCTTTGGAGTAGATTATTTTTGCATAATTTAGTTTGCTGTATATTCTGTAAATAATAAAACTATACTTTGGCACAATAACTTCGTCATTTTTGCTTAAAAATGCTCTACAAATAAATTCAAATATTTGATCTGATCCAGCACCTAAAATTATTCGATTAGGATCTAATCTGTGTTTTTTAGCTATAGTTTTTCGTAAAAAGGTACCATCGGAGTCTGGATACCTCTTAAAATTTTTTGAAACTTTTAAATATTCTTTGGTCGCTTTTGGGCTTGGGCCTAAAGCACACTCATTAGCTGATAATTTTATCTTTGCCATTTTTTGTTTAAACAAACTTAAACCGGCAACATATTTTTCAGCATTAAGTTTTTTAGCTAATGGTAATTTCATAATTTATAGGTTCTTATATAAAAAGTAATATTATTGCTATCTACTATTTTACAGTAATAAAATTGACAACATTATTCCTATTTAGTACAAATCCTTAGCGCTGATTTATCCAAATTGCGGGCGCTAAATAAAATTCGCTAAACAGGGTCCTGCCCAGTTTAGCTGGGCTTTTTTTTTATATGGACTATACGTTAAAAGACATAAAACATATTATAATAAAAAAACCATTATTATTAGATAGTGGTAAAACCTTACAAGATTTTCCGCTTGCCTATGAAACTTATGGAAAATTGAATGAGTCAAAGAATAACGCAATTTTAGTTTTTCACGCATTAACTGGAGATCAATTTGTAACCAATACTAATCCTATAACAAAAAAAGAAGGATGGTGGTCAACAGCTGTAGGTCCTGGAAAAGCAATCGATACAAATAAATATTTTGTTATTTGTGCAAACGTTTTAGGTGGCTGCATGGGTTCTTTAGGTCCTAAAAGCATAAATAAAGAAACTAATAAACCCTATGGTTTAAATTTTCCATTTATCACTATTAAAGACATGGTGGTTGCTCAAGAATCTTTACTCGATCATTTAGGAATTAAAAAATTATTATCTGTACTTGGTGGTTCTATGGGTGGTATGCAATTACTACAATTTTGTACATTGTATCCTGAAAAAAGTTTTTCAGCAGTTCCTATCGCTTGTACTGCAAGTCATAATGCACAACAAATTGCATTAAATGAATTAGCTAGACAGGCTATTATGGCCGACCCTCAGTGGGAAAATGGAAACTATTACGATGAACAAAAATTTCCTAAAAATGGTTTAGCTGTCGCTAGAATGGCTGGTCATATAACTTACATGTCAGATAGTGGGTTACAGGAAAGATTTGGAAGAAAGTTACACGAGAAACAAGATATAGAGTTTTCGTTTGATCCAGATTTTCAAATCGAAAGCTATTTGAGACATCAAGGCAATGTTTTTGTAGAGAGATTTGATGCTAACTCTTATTTATATATTTCTAGAGCATTAGATTACTTTGACCTCTCAAAACAATTTAAGAATGGATTAACTGAAGCTTTTAAAAATAATAAAACCAGATTTTTAGTTATCTCTTTTTCTTCTGATTGGCTTTATCCTACAAAAAATAGCAAAGAGATTGTAATTGCTCTTAATGCATCAGGTGCAAATGTAGCTTTCGCTGAAATAAAAACTGATAAAGGACATGATGCTTTTCTAGTGGATGAGCCTGAGTTTCTAAAAACAATTAAAAGTTTCTTAGACTCAAACTTTGAATTATTTAAAAATGAAAATAGAATTTAAAATCATATCAAATCTAATACCTAATCAGGCCCGAATACTTGATGTTGGATGTGGAGATGGTTCGCTTATGCAATCTTTAATCCAAGAAAAAGATATCGATGCAAGAGGCATAGAATTAGAGGAAGAAAATGTCAAAAAATGTATCTCTAAAGGTTTATCAGTTATTGAAGGTAATGCTGAAAATGAGTTAGGTCAATTTCCTAATAAATCTTTTGACTTTGTTATTTTAAGTCAAACACTTCAAGCCTTTTATAACCCTGAGAATGTACTAGATCATTTATTAAGAATTGGAAAATACGTAATAGTTTCAATTCCAAATTTTGGTTATTGGAAAGTTAGAACAAGCTTATTATTTTTTGGAAGAATGCCTGTTACTAAATCATTACCAAATACTTGGTACAATACTCCGAACCTACATATGTGTACTATTAAAGATTTTTATGAATTTTGCGGTGATAAAAATATCAAAATTGAAAAAATAATTGGAATAAATGACGAAAAAATTTCTTCAATTAACCGGCTGAACTTAGAGATGAAAAATCTATTATCTGAAGTTGGAATATTCTTGATAAGTTAAAATGTTAAACATATACACAATAAAATGTCTTCAAGATAATTATAGCTATGTATTGGAGGAGACAAACTCTAAGCTTGTAGCAGTAGTAGACCCATCTGAATTTAATCCTATTAATAAATTTATTAATGATAAATTTAAAAAAATAGATTTTATATTGAATACTCATCACCACTATGATCACACAGGAGGCAATATAGATTTGAAAAAAAAATATAACTGTAAAATTATAGGTTCAAAAGTAGATATAAATAGAATACCAGGTATTGATATAGCTCTAAATAATGAAGATGGTTTTGATTTTGGAGAGATTAATTTTAAGATTATTTTAGTGCCAGGACACACATTGGGACACATCTGTTATTTTTCTGAAAAAGAAAAAATTATTTTTACTGGAGATACTTTGTTTTCCTTAGGTTGTGGTAGAGTTTTTGAAGGAACTTATTCTGAAATGCTTAACTCACTTAATAAAATTAAACAATTACCAAAAGAAACAAAAATTTATTGCGGTCATGAATATACAAAAAAAAATTTAGAATTTTGCTACCAATATGAAAATAACGATTTTTTAAATAACAAAAAAAATTGGATTGACTCAAGAATAAAAAATAAATTACCTACAATTCCTACAACTATTAAAGATGAACTAAACTCAAATATTTTTTTAAGATGTAATGAAGAATCTGTCAAAAAATCACTTGGTATGATAAATGCAAAAGAGTTAGATATTTTCAAAAAACTTAGAGATTTAAAGGATAGTTTCTAGTTTATACTGTCTTGACTTGAGTTTCTTAACAGCTATATTGCGGTACTTTTAAAAAAAGAGAATTTATGTCGTTTGCAATTTTTGAAACTGGCGGAAAACAATATAAAGCGTCTGCTAGTAAGATTATAGAAATAGAAAAACTTAATGCTGAAAAAGGTAAAATTATTCAGTTTAAAAATATCTTGCTATTAAACGATGATAAAAATACTGAAGTTGGCAATCCAACGATACAAGGTGCGGTAGTAGAAGCAAAATTATTAGATTTAGTAAAAGATCGTACAATAAAAGTTTTTCATAAAAGAAGAAGAAAACATTCAAGAAAAATGAATGGCCATAGACAAAGGCATTCAAAAATACAAATTACAAAAATATTGTCTAAAGATGGAAAAGTTATTGCAGAAGCTAAACCTCAAGAACCAAAAATAAAAGAAACAAAACAAGCTGCAAAAAAAGAGGTTAAAAAATAGGAATATAATATGGCAACGAAAAAAGCCGGTGGCTCATCGCGAAATGGACGAGATAGTGCGGGTCGAAGACTTGGGGTAAAAATCTATGGTGAGCAAAGTGTTGTGCCTGGAAATATTATAGTTAGACAAAGAGGAACTAGAATCCATCCTGGAGAGAATGTTGGAATGGGTACAGACCACACTTTATTTTCTTTAGTAAAAGGTAAAGTTAAATTTAAAAAATCTAAATTAAACAGAACTTTTGTTTCTGTAATCCCCAATTAAGCATATAAGTAACTTAGGTTATTTATATTTATTCCAAAATGAAATTTTTAGATCAAGCAAAAATTTATATAAAAGCTGGTAATGGTGGGCCAGGCTCAGCAAGTTTTAGAAGAGAAAAATTTATTGAATTTGGAGGACCCGATGGAGGTGATGGTGGGGATGGTGGTTCAATCATTTTTGAAGCTGAGAGAAATTTAAATACTTTAATTGACTTTAGATATGCGCAGCATTTCAAAGCAGAGGATGGAAAGCCAGGAACTAAAAGAAAAAGAACTGGAGCAGCTGGTAAAGATTTAGTTATTAAAGTTCCAGTTGGTACACAAATTTATGAAGAGGATAACAATACTCTTATCTATGATTTTACAAAAAATAAAGAAAGGTATTTGGTTGCCGCTGGTGGCAGACATGGTTTAGGAAATGTAAGATTCAAAAGTTCTACAAATAGAGCGCCGACTAAAAAAACAAATGGAAAAACTGGAGAAGAATTTTGGGTATGGCTCCAATTAAAAGTAATTGCAGATGTAGGCATCATTGGTCTACCAAACGCTGGTAAGTCAAGTCTTCTTGCTGCTATTACAAGAGCAAGACCTAAAATAGCTAACTATCCATTTACTACTTTGGATCCAAACCTTGGAGTTTCTTATTACGATAACAAAGAAGTAACCTTAGCAGATATACCTGGTCTTGTAGAGGGTGCACATGAAGGTGTGGGTTTGGGAGATAAATTTTTAAGACATATAGAAAGATGTAAAATATTATTACATCTAATAGATATTTCAGAAGAGTATCTCGTAGAAAATTACTTCCAAATAAGAAAAGAATTAGAAAAATACGATGAAAATTTAGCAAAAAAAAAAGAAATTATTGTATTTAATAAATCTGATTTATTAGAAGAAAAAGATATAAAAAATAAATTAAAAACTTTTAAAAATAAAACTAAAAAAAAATTTGAGATTATTTCAGTAGTTGCTGATAATAATTTAACAAATCTTAGAAAAATTTTATTAAAAAATGTTCATAAATAATGCAAAAAAAATTGTAATTAAGTTAGGCTCCTCTACGATTGTGGACTCTAAAGGAAACTTTAAGAAAAAATGGGCACTGAGTCTTATTAAAGACATTAAACAATTAAAAAAAAATAACCAAGAAGTTGTAATTGTTTCTTCAGGAGCAATAGCATTAGGACAAAAGTTTCTAAAAATTAAAGACAAGAGAATTAAACTTGAAATGAGTCAAGCACTCGCATCTATAGGACAAATTCAATTAGTTAATGAATTTCAAAAAATATTTGCAAAAAATAAAATTAATATTGGTCAAATACTTATAACGCCTGATGATACTGAACAAAGACGAAGAGCCTTAAATGCAAAAAGAACTTTTGAAAACCTTTTCAAAATTGGTGCTGTGCCAGTTGTAAATGAAAATGATACAACTGCAACATCGGAAATTAAGTACGGAGATAATGACAGACTAGCTGCTAGAGTAGCACAAATTATTGGAGCTGATTTGCTAATTATTTTGTCAGATGTAGACGGTCTTTATGAAAATATTTCAAACAAAAAGTCTCTTATAAGAAAAGTCACCTCAATTGATAATAAAATATTATCTTTAGTTGATAAAAAAATTAACGCTTACGGGTCTGGCGGTATGCTAACTAAATTAGAAGCTGCAAAAATTTGTATGAATGCTGGTTGTAATATGATTATTGGAAATGGCAAAAATTCCAATCCAATCATAAAATTAAATAAATCTAAATTATTTACTTGGTTTGAACCAAAAATATCTCAACTAGATGCTAGAAAAAAATGGATTATAAGTTCTTTGTCATCTACAGCAAAAATATGTATCGACGATGGAGCGTGCACGGCAATTAAATCAGGAAAAAGTTTATTGCCTGCAGGTATTACTAAAGTAATAGGAAAATTTAATAAAGGTGATAATATTTTGATTATTGACAAAAACGATAATGAAATTGCAAGAGGATTGTCCTCATTTAATTCAAATGAGATTGATAAAATTAAAGGTTTACAAACAAGCCAAATTGAACAGTCGCTTGGTTATCCAAGTAAATCAGAAATTTTACACAAAGACGATATAGTAATTTTATGAACAAAATTCAGCTAATAGGTATCAATGCAAGAAAAGCGTTAAATGAATTTGAAAAATTAGATTCAAAAAAAATTAATAAAGTGCTTGCTGAGTACAATAATCTTATAAAAAAAAATAAAAATCTAATAGTCAAAAAAAATTCTATAGATGTGAAGAATGTGAAAAGAAAACATTTAGTAGATCGTTTAATTCTAAATGATAAAAAAATAGATGGAATAAGACATTCAATTAACGAGATTATTAAATTTCAAGATCCTATAAATAAAACTTTAGAGTCTTGGAAAAGACCTAATGGCCTTAAAATAAAAAAGGTAAGTACTTCTATAGGTGTTATTGGTGTAATTTATGAAAGTAGACCAAATGTAACTGCTGATGTTTCTGCACTTTGTTTTAAATCAGGAAATTGTGCAATTTTAAGAGGTGGTTCAGAAGCTTTTAATTCAAATAAAATTTTAGCAGATTTATTTAGAAAATCTCTAGTGGCCAATAAAATTAATAAGAACTGTGTTCAATTTATAGAGAATAAAGACAGAAAAATAGTCAATTATCTTCTTTCAAATATGGCGCAGTACATTGATGTTATAGTTCCAAGAGGTGGGAAAGAACTTGTAAAAAAAGTTCAACAGCTATCAAGAGTTCATGTAATTGGTCATTTAGAAGGCTTATGCCATATTTATGTTGATAGGGACGCTGATATTTCAATGGCAACTAAAGTAGTTGCTAATGCAAAAATGAGAAGAACAAGTATTTGTGGAGCAGTAGAAACTCTTTTAATTGATAAAGCGCGACTTACTAGATTAGCTTTACCAATAATAAATAAACTAACATCTTTAGGATGTGAAATCATAGCTGATAAAACTATAAATAAAATTTTTGGTAATAAATTTAAACCAGCAAAAGAAAAAGATTGGAAAACTGAATACCTAGATGCAAAAATATCTGTTAAGGTTGTTAATGGCGTTAATGAAGCAAAAAATCATATTTTAAAATATGGAACAATGCACACTGACAGTATTATTACTCAAAACAAAAAAACAGCAGAAATTTTTTTGAAAGGTGTAAATAGTTCAATAGCTATGCATAATGCTTCTACACAATTTGCAGATGGAGGAGAATTTGGTTTTGGTGGCGAAATTGGAATTTCAACTAATAAACTACCCCCAAGAGGTCCTGTGGGTATTAAGCAACTTACTTCCTATAAGTATGTTGTTTCTGGAAAGGGTACTATTAGATCATAATTCATAATGCTCAAAACCAATCAGTACAAAATTGGAGTGTTTGGTGGAAGCTTTGATCCTCCTCATTATGGCCATTTAGAAATATCTAAAATTGCAATCAAAAAATTAAAATTAAATCTTTTGTTGTGGTGTATTACAAAAAAAAACCCGTTTAAAAGTAAAACTTACTTTTCTTTATCTGCACGAATAAAAAAATCTAAAAGTTTGATTAAAAAAAATAGTAAAATTAAAGTTAATTGCTATGAAAATAGAGTTAAATCTTCAAGAACTTTTAACACTATAAAGTACTTAAAAAAAAAATATAAAAATGCCGAATTTTTTTTAATTATTGGATCAGATAATTTAATACAATTTCATAAATGGAAAAGTTGGAAAGAACTTGTAAAATTAGTTAAAATTGTAGTTTTTTCAAGAAAAGACTATGATAAAAGAGCTAGAAAATCTGTTATAACTAAAAAAGTGAAAAATATTAAATTCATTAAAAATAAATTAATTAATATTTCATCAACAGAAATTAGAAAAAAAGAAAATCTTTTTTAATGAAGATTAGCGAAATTAAAAACCTTATAGAAACAATTCTAGATAACAATAAAGCAAAAGATATAGTTTCTATTGATCTTAAAAAAAAATCTTACATAGCTGATTATATGATTATTGCATCAGGAACCTCATCGCGTCACCTACAATCTTTAGCTGAAAACCTTGTAACAGAATTAAAAAAAATTGGACTTAATGATTGTAGAATAGAAGGTAAAGAAAGCAATGATTGGAAACTAGTCGATGCTCTAGACATTATTATTCATCTATTTCATCCAGAAAAAAGAGAATTTTATGATTTAGAAAAAATGTGGTCAGAACCAATTCCAAAAGAAAAAGCATTGATATGAAAAAAATAATAATTACTACTTTCTTAGTTTCTCTACTATTTGTTAGTAATCCAAATTACGTAAAATCAAAAAACACTAATGAATTATATGAAAAAATTGATTTATTTAGTGAGGTCTTACAAACGATTAAACAAGAGTATGTAGATGAAGTAGACCAAGCTGAAGTAATGGACTCAGCGATTAATGGAGTTCTACAATCACTTGACCCTTATTCAGCTTATATGAGTCCTAAATCTTTTGAAGGTATGCAAACCGATACGAAAGGTGAATTTGGAGGTCTAGGTATAGAAATTGGAATGGAATCTGGAGTTGTAAAAGTCATTTCACCTATTGATGATACACCTGCTGCTAAAGCTGGAATTAAAGCAGGTGATTACATAGTTCGAATTAATAACGAACAAGTACAAGGAAAAACTTTAACAGAAGCTGTAGAACTTATGCGTGGCCCAGTTGGCTCAGAAATTACACTCACAGTAAGAAGAAGAAACGAAAGGAAAGCCCTAGAGTTTAAAATTAAAAGAGCCATTATAGAAGTGAGATCTGTAGAAGCAAAAATTTTAGGAACTAAAAATGAAGTTGGATATTTAAGATTAAAATCTTTTAATGAAAACAGTGATGAACAATTACTTAAGCATATTAAAAAATTTGAGAAAGATAATAAACTTAACGGCTATATCCTTGATTTAAGAAATAATCCTGGTGGACTTTTAACTCAAGCAATTAGTATTACAGATTTTTTTCTTGAGGATGGAGAAATTGTTTCTACAAAAGGAAGAAGGATAAGTGAAACAAGAAGATTCTTCTCAAAAAAAGGTGACGAGATACATGGTAAACCGCTCATTGTTCTCATCAATAATGGTTCTGCTTCCGCTTCAGAAATTGTATCTGGTGCTCTAAAAGATCACAAAAGAGCAACAATTTTAGGTGAGCACTCTTACGGTAAAGGCTCTGTGCAATCTATTATACCCCTTAAAAATGGTGGTGGTATAAGGCTGACTATTTCAAAATATTATTTACCATCAGGTAAATCGATTTCTGATGTAGGAGTGATGCCAGATATATTTGTTGAGGAAACTGGAGATAATTTTAGAATTAATACTGAAACAGATAATCAATTAGATTACGCGGTTAAATTATTAAAATCATAAATGATTAAAAGCACCTTACCATTAAGAATGGGTGTTGGAATTGTTGTTTTAAACTCTCATAATCAAATTTTTGTAGGTAAAAGAAAAGATAATCCCGCTAACTTTTGGCAGATGCCACAAGGTGGTGTTGATGAAAATGAAGATTATCTTACTGCAATGAAAAGAGAGCTTTATGAAGAAACAAGTATTAAATCCATTAAAATTATTAAAGAGTTAAATGAATGGCTTACTTACGATTTGCCTCCTGATTTATTAGGTAAAATATGGAAAGGTAAATATAGAGGACAAAAACAAAGGTGGTTTTTTGTTAAATTTTTAGGCGATGACAATGAAATTAACATCAATACAAAAAATCCTGAATTTATTGAATGGAAGTGGTTAAATATGAAAGATTTGCCAGAAGTAATAGTTCCTTTTAAAAAAAATATTTATAAAAAGATATTAGAAGAATTAAATAAAATACTTAATTGATTTGCTGAAGTGTTTCTAACTTATGAGTTAAGATGTATTTTTCTTTATCTTTAATTTCTGAATTTTGTAGTAATGTTTTTGATTCATCAATTAACTCATTAATTTTTTCCTTTGATAAATTTTCTAATTTAATAACCGTTGAGGATAAAACTAATAATTTATTATCAAAAAATTCAACTGTACCATCTTCTACATAATATTTTTCTAATTTACCGCTTACCTCTACCTCTATAAAACCTGGTCTTAAAAAAGTAACTAATGAAACATGGTCTTTCAAAATTGTTAAAAGACCTTCATAGGCTGGTAGTGTAACTTCTTTAGTTTCTGATTTAAGTAAAGTTTTATCAGGGCTAATTATTTCTAAATTAAAAATATCTGACATTATTACTTAGTGTCTTGAGCCATTTTTTCAGCTTTAGCTACGGCTTCTTCAATTGGTCCAACCATATAAAAAGCTGATTCTGGTAAATGATCATACTCACCTTTACAGATAGCGTCGAAACCTTTTATGGTTGACTCTAGATCAACTAATTTTCCTGGTGAACCTGTAAATACTTCAGCTACAAAGAAAGGTTGAGATAAGAATCTCATAATCTTTCTGGCTCTTGCAACTGTTAACTTATCTTCTTCAGATAATTCATCCATACCTAAAATTGCAATAATATCTTGTAAAGATTTATATGCTTGTAATATTTTTTGTACTTCTCTAGCTACTCTATAATGTTCTTCACCGACTATTCGTGGATCCAAAATTCTAGAAGTAGAATCTAATGGATCTACAGCTGGATAAATTCCTAATTCAGCAATTTGTCTAGATAATACTGTAGTTGCATCTAAGTGAGCAAACGATGTGGCTGGCGCTGGATCCGTTAAGTCATCGGCAGGTACATAAATAGCTTGCACAGATGTGATTGATCCTTTGCTTGTAGATGTAATTCTTTCTTGAAGATTTCCCATATCTGTAGCTAACGTTGGTTGATAACCTACAGCTGATGGAATACGTCCTAAAAGAGCCGACACCTCTGATCCGGCTTGAGTAAATCTGAAAATATTATCTATAAATAATAATACATCTTGACCTTCTTGATCTCTAAAATATTCAGCAACTGTTAATCCAGTTAAGGCTACTCTGGCTCTGGCTCCAGGAGGTTCATTCATCTGCCCGTAAACTAAGGCAGCTTTTGAACCTGATCCATCTGGTTTGATTACTCCAGATTCTATCATCTCATGGTAAAGGTCATTTCCTTCCCTTGTACGCTCTCCAACTCCTGCGAACACTGAGAAACCACCGTGTGCTTTAGCAACGTTATTAATTAATTCCATAATAGTAACCGTTTTACCTACACCGGCACCACCAAATAAACCTACTTTTCCACCTTTTGCGTAAGGCGCTAATAAGTCAATAACTTTAATTCCCGTAACAAGCATTTCTGTTTCTGTTGCTTGATCTGTAAATTTAGGAGCTTGTCTATGTATCGGCCATTTTTCTTTTGTCTTAACTTGTCCTCTATCATCTATTGGTTCACCAATTACATTGATAATTCTTCCAAGAGTTTCTGGTCCTACTGGTACACTTATAGGAGCTCCTGTGTTGATTACTTGGTCACCTCTTTTTAAACCTTCTGTAGAGTCCATGGCGATAGTTCTAACTCCGCCCTCTCCTAAATGTTGTGCTACTTCTAAAATTAATTTATTTCCCTGGTTATTAACTTCTAAGGCTGTGTAAATTTCTGGTAGCTCACCCTCAAAACTTACGTCAACTACTGCACCAATTATTTGTGTAACTTTTCCATTTTTGCTCATAATTATAGACTCTCTGCTCCTGATATTATTTCTATTAATTCTTTAGTAATAGCAGCTTGACGGCTTCTATTATAAACGATTGTTAATTTATTTACTAAATCTCCAGCATTTCGTGTTGCGTTGTCCATTGCTGTCATTCTAGATCCTTGTTCGCTTGCTGAATTTTCTAAAAAGGCTCTAAAAACTTGCGTTGATATATTTTTTGGTAATAAATCCTCTAAAATTTCATCTTCATCTGGTTCAAATTCATAAAAATTTTCATTTTGATTTTTTTCTTTTTCTTTTTTCTCTGCAGGAATAATCTGTTGCGCCTGTGGAATTTGCGTAACTACATTTTTAAAATTGTTATAAAATAAAACACATTTATCAAATTCATCTTTATCAAATAATTCAATAATAATTTTACCAACTTCGTTTGCTTCATTAAAAGTGATTTTCTTTTTATCTTTGAAACTTAATTTTTTAACAATATATTTTCCATACTCCCTTTTAAGCTGATCGTGACCTTTTGAACCAATTGTAATAATTTTTAGTTTTTTTCCTTCAGATAAAATATTTGAAAAATAACTCTTTGCCTTTCTGCAAATATTTGAATTAAACCCTCCACACAAACCTCTGTCAGATGTCATTACTACACATAAATGAGTTTCATCTTTACCAGTTCCAACTAAAAGTTTAGGTGCGTTTGAAGGATCGCTAATAGAATCTGTTAAGTTTAGAATTATATTGTGCATTTTTTCACTGTAAGGTCTTCCCTTTTCAGCGCTTTCTTGGGCTTTTCTTAATTTTGCTGCAGCCACCATTTTCATTGCTTTTGTAATCTTTTGAGTAGACTTAACACTAGCAATTCTTTTTCTTAAATCGTCTAAACTAGCCATTTTCTATTTTTTACTATTTTTAAAGTCTTGAATAATTTTTGCTAATGCTTCTTCTGTATCTTTTTCTAAATTGCCAGAAGACTCGATAGCGCTAATTATTTCACTTTTTTCACTTTTAACTTTTTCAATAATTCCAGTTTCAAACTCTTTAACTTTACTTAAATCAACATCATCCAAGTAACCTCTTACACCTGTAAAAACTGAGATAACTTGTTCAGCTACTGTTAATGGTGAGTACTGATTCTGTTTAAGTAGTTCAGTAAGTTTAGCTCCTCGATTTAGTAATTTTTGTGTTGCCGCATCAAGGTCTGAACCGAACTGTGCAAAAGCAGCCATCTCACGGTATTGCGCTAATTCTAGCTTAATAGAACCAGCTACTTTTTTCATGGCTTTAGTTTGTGCTGCAGAACCTACCCTTGAAACAGATAAACCTACGTTAACTGCCGGCCTAATACCTTGGTTAAACAATTGAGTTTCTAAAAATATTTGTCCATCTGTAATAGAAATTACGTTTGTAGGAATGTAAGCAGACACGTCACCTGCTTGAGTTTCTATTATAGGCAGAGCAGTTAAAGAACCACCTCCATTTGCATCATTTAATTTTGCAGCTCTTTCTAGCAATCTACTATGTAAATAGAATACGTCTCCAGGGTAAGCTTCTCGTCCAGGAGGTCTTCTTAATAATAATGACATTTGTCTATAAGCCACTGCTTGTTTTGACAAATCGTCATAAATAATTAATGCATGCATACCATTATCTCTAAAGTATTCACCAATAGTACAGCCAGTATAAGGAGCTAAAAATTGCAAAGGAGCAGAGTCTGAAGCAGTTGCCGCAACAACTGTAGTATATTTCATTGCTCCTGCATCTTCTAAAGTTTTTACAATCTGAGCAACGGTAGATCTTTTTTGGCCGATTGCTACATAGATACAATATAATTTTTTCTTTTCATCGTTAGATTCGTTAACTGCTTTTTGATTTATAATAGTATCAATCGCAACAGCCGTTTTACCTGTTTGTCTATCTCCAATAATTAATTCCCTTTGACCTCTTCCTACTGGAATTAATGTATCAATAGCTTTAAGACCAGTTTGCATTGGTTCACTAACTGATTTTCTTGGAATAATTCCTGGAGCTTTAACCTCAACTCTTTTTCTTTCAATCTTATCACTTAAATTTCCTTTTCCATCAATTGGATTTCCAAGACCATCCAATACTCTACCTAATAATTCTTTTCCAACTGGCGCGTCTACAATCGCTCCTGTTCTTTTAACTGTGCTTCCTTCAGTTATTTTTCTATCATCTCCAAAAATTACAACACCAACGTTTTCGTTTTCTAAGTTTAATGCCATTCCTTTTGATCCATCTTCAAACTCAACCATCTCTCCAGCTTGAACATTGTCTAAACCAAATACCCGAGCGATACCGTCTCCAACAGATAAAACTTTACCTATTTCAGAAACTTCTGCCTTTTCTCCAAAATTTTTAATTTGTTCTTTTAATATTTTTGTAACTTCTGACGGATTAATTTGCATTTTAGACCTCTAACATTATTTGTTGATATTTTTTTAGTTTATTTTTAATTGAAGTATCTACCATTAAACTTCCAAGCTGCATCTGCAAACCTCCTATAAGACTCTCATCGACTTTATAATCAAAGCTTACAGTAGTTCCAACAACTTGGGAAATTTCTTTGTTTAAACTATTTAGTTCTTCTTGAGATAAATTCTTTGATGATACTAATGAAGCTTTTAATTCTCCTTTTTTTTTAGCAACTAGAGATAAAAAGCTCTGAAATATAGTTTTTAAAAAGAAAATTCTTCTTTTACTTACTAAAATTGATAAAAAGTTATTTGTTATTTTAGATAGACTCATTTTTTTAGATAATTCACCAACTACTTTCAGTTGATTGGATTGAGATTGTGTCGGATTTTTTATGAAATTTTCTAAATCAACGTTGCTTTTATAAACTTCTAATAAATCTTTTATGTTTTTTTCAACAGCTTCTAGTTCAGAGTTTTCCGAAGCGAGTTCATATAAAGCTAATGCATAACGATTAGCTGTTTCAGCTGAAAAAGACTTGTTTGAACTCAATTTAATGCTCCTTGTTTATAATGTGAAAAAGTTGGGATTTCCTACCATAAGGGGTAGTGCTCTTCAAGATACATAACTGTCGTTAGCTAAAATTAATAGGGTCAACATCAACTGTAAGTTTAATTTTTTTAGATATTGTTAAATTGTCTATTATTTTTCGAATTTTTTTTTGAATTAAAACGTTTTTTTTAGTCCTTAATAATAGCCTTGTTCTAAACCTTTTTTTAATCTTAAAAATAGGAGACTCTATAGGACCCAAGACTTCTAAATGTTCTATTTTAATTAATCTTTTTTTTATTTCTTGTGCAGCTCTATAACTTTCTTGGCTTGATTGAGAAGATAAAATCAAAGAGATTAATCTTGAAAAAGGTGGCAAATTTTTTTTTTGTCTAACTAACAATTCATTTTCTAAAAACTTCTCAGGATTATTTTCTAATACCTCACCTAATGTTTCATTAAAAGGATGTGCAGTTTGATAAACAATTGTTGACTTGTTTGAGAACCTTCCAGCTCTTCCACTTAATTGATTGTAAAGCTGAATATTTTTTTCGGTAGTTCGCAAATCATAACCCATCCCAGAAAAATCAGCGTCTACAACAACTATGCAATTAAGTTTTGGAAAATTAAATCCTTTTGAAATTAGCTGAGTCCCAACAATAATATCAATTTTATTTGCTTCAATTTTTTTAATAATAGTTTCTGTTTTTTCTTTTTTACTTAAAAAATCACTTGAAAAAATTTCAATATTTTTATCTGGAAAAATTGATTTTAATTCATCATAAATTTTTTCAACACCTGGTCCATGTAAACGGAAATCACAATTATTTTTTTTATCAATACATTTCTTTTCTTTGTTTGATTTCAAACCACAGTGATGACAAATTAATTTATTTATTGATTTATGATAAGTTAAATAAATAGAGCAGTTTGGACAAACATGTTTAAATCCACATTTTTTACATATTAAAAAAGGTGCATATCCTCTTCTGTTTAAAAAAAATAATACTTGTTCTTTTTTATCTAAATAATCACTAACTATCTTTAATGTTTTAGAACTAATAAAATGATCTTTTTCAATTTTTTCTTCATTAAGATTAATTACAATCGCCTCTGGTAATGAAACATCATTATATCTTTTAACTAATGATGCATGATTATATTTTTTATTTTTTATATGATTAAAGGTCTCTAAAGATGGTACTGCTGAAACTAATAAAATAGGTATATCTTCAAATGATGCTCTTGAAATTGCCATGTCTCTTGCATGGTAAATTATACCTTCATCTTGTTTGTAGGATGAGTCATGTTCCTCATCTAAAACAATTAATCCTAAATCTTTAAATGGCAATAAAAGTGAAGATCTAGCCCCTATAACTAATTTTATCTTTTTGTTAATAACTCCTTGCCAAATTTTTCTTTTATTTTTAATAGAGATTTTTGAATGCCAAATAGATGGTTCAAAACCAAAAAATTCTGTAAATCGATCTTTAAATTGATTAGTTAAAAAAATTTCAGGTAAAAGTATCAATACCTGTTTATTTTTTTTTAATATCTCTCTAATTCTATAAAAATAAACTATTGTTTTTCCAGATCCTGTAATGCCCTGCAATAAAGTAACATCAAATTTTTCATTATGCTTACTTATTTCGCTAAGACTTTTTTTTTGCCCCTCGTTTAAAACAAAATTTTTATTAGTTTTTTTTAATATTTGTTCTTCAATATCCTCAAATTTGCTTATATTTTTTTTGTCTCCAATACACATTTTCAGAACCATTCCTTTTGAAACTAAGTTGTAATCTGAAAACAAATTTATGAATTTAATTAAGGATTGATTAATGCTTACTCCTTCGATTTTTGAAGTAATTGTTTTAATAGAAAATTTTTTTTCTGAAGGCTGTATTTTATCCCAAACAACTCCTATTTCTTCAGCTTTTCCAAATGGAACTTTAACAAAATCACCTGGTTTTAAATTATTTAATTGTCCAGTCTCATAGGTAAACGGAAAATTAAATATCTTTGGAACTAAGACTGGTACTTTCATTATTTTATTGAGTCTAATTGATATTATATCAATTAAAAATGAATTGCTCTTTTTTCGATTGCTAATGCTGCTTCTTTAACAGCTTCAGTGTGAGTAGGATGAGCATGACAAGTTCTAGCTATATCTTCCGAACTAGCGCCAAATTCCATTGCAAGTGCCATTTCAGCAATCATATCTCCTGTATGAGGTCCAATCATATGCACACCTAAAACTCTATCCGTTTTACTGTCAGCAAGAATTTTTACAAAACCATCTGTTTCGTTATTAACTTTAGCTCTTGAGTTAGCAAGAAAAGGAAATTTTCCAACTTTATAATTTACATTTTCTGCTTTTAATTGTTCTTCTGTTTTTCCAATTACAGCAACTTCAGGTGAAGTATAGATAACTCCTGGTATGACATCATAATTAACATGGCCTGCTTGACCAGCTATTATTTCTGCAACGGCAATTCCTTCTTCTTCAGCTTTATGTGCTAACATTGGACCTTTGATCACGTCTCCAATTGCATAAATATTTTTTACTGAAGTTTGTAATTTTTCATTTACTTCCAGTCTTCCTTGCTGATCTTTTTTAACTCCTAGCTTATTTAAACTTAAACCTTCTGTGTAAGGTTTTCTTCCAACAGCAACTAGGACTTTATCAGCTAATAAATTTTCTTTTTTTGAAGTTTGTCTGTTTTCAAATGTAACTTCTACTTGGTTGCCTTTATTAGTTACTGATGTAACTTTTGAATTTAATTTAAATTCAAAGCCTTGTTTTGTTAATATTTTTTGAAATTCATTTGAAACGTCTTTATCCATCCCTGGAGTTATGTGATCAAGGTATTCAACTACAGTAACCTTTGAGCCTAATCTAGACCATACAGAACCCATTTCTAGACCAATTACTCCAGCACCTATCACAATAAGATTCTTTGGAACTTCTTTTAATTCTAAAGCACCAGTTGATGAAATTATATTTTTTTCATCAATTTCTATACCTGGCAAAGATGAAGGAACTGAACCAGTCGCAATGACTATATTTTTTGATTTATAAGATGTTTTTTTCTCACCTTCATAAACTACAACATCATTTTCCGAAAACAAAACACCCTTACCTTTTAAATAAGTTACCTTGTTTTTTTTAAATAAAAACTCAATACCTTTAGTAAGTGCTTGAACTGACTTGTTTTTACTAGCCATCATTTTATCTAAGTTCAACTTTAATCCAGTGAACTCGATACCATGTGATTGATATTCTTTTTGAGCTTTATGATAAGCTTCAGATAAATTAAGCAAACTTTTAGAAGGAATACATCCTACGTTTAAGCAAGTTCCACCAAGTGCTCCTCTTGATTCTACACACGCAGTTTTAAGGCCAAGCTGAGCTGCTCTTATCGCACAAACATAACCTCCAGGCCCTCCACCAATAACTATTACATCAAAATTATTATCCATACTCTTATAGATTTAAAAATAATCTTCTTGGATCCTCAAGACACTCTTTAACAATTTTCAAAAACGAAACAGCTTCCTTACCATCAATAATACGGTGGTCATATGAAAGAGCTAAATACATTACTGGTCTTATTTCTATTTTTTTATTAACTACAATAGGTCTTTCAACAATATTATGCATTCCAAGAACTGCTGATTGAGGTGGATTTAAAATAGGCGTTGAAAGCATAGAACCATAAATACCGCCATTCGTAATTGTGAAAGTTCCACCTTGTAAATCTTCTATAACAATTTTTCCGTCTCTAGCTTTTTCACCTAATAAAGTAATATTTTTTTCAATGTCTGCAAATGACATTTCATCTGTATTTCTAAGAACTGGAACTACCAAACCTCTTTCGGTACCTACTGCAATACTAATGTTATAATAATTTTTATAAATTATTTCATCACCTTGAATCTCAGCATTAATAACTGGATAATTTTTTAAACCAACCACACATGCTTTTACAAAAAATGACATGAAACCTAATTTAGTTCCATACCTTTTAACAAACTCATCTTTGTATTCATTTCTCATAGAAATAACTGTGCTCATATCAACTTCATTAAATGTAGTTAACATAGCTGCATTATCTTGAGCTTCTTTTAATCTTTTTGCTATCGTCATCCTTAGACGAGTCATTTTAATTCGTTCTTCTGGACCATGAGTTACTTTTCTGTCTGATGGTGCTGGTTTAGATCCCATTAAACCTAATAAATCTTCTTTTAAAATTACTCCATTTCTTCCTGAACCATTGACTTCATTAAGATTTATTTTAGCTTCAGCTGCAAATCTTCTTGCTGCAGGTGAAACTATTTTATTTTGTGGTTTAACTTGAGCTGGTTTTTCTTCTTGAGCTTCAGTTAGTATTAAAGGTTCTTCTACAGGTTCAGCTTTTTTAATTGGTACAACTTTCTCTGTTTTTACAACTTCTGGCTTCTTTGGAGGTGGCGTATATTTTTTTTCTTCAACTATTGGGCTTGGTTTTGAAACGCCTGATGCTTTACCAATTGTGCCTAATAAAGTTCCAACGTTTACTGTTTGGCCTGCTTTAACGGATATTTTTTCAATAACTCCAGCAGATGGTGCTGGCACTTCTACATTAACTTTATCTGTTTCTAATTCTACAATAGCTTCATCTGCATTAACTTTGTCACCTTCATTTTTTAACCATTTAGCGACTGTTGCTTCTGTTACTGACTCTCCAAGTGTTGGTACTATTATTTGATTAGACATTAATTAATTTTCCCTACGACCTTTTCTAATATTTCTTTTTGTTGCGCAAGGTGTTTATTAAGATTTCCTGTCGCTGTTGAAGCTGAAGGTCTACGGCCAATATAATCAACACTTTTGCCTTTATAATTAATAATTTCTAAAGTTCTATCGATATATCTTTTAACAGTGTTCCATGCTCCCATGTTCATAGGTTCCTCTTGGCACCAATAAAACTCAGCATCTTTTGAATACCTTTTTAATTCTCTACCTAATCTTTTAACTGGGAAAGGATAAATTTGCTCAACTCTAATTATTGCTACTTCATCATTTTTGGTTTTTTCTCTTGCATCTATTAGATCAAAATAAATTTTTCCTGAACACATGATTACTTTTTTAATTTTTTTATCTTCTTTAAGTTTAATTAGTCCAAAATCTTTATTGTAAGCTCTATCGCTTAAAACTCTATGAAAAGTATTTTCTTTTGTAAAATCATCAAGATAAGAAACACATTGCTTGTGTCTTAGCAAAGACTTAGGTGTCATAATAATTAAAGGTTTTCTAAACTCTCTATGCATTTGTCTTCTTAATGCATGAAAATAATTTGCAGGGGTAGTACAATTAACTACTTGAACATTATCTTGAGCACACATTTGAAGATATCGTTCCAATCTTGCTGATGAATGTTCTGGACCTTGTCCTTCATATCCATGTGGTAACAACATCACTAATCCACTAGCTCTTCCCCATTTTGCTTCTCCAGAAGTTATAAATTGATCAATCATGATTTGAGCTCCATTTGCAAAATCTCCAAATTGAGCCTCCCATAAAACTAACGTGTCAGGTTCAGATAAAGAGTATCCAAATTCAAAACCTAAAACAGCAAACTCTGAAAGCAAACTATCAATAACCTCATATTGTTTTTGATTTTTTGAAAGATGATTTAGAGGAATATATCTTTCATGACTTACTTGGTTTCTTAATACTGAATGTCTTTGACTAAATGTTCCTCTTCCACAATCTTGACCAGACAACCTGACAGAGTAACCTTCTTCTAGCAAAGAACCAAATGCAAGAGCTTCAGCAGTTGCCCAATCAATTGGGACGTTTTCAGTAAACATTTTTTGTTTAATTTCTAATAATTTTTCTAGAGTTTTGTGTATTGTAAAACCCTCAGGAACAGTTGATATTTTTTTTCCAATTGAAATAATTTTTTCTTTACTAACTCCGGTAATTCCTCGCTTGTCTTTACCAGGTGCAGGAGAAAATCTAGACCAAACACCTTCGAACCAATTCATGTCTTGTTTATAGTCTTTAGATTCGTTGAATTCGTTCTCTAAATAATTTTTAAAATCACTGATTTCTTTATTCACTTCCTCGTTAGTTAAAATTTTTTCATTCTCAAGTTTTTTTGCATATATGTTTAGAGTAGTAGGATGGTTTTTTATTGTTTGGTACATTAATGGTTGAGTAAATGAAGGTTCATCTCCTTCATTATGACCAAATCTTCTATAGCAAAACATATCAATCACTACATCTCGATTAAACTTTTGTCTGAACTCTGTAGCTATCTTTGCACAATGGACAACCGCTTCTGGATCGTCTCCATTTACATGAAATATTGGAGCCTGAGCAATTTTAGCAACTTCACTTGGATATGGTGAAGAACGAGCAAATCTTGGTGCTGTTGTGAAACCTATTTGGTTGTTTACAATTATATGAATTGTACCACCTGTATTGTGACCTGGTAAACCAGACATTGCAAAACATTCAGCAACTACACCTTGTCCAGCAAATGCTGCATCACCATGTAATAATAGTGGAATTACTTTTTTTCTTTCAGGATCTTTATGAAAAAACTGTTTAGCTCTAACTTGTCCTAAAACAACAGGATTAACTGCTTCAAGGTGAGAAGGATTATCCGTTAAGCTTATATGAACTAAGTTTCCGTCAAATTCT
>JAYQTL020000006.1:0-153282 GCA_038147375.2 Candidatus Hypereutrophica brisbanensis | reverse complement strand
TCAGGTACTGGAAATGGTGATAGGCCAAAACCAAACTTATAAATAACTTTTCCTTGAAATTAATTTTTTAGTTTTTTCATTTATCTCTAAAGCTGCTTGAAAATTTAATTTTCTATGTTTTTTTTTATTATATTTTTTTTCATAATTTAATTTTTTTTAATTCCATTTGTTTGGGTTTATTAATTCTTCATTTTTTTCTGTTCTTTTAAATAGATACATTTGGAAAATAATTTATTTTTTAATTTTTAATTCTTGTAAGCTGTTTTAATTGATTTTCATTGTCAAAACCAATTACTATCTGTTTTGAAATTTTATTCTTTAATTATGAAATTTAATAAATAGATAATTTTTTATTTGTTCAGTGTTAATATTTTTTGCATATTTTTTTTATAAATACAGAATTATTAGGAAATGCTTCTTTTATTTTCTTAAAACTTTTAAAAAAATAAACCTTGTAAAAAAATAGAATGTATTTGTATTTTAATTTTATTTTTTATTTTATCTAAAAAATTTTCTTAGTTACTCCTTGATCCATCAAATTATATGGAACCTGTATTATATCTACGTATTTATTTGAAATTACTTTACTAAGTGTGTCAAAATTTGTTATAGAAACTCCAATATTATTAACTAATCCATTGTATTTAATTTTTCTCAAAATCATTAAAATTTTTTGAAAATTTTTAAATATTTTTATCACTACAGAATAAACACCGTATAAAGAACTTATTTTTAATCTTTAATGCTTTTTTTATAAGGATTTCAATCATTCTGTAATTAACACCTTCAAATATGGAAGTTTAGTCGTGATATTGAAAGTCTGATACACCTACTGTCTCCAAGAATTTTCTGCTATTTCCGTAACTAATAGCTGTGTCAATATTATGTAAAACCTATATTTCTAGATAAGTTAATAATCCTTAATGGTACTAATAGATGGTTTTATTTTTAGGCTTAATAATTCCATATCTCATTCCAAATTGCGCAATTACCTAGGAAAAATTAGATAGATTTAATAAAGTGGTATCTTTTTTTAATATTAGAAAATTTCTTTTTTAAAAACCTAAAATTTAATTTTAAACAAATTTAACAACTCATAATTTTTTCTTTTTAACTCAAAATAAAAAATTTTATTCCAAATTTTTGGATAAATTAGAAACACAAAACCTTATGGTTTCTTTTGATAAATTTTATTTTTTTATGATTTATATCTTTGAATAAAAAATTTTAAAATATTTTTTTTCTTTTCCTTTTTTATTTTAAAAATTTTATTTACCTAGAAATTTGTTATCTTTTTTTGAGTAAATATTAAAAAAATTATTTCTTAATAAAATGTGTTTGATATGTTTAATATTTAATTTTTAAATATAATTGATTATTTTTTCATTTTAGTTGATAAACTGAAATCAAAAAAGCTAAATTTTAAAACTAAAAAATTATTAGTCATTTAGACTAATTCAGCCTCTTAAAATCTTTAATACTTGTATTAAACTTTAAATATTTTGAAATATCGTCGCCTTTTCACATAAAGAAATTTTATAAAAAATTTTATCTAACACTGAAGTATATTTTGAATTAAATTTTATTATTATGACTTAAATTTCAAATAAATTGCGTTCGATGCTAAAAATTTTCTTTAAGCATCTCTTGGGTAATTAAAGTTTTTATTCCTGATTTTTTCACTTTTAAATGCAAAACTACTTAGCGATGGAATTCCATTAATTTTTATTTTTAAATTGTGTTTTTTTGCAAGTGACAACCATATTTTTCTAAATTTTAATCCTAATTTATTTATTATAGGCCATGGCTTATATTTTTGCATAAACTCAATTGTTTTAAGAGCTGCAGTGGGTCCAATTTTTCAGTCCAAAATGTACTGCTTATAAATGTTTTATTTGCTTTCGACATTATCTTATCTTTTCCTAATATTGCCGTAATTGCGTAGCCATTACCAAGCGTTTTGCCAAGAACGCATATATCTGGAAAAATTTTATACTTCATGTGTATTCCTCCACAAAATTCTCTAAATCCAGAAGTGCATTCATCAAAAATTAAAACAATATTTTTTTCCTCTGTAATTTTCTTATTGATTTCAAAACTTTAAATCTGGGGCTGTGTTCCTGCAACTTCCATTTTAATAGTTCCACATATTGTGTTTTTTAATTTTTTAATTGTTTTAAATCTCTGTAATTAAATGGGAATACAGTTTTTTTTAATCTTGTGTTGACCCATCTATTTCAAGTCCATCTAATAAAATGTGGCCAGATAATATTTTCTTTTTACTATTTAAGTTTATGGACAAATACCAGTCGTGCCATCCATGGTGATATCCACAAATTGCAATATTATTTTGAGTATGCTCTTGCATATCCTTATTGCTATAGAATTTGCCTCTCCACCAGTTCTTGCTAACTTAACTTTATGTGACAAGGGCAGTCTGATGCTTTTGCCAAATACACCTTCTGGGTAATTTAATGTAGTTAAATTTTTGTATAACTTTTTTACAGCTCTATCTACATAAGAATTAGAATATCCTAAATATTTGTGCCGATGCCCATTAAACTAAAATCGAAGTAAGTATTACCGTCTAAGTCTTTATTTGCATCCTTTAGATGAGCTAAAGTAAGTTGGCATTGCTCAGGTAAAAATCTATCAGATTTTTTGATAACAACATATTACCACCTCGTATAACTGATAAAAGATTTATTCCATAGACTTTGACCCTTAACATTTTTTTTTTAAAATTTTTAAATTTTTTTATTTTAGAATTTATTTTTATAATATTTTTTTTTAAAAAATATCATGTGCCTTAAATGAATAGTTAAATTTAAATTTTTAAAAATTTTTTTAATAATAATAAGATCTTGTAGTTTGTCAATTTTAGTGATTACCTTTAGAGATTAATCTCTTTGTTTTTTCATTAATAGATAATGTTGCAGAGAAATTTATTTTTTTTACGTTATCCTTAACGGGATTTTTCATATTTAATTTTTGAAAATAATTTAATTACTTAATAAATTTAATTTTTCCTTTAAAGTTCGCAGAGGTAAATACGCCTCCTTGAAATAACAACGCCATTTTGTCCTTATACTCATTTTTAGTTAATAACTTAATATTAAATTTATCTGCGCTATCTTTTGGCTTATAGCCTAAAGCATAAGCTCTTCTATTGTTCCACCAAGACTTCTTATTTCGTGAAGCTCCATAGACAATTTCGTGATGAATTGATTTATGTTTTAAGCCAATATCAACTAATTGCGTAAGATCATCATAACTAATCCATGTCGATAAATGCCTCCTATCCTCTGGAACTTTAAGACATGTGCCTATTCGTATGCACATAGATTTAATGTTAAACTTGTCAGCATAAAATCTTGATAAATCTTCACCGAAAGCTTTGCTTAATCCATAATGACTGTCTGGCCTTTGAGTGGATAGTTCATTTAACTTTGTAGTTCTTCTGTGAAACCCAATTGCATGATTAGAACTAGCAAAAATAATTCTTTTTACTTTATTAATTCGAGCTGCCTCAAACAAATTATAAGTACCAATAATATTATTTTGTAAAATATTAGGCTGGGTATCTTCTATTGGAATAGCTCCAAAATGAACAATCCCATAAACATTTTTTGTAATTTTTAAAACTTTCTTAAAATCTCTTAAATTCGTTAATACAAATTTTTCTTTATTTAAAATATTTTTCTTTTTTAAATCTGTACCTAAAAGGTTTGTATAACCAATTTTTGCAAGTGATTTAAAAAGCATTCCTCCGAGATGGCCAGAGGCTCCAGTAACTAAAATTTTTTTATTCATTATTATTTAAATTTAGCACCTTTAATGTTTAAAGATGTCATATAGAGAGATGTGCTTGCTGTAATAAAAAGAATATCTCCTTTAGGACCACCAAATTCAACATTAGAAACTCTCTCTGGCATTTTAATATAACCAATTTGCTCTCCAGAAGGTGCATAGCATGCAACGCCATCACCACAACTAGTCCATAAATTATCATCTATATCAAATCTAAATCCATCAAAGACATGTTCAGGATCTTGTCTTGCAAATTCTATTGGTTTTGAAATTTTTAAATTTTTATCGATTTCATACCTTCTTAAATATTTTACATCACCAGTGTTAGAAATTATTAAATGTGTTTCATCTCTAGATAATGCAACTCCATTAGGTCGGTCCATATCTGTAACGATTGCTTCTATAGATTTTGTTTTAGGATCATATTTAAAAACATAACATCCCCCATACATCATTTTACCAGGGAAGCCTTCTACTCTTTTTGGATTGATAATACCGTATGGTGGATCTGTAAAAAAAACTGTTCCATTTGAATGAACGCAAACATCATTTGGAGAATTTAACCTTTTACCTTGATACTCATCTGCAATTAAAGTGATTACGTTATTTTTATCAGTCGTAGTTACTCTTCTTCCTCCATGCTCGCATGTTACAAGATTTCCTTCATTATCAGTTGTGTTCCCATTGGAAAAATTAGAAGGAGATCTAAAAACTTCAGCTTTATTAAAATCAAAACCCAGCATTCTATTATTAGGAATATCGCTCCAAATAACTTTGTTTAAGTGTCTTAAATAACAAGGTCCTTCAGTCCAAATACTGCCTGTATGGACTTGTTTTAAATTTAAATTTTTAGTGTAAGTTTCAAATTTTTGTTTATTCATTAGCTACTACTAGCACTCACTTAATAGAAAAAAAAGAGATTATGTTCATTAGGCTAAAGTTCGTCTTGCTCTTTGACTTTCAGTTCTTAATTGACCACAAGCACCTAAAATATCTTGACCACGTGACCTTCTAATTGTTGCTATATAGCCAGCGTCCTGAATGACTTTACCAAACTTCTCCATATCTTTTCTCTCCGTTGGTAAATATTGAACTCCTGGCCATGCATTAAACTCTATTAAATTTACTTTAGATGGAAATTGAGCCATCAGCTTAATTAATTGTTTAGCGTTCTCTAAACTATCATTGATGCCTCTAAGCATTACATATTCTAAAGTTATTTTTTCTTTAACAACAGAGGCATAGAATTTGCATTGTTCAATAAGGTCTTTAATTTTAAATTTTTTATTAATGGGCATGATCATTTCTCTAATATCATCTGTTGGTGCATGTAAAGAAAGAGCCAAATAAGTTCCAATGTCTTTTGCAGCTTCTGGAATTTTATTGGCTATGCCAGCAGTTGAAACAGTGATTTTTTTAGGCCCATAATTTAACCCCTCTTTATCTTTTAAAATATCAACTGCAATTTTTACATTTTCATAATTATAAAAAGGCTCGCCCATGCCCATTAAAACAATATTTGAAATTTTTTTTTGTTCACCCCAATCATTAATTTGTTCTTTAGCGATAACCACTTGATTAACAATTTCTGCAAAACTTAAATTCTTCACTAATGTTTGTGTGCCTGTATGACAAAATCTACAATTAAGCGTGCAGCCTACTTGTGAAGAAATGCAAAGAGTTGCTCTAGTTTTTTCTGGGATATAAACACACTCAACTTCATTGCCATCAAATAGTTGGATCAACCATTTAATCGTTCCATCATTAGATTTTTGTGTTTTAATTACTTTTGGTCTTTGTAAAGATAATAAACTATTTAATTTAGTCCTTAATTCAATAGGAAGCGTTGTTAGAGAGTTTAGTTCAAATAAACCTTTTCTATAAACTGATTGCCAGATTTGTTTACTTCGCATTGAAACTTTTTTTTCTTCTATGGCTAGATCATTATTTAAAAAATGTTTCAAACCTTGAAAATCAAATTCAAAAAAGTTTTTTTGGTTCATAAAAACTAGAAATATAAAGGAATATGTTAATTGTGTATACTTTTTACATTTGATAGAGAAGCCAATGTTTTTAAAAATTAAAGATATTCCTAAATTGTCATGGAGTTCTGAAAAACCAACTAATTTAAAACCTTCTGGTAAAACACTTTTTTTTCTTTGTTTAGGTCTAGCTATGTTTGGTTTTGGTGAAGGATTATTACTTGTCTCTGGTATCGGAGCTTCTCCTTGGAATGTCTTGCATCAAGGTATCGCTATAAACCTTGGAACATCAGTTGGTACCATCGCTTTTTTATTAAGCTTTGTGGTTTTAATTTTTTGGTATTTTCTTGATCAAAAAATTGGAATGGGAACACTGATAAATTTTATTATTATTGCAATCATGATCGATGCTACAATGTATTACTTCGAAAAACCTGATCAGTTTATTTTTCAATTATTAGAGGTGATTGCAGGCATTTTAATAATTGGAGCAGGCACTGGAATATATTTAATCGCCAATTTAGGTGCTGGCCCTCGTGATGGTTTGATGACTGGTTTACAAAAAAAAACTGGTTATCCGATTGCTTGGATAAGAACTTGTCTTGAAGTAACTGTTGTAACTATTGGATGGTTTTTAGGAGGTACTGCTGGACTTGGAACTTTAATTTTTGCTCTTGGTATTGGTCCTTCACTGGCGTTTTTCTTATTTCTGATTCATAAGACAGCAGGACAATCTCAATAATCTAATCAGAAACGTAAACCGAAACTCCTCTTTTATTAGGATCTATCTTAAATTTTTGATTTAACGGTGGAAAAGCTCTTTGTTGGCAATCCATTCTAGAACATGTTCTGCAGTTTACACCAATTGGTATAGCTGAACTTTCGTCTTTTAAATTAAGCTGATCAGCATAGCAAAAATCTTTTGCATATTTAGCCTGACAGCCTAATCCAATGCTTAGCATACTTCTATAAACACCGTGTCTACCGATGCCTTTTTCCACGGTACGCGCTATACAAATATATTTTTCACCATCTGTCATTTTTGAATAAGCTGCATGTATTTTTCCAGGAGTTGAAAAAGCAGAATGAATATTCCATCTAGGGCAAGCTCCGCCATACCTTGGAATTTGAATGCCTGACATGGAAAGTCTTTTTGAGATATTACCTGCTATATCTACTCTTAAAAAATGAAAAGGAATTCCTTTCATTTTAGGGTTTTGCAAGCAAGTAATTCTATGAGCTACTTGTTCAAATGAAGTAGAAAAAGAATGCTGTAACAACTCTAAATCATATCTGTGCTTCGTAGCCTCTTCATAAAATAATTTGTACGGCATTAAGACAGCTGCTGCTGTATAATTTATTAATGCAACCCTAGCTAATTGTTTTGAATTATCACTTAAGAAATTATAACTATTTAAATATTCATTAATAACATCAAGCACTTCTAATTGAACTATTTGAGATATCGCATAAAGTTTTTTGGTTTCTAAAGTAATATAATCAGATAAATAAAGAATTTTTTTTACTGGATCAAAATTTTTTGCGTAGTTTTCATTTTCATTAGGTACAGTGTCAACTACATCAATTTTATGTTTTTTGTTTAAATATTCTACAGTTAAAATTTGTCTAGTTTTTTTCTTAAAACTAATCGAATTAAAAAGCCCTAAAGCGTAATCTTCTAGTTTTGGAAAATAATTTTGATTTTGTTGTAAAAAATCAGATACTTCTTCTCCTGGAAAAGAAGATTTTTTTTCAGTAATATTTTCTCCTGATATGCTCTCAATTTTTGAATAAATTTCTTTATTATTTCTCCTAAAAATATCTCCAAGTCTTATTAATGCTTTAGCTATTAGAGGATTATTAGAAGTCAAATCCTTAACCTCAAAATTAGTAATATTAAGGTCATCAAAAATATTATCTCCGAGAAGATCTAAGGTGTCGTGATAAAGATTGGCATCAGACTTTTTAGATAGTTGAGTTAGTTCAATCTTTAAAAGATCTGAAACTTTTAATAGCAAATCTACGTTTATTTTTCTTTTTCCGGACTCTATTAAATTTAAATAACTGGATGAAATACCTAACCTTTGAGAGAGATCTGCTTGAGAAAGTCCTTGTTTTCTTCTCTCATTTCTAATTTTAAAGCCAATTGCTGCAACCATAATTTACAAAATTTACAAATTGTAAATATATCATTTACATTCTTTTGCTAAAATTACAAGTAAAATAAGCTTTTTTATTGAAAAAAACTTATTTGTAAATATTGTAAAAATATTAACAAAGGAGATTAAAATGAGAAGAGAAAAACACAATATCGAAAGCAATTGCGTAACTTTTGATGATGATTGCTACAATGAAACACAAAAACAAGACACATACCAAACGATGTATGACTATGAGACTAGAGTTATCAAAGATTTTACTCAAAAAATTTATAGAACGGGTGAGAGTTTTATAAGAGATTTAGAAGAAAAATTAGGTCTTCGATCAAGAAATACTCAATAAATATTAAATTAGAAAGGATATAAAATGGTAGACATAAAAGACATTAATAGGTTCAAAGGTATTAAAAGAGATTATACAGAAGAAACAGTAAAAAAACTTCGGGGCACTTTTGAAGTCGATTATTCTATCTCCAAAACATTATCCAGAAAATTGTGGAAACTTCTCAACTCAGAAAGCTTTGTAAATACCCTTGGAAGTTTATCAGGTAACCAAGCAGTACAACATGCTAAAGCTGGATTAAAAGCAATTTATTTATCAGGCTGGCAAGTAGCAGCTGATTCAAATAGTGCTGGCGACATGTATCCAGATCAAAGTTTATATCCTTACGATAGTGCACCTAAACTAGTTGAAAACATGATTAATGCTTTAATGAGAGCAGATCAAATTCAACATATGGAAATTTTAGATAAAAAATTAGAACCAGCTAGTGCTGTAGACTACCATATGCCCATTGTTGCAGATGGCGAAGCAGGTTTTGGTGGTCCTTTAAATGTATTTGAATTGACTAAAAAATTTATCAAAGCAGGAGCTGCTGGGGTACACTTTGAAGACCAATTAGCTTCTGAAAAAAAATGTGGTCACATGGGAGGGAAAGTATTAATTCCAACTCAAAATGCTGTTAAACATTTAAAAGCTGCAAGACTTGCTGCAGATGTTGCTGATGTTCCTCTGTGTATTTTTGCTAGAACAGATGCAAATGCTGCTAAACTTTTAACAAGTGACATTGATGATAATGATAAACCTTTTTTAACTGGCGAAAGATCTCCTGAAGGCTTTTATTATGTAAAAGCTGGATTAAACCAGGCAATCTCTCGTGGTTTAGCTTATGCACCTTATTGTGATGCTATCTGGTGTGAGACTGCAAAACCAGATTTGGGTGAAGCAAAAGAGTTTGCAGAAGCTATTCATGAGAAATATCCTGGTAAACTTTTAGCTTATAATTGTTCTCCATCATTTAATTGGAAAAAATATTTATCTGAAAAAGAAATGTATGAATTCCAATATAAAATTGGCGAAATGGGTTATAAGTTTCAATTTATCACCCTTGCAGGCTTTCATGCTCAAAACTACGCTATCTTTGATCTTGCTAAACAGTACAAAAAAGAAGGTATGTTAGCTTACTCAAGACTTCAGCAAAAAGAATTTGATGCAGAAACAATTGGTTACACTGCGGCTAAGCATCAAAGGGAAGTTGGGGCTTCCTACTTTGATGAAATAGCAAACATTGTAAGCTCTGGTTCTTCTTCTACAACAGCCCTAAAAGGCTCTACAGAGGACGAACAATTTTTCGATGGATCTAAACAATCTATAAAAAAAGCCTCTTAAACTTAAAGTTGTTGTTTACTACCAGTAGTTCTTTTGTTAACAAAAAAATTACTGGTAGTACTAAATTATTAAAATAACAGTTCATTTTAAGTTCCTAATTGGTCATAATTGACACATCAAATAACAAGGGAGGATCAAATAATGAAAAAAATAATTTCATTAATTATCTCAATCTCAACTATTACTTTCTACTCAGTTTCTTCTTTCGCTGCAGGTGATGCAGAGAATGTAAAAAAACTAAGTAGCTTTCAAAAAACTGGAGCGGTACGAGGTGTTGTAATCGAGCAAAACACTAAGTTTGCGGAAAATGTTAAAAAAAACATTTTACCAAACATCAAAATGCCAGCTGGTTTCAAGATTGAACTTTTTGCTTTAGCGCCAGATGCTAGACACATGGCTGTAAGCAAAAACAAAGGTACAGTTTGGATTGGAACAAGAAAAACAAAAGTATGGCAAGCTACTGACCGAGATATGGATAACGTAGCTGATACGGTAGAAGAATTTAGCCCAAGTGTTAAATTCGATATTCCAAATGGACCATGCTACAGTGCTGATGGTCATTTATACATAGCAGAAAGAAACCGAGTATTATGGTTCCCAGCTGCTGAGTATTTCATGGAAAGCCCAGACACAGTTGCTATACCAATCATTGACCAAGGTCAGTTGATTCCTGAAGCTGAAGAATCTTATAACCACACCGCTAGAGTGTGTGCTATTGGACCTGATAATAAATTATACGTAAGTACAGGTCAGCCATTTAACGTTGCTGGTCCGGATAAATATCCTCTTTATGATCAAGTTCCAATTGGTGGTATCATGAGATTCAATAGATTCCCTGGCGACCTTCAAAGAGAAGTTGTTGCAATTGGAATCAGAAACTCAGTTGGACATGCATTCAATCCTAAAGACGGATCGCTTTGGTTTACAGATAACCAAGTGGACGGTATGGGAGATGAAACACCTCCAGGAGAACTTAACAAGGCTTGTAGCTTAAGTGCTAAGACTTGGTATGGTCATCCTTACTATGGTGGTGGAAGTGTGAGAACTAATGAGTACAAGGACAAACAAATTCCAAAAGAATATGCAGACAATTATTGCAAGCCACAAGTTGAAATGGTTGCGCATGCTGCTGACTTAGGAATGATGTTCTATACTGGAAATATGTTCCCTAAAAAATATCAAGGGGCTATTTTTAGTGCACAACATGGTTCTTGGAATGCTGTAAAACCAAGAGGAGCTAGAGTTATGGTTACTTATCTAGACTCAAAAGGTAATGCTTCAAAAACAGAACCTTTTGCTGAAGGATGGTTAACTGATATTGGAACTTATCTTGGTAGACCAGTTGACGTTCAACAGTATGTTGATGGTTCTTTACTTGTTTCTGACGACAAAGCAGGAGTTATCTATCGTATAACTTACGATGGTACTAAAGCTGCAGAGTTAATAGATCCAAGTAAAACAATTAAGTAATTTAAAATTAAATAGGCCGACTTTAAAGTCGGCCTATTTTTTAAATAAAAACTTATATGAAAAAAATATTTTATTTTTTTACAGTTTTATTTTTAACTACTTTAGCCTCTGAAACAATTTTAGCTAAAGAAAGTGATAAAATTTGTGGTGGTGGAGGATTAGCTGTCTGGACTAAGGATGGTGAATTCAAAACAGTTAGAGAGCCAACTTGTATTTCCAAAAGCGAATATGAAGCAAAATTAAATTCTAAAGACTATTTGTGTAACTACTATCAAGAATATATTTGGAAAGAATCAGAGAGAGAATTTGGTAAAAAACAATATGCTTATACAGAAGAGAATTTAAAAAAAATTACAATTTTAAAAGATGAAGGTATTTCTTTGTGTAAAGCAGGAAAAAGAAAAGAAGGAGAGGAAAAATTCATTGAAGCTATAAGAATAATAAGCTTTACTCCTCCAGCAAAAGAATAAATGAAAAAATTACTTACAATTATTTTATTACTTAATTTAGCGTTACTAAATAATGTTAATGCTGAACCACAATTAACTCCAGAACTTAAGGCGGGGAAAGAAAAAGCTTTAACAATCTGTTCAGCTTGTCATGGCCTTAATGGTCAAGCTGCCTCTGCAGGAAACTCTGTTTTAATTCCTAATATTACTGCTCAGCATAAAAACTATTTAGTGGCTAGGCTTAAAGCTTATAAATCAGGAGAAATAAAACACCCACAAATGACAGTAGTTGCTCAAATGTTGTCTGAGCAAGATATTGAAAATGTTTCTGAATGGTATTCAAGAATTAAAATAACTATAGCTGACCCTGAAGTTGAAATTGCTCCACCAAAATAATTCTTAAAATAGAAATTTTTGTTTTATTTAACTAACTTTTATATTAGTTAGGAATCTCTTTAAATGAATCTTAAACAACAAAATAATTTTCTAAAAAACTTACCAAAAAAATTAAATCAGTTTTATAGCAAAAATTCAAAAAGTGGGTTTAAGGTAAGCAATAAATCAAAAACTAAGAAAGATTTTGATCCCGTTACAAACATTGATCGTGGCTTTGAAAAATATATAAGATCCCTCATTCATAAAAGTTTTCCAAAAGACTCTATTATTGGAGAGGAGTTTGAAGACAAGTATGCTTCCAATGATTATCAATGGTGCATTGATCCTATTGATGGCACAAGAGCTTTTGTCATTGGAGCACCTACATGGTCAAACTTAATTGGTTTTTCTGTAAAAGGAAAATCTACAATTGGATTAGCTAATTTTCCTGAATTAAATAAATATTATTTAAGTAACGAAAAAAAATCCTTTGTTATCAAAAATTCAAAAACAAATATTTTAAAATCATCTAAAAATAATGATCTTAAAACAATCAAGATCATGGGTAATTTTCATGGAACTTTAAGTTACGAAAAACAAAAAAAAATAATTAAGAAATTTGGTTGGTCTTTTAGGTTAGCTGGTTTTGACGCATTAAATTATTGTTTAGTAGCTGAAGGAAAAGTCGATGCAGTCATTGAAGCTAATTTAAAGCCCTATGATATTTTACCTCTCATACCGATCATTAAAAACTCTGGAGCCATTGTAACGAATTGGAAAAATGAACCAGCTGAAAGAGGTGGAAATATTTTAGCAACAGGAAACCAAAAACTGCATAATAAAATTCTTAAATTACTTAAACCTTTTGCTAAATAAATTATTTTTTTGACAGATCGGCTCTAATAGAAACTAAAAGCATAATAATTAAAAAAGGAAAAACAATCATATTAAGTGATTTCCAACTAAGTGTATTTAAAATATAGCCAGCTGATAAACTTCCAAGCGCTTGAATTGAAAAAACGATTATATCGTTTATGCCTTGAGCTCTAAATTTTTCCTCTTCTTTGTAAGATATAACTAAAAGACCGGTTCCTGCTAAATATAAAAAATTCCAACCCACACCTAGTAAGATTAAAGATATTAAATAATTTATAAAAGTTTGATCTAAATAACTTAAAACAATAACGACAAAATATATAAATATTCCGGTATAAATAATTTTACTATGACCAAACTTTTTTAAAAAATATCCTGTAAATAAGGAAGGTAAAAACATTCCAATTACATGAAACTGAATAACAAGCTTTGTATCATTAAGAGTAAAATCATGAAGGACATGCATACTAATTGGAGTTGCTGTCATCAAAAGAGACATGATGGCATAACCTAAAGCAGCTGAAACCATTGCTTGTAAAAATCTTGGTTGAAAAATTAATTCAAGATACCCTCTTCCTACATATTCAGTTTTGACTGCTGGTTTATGATCTGATTGATAAAACCAAAGTAAGATAAATGGAACAAATGTAAGTCCAGCTAAAGAAATATAAGAGCCAGCATAAATACTGTCAGGAATTAAATTAATTGTTTGATTAGCTACATTAGGACCAATCAAGGCAGCAAAGATGCTAACTAGCATTAAAAAAGAAAGTATTTTTGGAATAAATTCTTTTTCTGTATTTTCTACAGCAGCAAAACGATACTGATGAGTAAAAGCCATTCCGTTTCCAATTAAAAAGCATGACAAGCAAAATAAATAAAAGCTTCCAATATGAATTGAATAGGCTGCAATTAATGAAGAGAAACTAGTAAAAAAAGAAGAAAGTAAAAAACCTTTTTTTCTGCCAATAATACTCATGATTTTAGCTGCAAAAAAAGAAAAGCTAGCTGTGCCAACAATAAGTAAGGCAGTTGGAATGGTAGCAAAAGATTTGTTGATCGCTAATTGAGTACCAACGATACCACTCAAAAATACATTTATAGGTCCTGGTGTAAAACTAAATATCTGACTAATAATTAGTATCCAAAGATTTCTATTCATTTTATAATGAGTTAAATTAAGTGCGTAATATCACGCAAACAAAAGATAAACAAAGAATAAACTTATGAGCAATAAACTAATAGGCTTTATGACCATTGGACTAGCTCTTCTAGTTTTCTTTGCGGACCATGAGAAAGCCTGGATCTTCTCAGCTGTGCTGCTAGGTGTTGGAAGTGGTATTTTTTTCTGGAAAGACTAATTTATAAAACTAAGTAATAAATAAAATAATATCTAGCAATCTTACCTATTGCGACAAGAACTAAAAATAATAAAAATCTAATTCTTAAAATCCCAGCTATAAAAGTTAAGGGATCACCTATAATTGGCAACCAAGCAAATAATAAAGACCATACACCAAATTTGTTAAACCACTTTGATGCACTTACAACTTGCTTTTCATTAAAAGGAAACCATTTTTTATTTATGTGTTTGAATAAATAAAAACCTAAAAGCCAGTTAAAGACTGAACCTAAAATATTTCCAAAACTTGCTGTAGCTAACAAACCTAGAGAATTAAAATTATTTGTTGATAGTAAAGCAGCTAAAGTTAATTCGCTAGAAGTTGGAATTAATGTAGCAGCTAAGAAAGATAAAAAAAAAAGTGATAGATAAGCTGTCATTTATTTTTATAAGTTAAACAAATTAATCTATCTTTAAAATTTATCTTATTTTTAAAGTTATGATCAACTTCTTCAATTCCTTCACTTAATTCTTTATTCGAAAAGTTTAATAAACATGAAGTAAATCTATTTTTTAACATTTTTAAATAATATCTTTTGTCTAAATGAACTTTATATATAAATTGACTAATTCTAAATTTTTTAAAAATAGTTTTTAATAACTTAATTATCTTTTCATCTTTTTTTAAACTTTTCTTTAATTTATCTCTAAAGCTTTTAAATTTTGGCCATTCATTTACTTTTGTATTAAGAGAAAAAATAACAATACGACCATTCTTATTTAAAATTTTTTTAGCATAAAGAATAAGTTGCCTTACCTCTTTTAAATTAAAAAAGTGAATTGATTGTTTAATCAAAATTAAATCAAACTTTTGTTTTGAACTTCTTAAATATTTTAATGCGTTCGCTTTGATTAATTTTATTTTTTTACCTTGAGGTTTGTGTTTAACAATATCAATGCCTATGGGTTTTTGAATAAAGGCAAACCTATCAGCTAATTTAGCAATAATAGTTCCTCTGCCACAGCCAATATCCAGTATGGCTGTATTTTTAGAAAGTGGTGAAACTTTACTTAAAAAGTTTATGAATTTATTGATGTATTGGCTAGTCGATAACCAGGTATTACTATCCCAATTTTTAAGTTGCTTCATTATCTCGCCTATACATTAGTGATTGAATTATTTAAACAATAAGCTAGTTTACGCGATATTTATGAGTACACAAAGAACTAGTATCCCCAATTCATTAAATGAGCATTGGATGCCATTTACGGCTAACCGTGATTTTAAAAAATCTCCAAGATTAATTACAGGTGCAAAAGGTGTTTATTTAAAAACTCATGAAGGTCATACTTTAATCGATGCTAGCTGTGGACTTTTTTGTAATCCATTAGGACATGGTAGAGAAGAAATAGTTGAAGCAGTTAGTAAACAACTTAGAGAATTAGATTATACATTGCCTTTCCATCAAGGCTTTGGTGGCTCATTTGAACTTGCAACACGAATTGCAAAACATACACCTGAAGATTTAAATAAAATTTTTTACACGATCTGTGGTTCTACAGCAGTTGAGTCTGCAATTAAAATTGCCATGGCTTATCATGCTGCTAAGGGAGATAAAAAAAGATTTAGATTTGTTGGAAGAGACAGAGGTTACCACGGAATGAATATTGGAGGTTTGTCTGTTGGTGGATTTAATAACTATAAAGAAATGTGTGCTAGTGTTTTAATGCCAGGCGTTCAACACATGCGTCATACATTTTTACCAGAACATAAATTTGTTAAAGGCCAACCTGATACAGGAGCAGAGCTTGCAAATGACTTAGAAGAAATTGCAAATAAATTTCCTGGTGAGATAGCGGCTTGTATTGTTGAACCGATTGCTGGATCAACTGGAATTTTAGTTCCGCCAAAAGGTTATCTAAATAAACTTAGAGAAATTTGCGACAAACATAAAATTTTATTAATCTTTGATGAAGTTATTACAGGTTGGGGCCGAACAGGGTCTGCCTTTGGAGCACAAGAATTTGGTGTAACGCCAGATATCATGACGATGGCTAAAGCAACAACGAATGGTGTAGTACCAATGGGTGTGGTTGCAGTGAGAGAAGGAATTTACGATACGATTTCAAATGCAGCGCCAGAAGGTGCGATTGAACTTTTCCACGGATATACTTATTCTGGAATTCCTGTTGCGGTAGCGGCTGCTCTTGCAGTGCAAGATATATTTGAAAAAGAAGATATTTTTAACAAAGTTAAAAAAATCGCTCCTTACTTCCAAGAAAAATTACATTCGCTAAAAGATTTAGAGTGTATTGATAGTATTCGTGGCTATGGTTTATTGGGTGGTATTGATATTAAGATGAAAGACAAACCTGGTAAGGCTGGCTTCCAAGTTTATAAGGCTTGCTACCAAAATGGAGTTAATTTTAAAGCCACTGCAGATGCTTTAGTCCTAGCACCGCCTTTTATTTCTGAAGAAAAACATATTGATGAGATCTTTGATAAGCTTAGAAAAGGTATCATTCAGTACATGAATCAATAAAAAAATTATCCTAAAAAACTCTAGCTCAAATTGAACAAGTAAATTCTCGACTCTCTACCCATTATCAAGTTCAATATAAAAATTATGAGAGTTAAAGAGGTGAGAGAAACTAACTTAAATTATACAAAATTTACTAATCTTCAAAGTGAAGAACCTAAAGTAAATATTACAGAACTAAACGCAAGATTAAATCAAATTAAAAAAGAAAACTTTTACTCTACAGCAAAGACAATCGTAATAAGCTTAGCTTGCATATCAATTGTAGCTGTTATTAGTATTGCGCTTTAAAAAGATTAAATTTTAATTTTGTCTAAGAGTTTTAATAAATAAAGAATAAAAATTACTAAACATTTCTGCTACTTTGGTAGCTTGCTCTTTGTTTAAGAATTTACCAAAAAGCTCAGGTAAAATATAATAACGCTTAGTGATTTTACTTTGTTGAACTATTTTTAATTTTGCTAGTTGATCTAGTTTTCGAATACAAGTTGCTCTTGGAATACCTGTTACATCTGAAATAGAAGTAGCACTAATATCGTACTGCTGATAATCTTTTACTAAGTCTGGATTTTTAAAAAAATCATTCATTGAGTAATTTTTTTCTTTTAGTCTAATGGCTGTCACAATAATAACCTGTAACCCAATAAAAAATAATTCTAAATCTCCCAACTTATCTAAAAATAATTTCAAATATCGTTGCTGAACATCTAAAAAATGAAACATATAAAAACTAAATTTTTTTTTAATATCTTGTTTTATCACCTCTATATCTAAGTCTATGTTTATATATTTAGCTGCATTTTTTAATAATTGAGAAAATAATGTTGAATAATATTCAACACTTTGAAAATAATTTTTTTTAAATTCCTCATCGGGTGTCCAAGTAATAATATTACCTTTTTTTGCTAAAAACTTATTTTTAATTAAATAAAGTAATTTTCTTCTAGCCGTTTCCTTAGGAAGCCCAGAAATTTTTGAAATTTCCATTATTGTTAATTTTTCTTGTTGCACTCGTTCATGATTATCCCAAAAATTTTCTAAACTAATATCTGAATTTAAATCCTGTTCCCTAAATCTTAAAATTTCCTGATGAACTCTTTTTACAAAAATCAAAGCAAGATAGGCATTATCAATACTTTTAAAATTCTTATTTAAATTTGCTAAATAGTCAGACTCAAAACTCATAAAATTATTACTATAAGCTGCCCAATTGTCTAAAATTGCCCTCTGCAACATTTGAGGTAATAAAGAATTTTTATCTGACATATTCAATGTGTGTGAGATTAGCTCAATTTGAACATTTAAGAACTTTATTGGTGTTTAAGTCAATAGAGTTAAAATTCTCTAAAAATAATATTAATTAGTGGATAATTTTTTTATTTTTATTGATAGCTAAAAAAAAGCGCCAAAGCCACAACAACTACAAAAACAATACCAAGCAAAATAAAAGAATTTCTTCTTTCTTTTCTTTTTTCTTCAACCACTCTTTTAATTAAATCATCAATATTAGGTCTTGATGAGTATGTTGAAGAGCTGTCAGAACTTGATTGTTCTAAGTTTTCTATTTCTGACTTTGTGCTCATATGATTTTATTAAACCACGCTCACTAATCAAATAAACCTTGGAAAAGATCATTCTGGGTATTTTTTTTAATATTAAATAAAATTTAATTAGTGTAATCGTCAGAAATGGGTTCTTTAAAAGAATATAAAAACATTAAAATTGAAATCAAAGATCACGTGGGCTGCTTAACGCTTCAAAGATCAGAGGCAAATAATGCTCTTAATATAGAAACATCAAAAGAGATCTATGATGGCTGCAAAACATTAGAATCCCATTCATCAATCCGAGTAATATTCATTCAAGGAAATCAAAAATTATTCTCTCCTGGTGCTGATATAAAAGAACTTAATAGTTTAACCAAAACAACCGCTAATGAAAAAGGTCTTTTTAATTTTTTTGATAAAATGAATGAAATACAAATTCCTATTATTGCTTCTGTTGAAGGATATGCGCTCGGTGGTGGAATGGAACTAGCTTTGTTGTGCGATATCATTATTGCAAGTAAAGAATCTAAATTCGGTCAACCAGAAATTAACTTAGGTGTCATTCCTGGAATTGGGGGAACACAGCGTTTAAAATTTTTCTTAGGTAAACATAATGCTAACTATCTTTGCATGAGTGGTGATATTATTTCAGGACAAAGAGCTTATGACTTAGGTTTAGTTAATATTCTTTTAGAAAAAGAAAATTATGCTTCAGAAGCTTTAAAAGTAGCAGAAAAAATATCTCAAAAACCAAAATCAAGTTTAATTGAAATTAAAAAACTTATTTCACAAAACCATTTATTAGAACAAGGCTTAAAGACTGAACGAGAGGCTTTTTATCGTTTGCTAGATCATGAAAATGCAAAATTAGGTATGGAAGCTTTTCTAAATAAAACAAAAGCGAATTGGAAAGATTAAGAAATTTTCTTACTTAATTCAAATTTAATAAATAAAACACCAAAAATGATAATTGCTGCTATACCGAATAATCTGCTCGTTTCTATATGCGTGCCAAAAATTATATATCCAATTATTGAAGACCAAATTAGTTGAGAATATTGAAAATTAGCCACAAAAGATAAATTAGAGAGTTGAATTGCATATACTAATATCAGGTGCGAGATAAAACCGAAGGTTCCAAGCACAATTAATTCTAACCATATAAAATTTGAGCTAAATGGCACCCAATGGATATAGGTATATAATGAAAAAACTAAACTACCAACTAAACCACTATAAAAAACTGCCACGAATGGTTCTCTATTGTTTGAAATTATTTTTGTTAAGAATTGATAGCACGCCCAAAAAACAGGAATCATAAATGGCACTATTAACAATGGCGTAAAAGTTTTCATACTGGGTCCAATAGAAAAAGCAATTGAGACAAAGCTTAAAATCATCAAGATCCACCCTGCAACACTTAGATTATCTTTCAAAAAAACTGCAGAAAGCAATGCTAAAATAAGTGGCGCAGCAAAGAAAAGAACATAGATGTCAACTAGACTAAAAAATTTTAATGAAATAAACATCAATGTCGTTCCCAATACCAACAAAGATGATCTTGCAATTTGAAGCTTAAAGTTTTTTTTAAGATCCATTTTTGGCTTAAAAATTAAAAAGTAAAATAACATTGAAAGAAAATGAAAAAAATATCTTCCCCAGATGAGTTGATCTACATTAACAAATTCGGTCAAATGTTTAGCCAAGGAATCCATCAAGACAAACATCAAGTATGCAGATGAAGCGAGTAAAATAACTAAATAATTTGATTTTTTTATTTCTGGCATCTACATCACGACGCCAACTTGCCATGGATTAAACTCTTCATCACCATAGCCATTCAATTCACTTTTCGATTTTATACCTGACGCTGTTTTAACGACTAAATCAAAAACTCTTTGACCCACCTCTTCAACTGTTTCTTTACCATCAATAACTGTTCCACAATTAATATCCATGTCCTCTTCCATTTTATTATACATAGATGTGTTAGTAGCTAGCTTTAAACTTGGCACTGGTTTACAGCCAAAACATGACCCTCTACCTGTTGTAAAACATATAACATTAGCTCCTGATGCAACTTGTCCTGTCACTGAAACAGGATCATAGCCCGGTGAATCCATAAAATTAAAACCTTTTCTAGTTAAAGGCTCAGCGTAACTTAAAACGTCACTTAAAACTGAGTTTCCGCCTTTAGCTACAGCACCCAATGATTTTTCTAAAATAGTTGTAAGGCCACCCTTTTTGTTTCCAGGCGCAGGATTGTTATCCATAGAGCTATTATTAATCGTTGTGTAATGCTTCCACCATTCTATTTTGGCAAGCAATTTATCTGCAACTTCTTTACTGACTGCACGGTTAATTAGCAAATGTTCTGCGCCGTAAATTTCTGGTGTTTCAGATAAAATAGAGCTTCCACCATTTTTTACTAAAAGATCTGCAGCAACTCCTAAAGCTGGGTTTGCAGAAATTCCTGAATAACCATCTGATCCTCCACATTGTAATGCTAAAGATAAATGGCTAATCGATTGAGGAGTTCTTTTTGCCTGATTGGCATCTTTTAATAAATCCTTAATTTGAGCAAATACTTTTTCTACTATTTTTTTTGTTCCGCCTTCATCTTGAATAGTTAAAAAATGAATTCGATTATGTTTTTTCTTTGAGTCGATGAATAAACTTATCTGAGCACATTCGCAGCCAAGCCCAATGATAAATACATGCGAAAAATTTGGATGGTTTTTAAATCCATCAATCGTTCTTTGGAACATTTGCATTCCTTCACTCACTGTATTCATGCCACAACCAGTAGAGTGAGTAATGGGTACAATGCCATCAATATTTGGATAATCTTTTAGTATGTCGCTGTATTTTATTTTCTCAGCAATCATTTTACTTACAGTTGCTGAGCAATTAACTGTGCTTATAATTCCGATGTAATTTCTAGTAGCAACATCGCCATTGTCTCTTAAAATACCATCAAAAAAAATATTACTTTTTTCTAAAGCAATATTATTTTTTTCTTTAACCGAAAATTTTCTATCAAATTCTTTAAATTCTAAATTATGTGAATGAACATGTTCGCCTGGCTGAATATTTTTAGAAGCAAACCCTATGATCTGATCATACTTAATAACGGGATCTCCTTTATTAATTGCTTTTAAACAAATCTTATGTCCAAAAGGAATATTGTCGACACTTACAATACCTTGTGTTTCTAATTTCGTTTGAGGAGAAATCGTCAAAGGTGTGACGGCCACATTATCATTTTTATTTAGAATGATTAGATTATTCATGCTTTTATTATACAATTATTCCATTTATAAAGTATCCATATTTTAATTAATAGATTTTACTTTCATAGCGAAAAAACAAATGGCCAAAAAAAAAATTAAATTAAGAAGTCAACAATGGTTCGATAACCCTAAAGACCCTGGACAAACAGCATTATATTTAGAGCGTTATTTAAACTATGGCCTAACACGAAAAGAATTACAATCTGGTAGCCCAATCATTGGTATCGCTCAATCAGGTAGTGACTTGTCTCCTTGTAACCGACACTTTCTAAAACTAAGTGCAAGAATTAAAGACGGTATTAGAAAAGCAGGTGGAATTCCAATGGAGTTCCCAACACATCCAATTCAGGAAACTGGTAAGCGACCAACAGCTGCCTTAGATAGAAATTTATCTTATTTATCACTTGTAGAAGTTTTATATGGCTATCCAATTGATGGTGTGGTTTTAACAACAGGTTGCGATAAGACAACTCCTGCCGCTTTAATGGCAGCAGCAACGGTTAATATTCCTGCGATTGTTTTATCAGGTGGTCCGATGCTTGATGGATTTTATAATGGAAAATTAGTTGGATCAGGTTCCGTTGTTTGGGATGCAAGAAAATTATTAGGCAAAGGAGAAATTAATTACGATCAATTCATGGAAATGGTTTCTTCTTCAGCACCAAGTGTAGGTCATTGTAATACAATGGGAACTGCATCTTCAATGAACTCAGTTGCTGAAGCATTGGGTATGTCTTTAACAGGCTGCGCAGTAATACCAGCTCCTTATAGAGAGCGAGGACAAATTTCCTATGAAACTGGAAAACGAATTGTTGAGATGGTGTTTGAAGATTTAACTCCTTCTAAAATTATGACTAAAAAAGCTTTTGAAAATGCAATTGTAGTAGCAAGCGCTATTGGTGCTTCAAGCAATTGTCCTCCACACCTAGCAGCAATTGCTAAACACATGGGTGTTAAATTAAATTTAGATGACTGGCAAAAACTTGGTCACGACATTCCTTTACTAGTAAATTGTAAACCAGCCGGAGAACATTTAATGGAAAGATTTCATAGAGGGGGCGGCATTCCTGCTGTGATGCAAGAGTTATTAAATCAAAAAAGATTACATGGATCAGTAATGACCGTGAGTGGAAAAACTTTGAAACAAAATTTAAATGTTAAAATAAATGTGGATCGTGATGTGATTAAAACATTTGATGATCCTATGGTTGAAAATGCTGGCTTTATAGTCATGCGAAGTAATTTCTTTAATTCAGCAGTAATGAAAACATCTGTAATTAGTGAAGAATTTAGAGAAAGATATCTGTCAAATCCTGATCATCCTAATGTATTTGAAGGTAAAGCAGTCGTATTTGAAGGACCTGAAGATTATCATCACAGAATAAATAGCAGCAAACTTAAGATTGATGAGCATTCTATTTTAATTGTGAGAGGCTGTGGTCCCGTTGGATATCCAGGTTCAGCAGAGGTAGTAAATATGCAACCACCTGATCGCTTATTAAAACAAGGTATTAATGCATTACCAACATTAGGAGATGGAAGACAAAGTGGAACATCGGAAAGTCCATCCATACTAAACGTATCGCCAGAGTCTGCAATTGGTGGGGATTTAGCAATTGTTAAAACGGGCGATAAAATTAAAATTGATTTAAACAAAAGAAGAGTGGACTTATTAATTTCACCAAATGAATTTAAAAAACGTAGAAAAAATAAAAAAATTCCAAAATTAAAAAATCAAACACCTTGGCAAGAACTTGCAAGAACTTATGTGGGTCAATTAGAAGATGGTGCCTGCTTTAACTCGAGAGAAGCTTATTTAGATATCGTTAAGAAAAAAGGAATGCCAAGAAACTCTCACTAATTCATGAAACCAAAAATTTTAGTTACAAGAAAGATTGCTGATTCTGCTGAACAACAATTATCAAAAAGTTTTGATGTTACTTTAAATCCTAAAGATGTTGCTTATTCTTATGATGATTTAATCAAGAAATGTAACGAGTACGATGGTGTGATTGCAGCAAGTTGGGACAAATTTGATAAAAACTTTTTTGACAAAATGAACGGTAAACTTCAAATCATTGCAAGTATTGCTGTAGGCTATGACAATATTAATACAGAAGCTGCGCAATCTAAAAAAATAATTATTACTAACGCACCAAATGTTCTAAATGATGCCGTTGCTGAAACAACTTTACTTTTAATGCTTGGAGCTGCACGAAGAGCTTATGAAGGTTTAACCCTTGTCAAATCAAATAAATGGAAAGAGGCCAAAGTTGATTTTACGAATTTTATGGTTGGCCAACCTTTAACCGGAAAAACTTTAGGAATTATTGGTATGGGAAGAATTGGTCAGATCGTTGCTGAACGAGCTAGAGGGTTTGGTATGAAGATTATTTATTACAATAGAAAAAAACTTTCTTCTGATTTAGAAAAAAATGCAAAATATTTTAAAAATGTAAATTCAATGATGCCTCATTGTGATTTTGTTTCAATACATTGTCCTGCTACACCAGAAACAAAAAATATTTTAAATGCAGAAGCTATTAAGCTTTTACCAAAACATGCCATTGTAATTAATACCTCAAGAGGTATTACGGTAGACGATGATGCTTTAATTGATGCGTTGCAATATAAAAAAATATACGCAGCAGGTTTAGATGTTTTTACTAATGAACCAAAGCTAGATGAAAGATACCTAACGCTAGATAATTGTTTTACATTACCTCATATTGGAAGCGCTAATCATGAAACTCGTGCCGCTATGAGTATGATTGCAGTTAAAAATATAGAGGCTCATTTTTCGGATAAAAAATATCCATCAAAAGTCGTATAAAAATAGATTCAACCCAAAAGCGAAATTAAGCATTTTTAATTTCTCTTTTCAGTTTAATTATGGTTACTTACTTCAAATTAACTAATTAGGGAGTAATAACATGTTAAAATTAGTAAATAAAATTGCAATCGCAATTGCAGTTTTTGTTTTAGCTTCGTCTGCAAATGCAGCACAAACGCTAAAAATAGAAACACACTTTGCAGCTAACCAACCTTCTGGTGAAGTTGCTGCTCAATTTGCTAAAGATGTTGAAAAAAACTCTGGCGGTGACCTTAAAGTTGAAATGTACTATTCTTCAGCTGTAACAGGTAAAGCTCCAGAAATTTTTAACTCTGCAGCAAACGGTATCATCGACTGTGATATGTCAGGTGGTGCTTATCAAACAAGTAAAAACCCTGCCTTCCAATTTGCTGGTGACATCATGGGTGGATATGAAACTCCATACCAAATGTATGACTGGTTAAATAGCGGTGGTAGAGATGCACTTAATAATCTTTACAACAAATACGGAATGCAATTCGTTGGTTGGTGGATCCCTGGAATGGAATCTTTGATTTCGTCTAAACCGCTTCCAAACATTGCTTCTCTAAAAGACTTTAAATTCAGATCTCCTCCAGGAATGGAAACTGAGATTTTTGCTGCATTAGGAGCAAAACCTATCGTGATGGATTTCGGTGAAGTGCCAACTGCTCTTCAAACTGGAATTATCGATGGTGCTGACTTTTCAAACTTAGCAAACAATGCTGCATCAGGTTTGTATGACACAAACCCTCATGCAACTTACCCAGGATTTCACTCAATGCCTGCTGACCATTTAGCATGTAATAAAGCGATGTGGGATAAGTTAAGCAAGAAAAACCAAGATGCTATTCTAAAAGCAATTGGAGACGCTGGTAAAGCTGTAACTAAATATGTTGAAGTTAAAAATGAAGAAGCCATTAAAAGCCTAAAAGGTAAAGGCGTAACTTTACATGATTTATCTAAAGCAGATAGATTAACGTTTAGACAAGCAGCTCAAAAAGCTTGGGGTGAATGGTCTGCAAAAACACCTGAAGCTAAAGTGCTAGTAGACTCGCACGTTGCTTACATGAAAAAAATTGGTTTATTAAAATAAACTAAATATTTCAAATTTAGCAGAGGGCTTAAACTCCCTCTGCTAAAAAATTAATACTGGGTAATTATGAAAAAAAATAAGCAAAACAAATTAAAAATTGATCTAGCTAAAGATGTTAAAACTGCTAGTAAAGATGACTTTGAAATTACCTGGGTTGACAAAATAAATTTATTTATTTGCCATTCATTTAAATATTTAATTCCTATTATAGTTGTCGTTATGCTTTATGAAGTTTTTGTAAGGTACGTTCTTTTTAGTCCTACTCTTTGGGCTAATGAATTATCACTATGGCTCGCTGGGATAGTTTATTTGATAGGTGGAATTTATGCGATGAGAGTTAGAAGCCACATAAGAATTGTGATGTTGTACGATATTGTTTCTAGAAAAACTCAAAGAATTTTTGATTTAATTGGCGTAATTATTTTAGTTATTTATGCGTTTGCTATCATTAAAGGTGGAATACCAGATGCTTCTAGAGCATTTTTAAAATGGGAAAAATTTGGAACTGCTTGGGACCCTCCAATTCCAGCAGTAATCAAACCATTAATATTAATAACAATGATTTTAATTACCGCTCAAGCTATCAATAACTTAATTATAGATTGGAAAAAGCCAAAAGAAAAAGCCTACGACCCCGCTAAGGATTTAGAATAATGACTGTAGGCGCAATATCACTAATCATTTTATTTGGTCTTATAGGTTTAATTGCCATTGGGGTTCCTTTAGGATTTGCATCCGGTTTTCTAGGTGCAGTTATTGTGATGATTAAGATTGGTCCAAATGGACTGGGGATCTTACTTGCAAGAATGTATTCTTTAACGATTACCTATTCTTTTTTGTCTGTTCCCTTATTTATTTTCATGGCTTCACTGCTTGAAAGATCAAACATAGCTAGAGATTTATATGACGCTTTAAATGCTTGGTTAAAAAAAACTAGAGGTGGTGTAGCAGTAGTAACAGCCATAATGGCAACGATCCTAGCGGCTATGAGCGGAATTATTGGTGGTGAAATAGTATTGTTGGGATTAATCGCGTTACCTCAGATGTTGAGGTTAAAATATAATCAAGATTTAGCTATTGGAGTTATTTGTGCATCAGGATCGCTAGGCACAATGATACCTCCATCAATTGTTTTAATTATTTATGGTCTATCAACTTCAACATCTATCACGCTGCTCTTTAAAGAAGCATTTGTGCCTGGCTTAATTTTATCAGGCTTAATTATTTTATACATAATTATTAGAACTCGCTTACAACCACATTTAGCTCCCATTAATGAAAAAGAAAAAGGTTTAACGTTAATGGAAAAAATTAGATATATACCAGGTTTTTTACCACCAATTGCAATTGCTGTAGTTGTGCTTGGATCTATTTATGGAGGCATAACGGGTATAACCGAAGCAGCTGCTATGGGTTGTTTAGCAACCTTAATTTTTATTTTCTTTAGAAAAGAATTAACTTGGTTTTTATTTAAAGATGCAGTTACTAGAACGTTTAAAGCCACTGGAACCATTATAACAATTACATTTGGTGCAACAGTATTAGCGGGAGCCTATTCTCTTGTAGGTGGACCTACTTATGTCGCTAATTCCATACTTGGATTGGATGTTCCACCAATGATGATTATATTCATCATGCAGTTAATTTTCTTAATCCTTGGAGCATTTATGGATTGGGTTGGAATTGTGCTCTTGACTATGCCGGTTTTTATGCCAATCGTACTTAAATTAGGCTTTGACCCAGTTTGGTTTGGAATCTTGTTTTGTGTAAACATGCAAGTATCTTTTTTAAGTCCTCCATTTGGACCTGCAGCGTTTTATCTAAAATCTGTTGCGCCGCCACATATTACCCTGGTAGATATTTTTAGGGCTTTTGGACCGTTTATTATTTTACAGTTGCTAGTTTTGGTGATGATAATGTTTTATCCAGAAATTGCACAAAACTTTCATACATTTAAAAACATTAATCACTAAGTATGAAAAGGATAGCGTTTATTGGCACCGGCTTAATGGGTTTGCCCATGGCTATCAACTTGTTGAAAAAAAAATATCCTCTTAAAGCATTTTCAAGAACAATAAGTAAAGCTGAACCACTTAAAAAATTTGGCGGAGAAGTAGTGAGCTCACTTAAAGATGTGGTAACTGATGCAGATGTAATTATTACAATGTTAACTGACGATAATGCAGTTGATAAAGTAATGAAAGATAAAGACTTTTTAAATAATTTAAAAAAAGGATCAACTGTTATTGATATGAGCTCGGTTAAACCAGAAACTGCAAAGTTTCACGGCGAAGCTCTTAAAGCAAAAAATATTAACTATCTTGATGCGCCTGTATCTGGTGGAACGATTGGAGCTGAAGAAGCGACATTGGCGATCATGGTTGGTGGAAATGAAAAAGTTTTTAACGACAACGTAGAAGTATTAAAAGTTATGGGTAATCCTACGTTAGTAGGTCCTATCACAAGCGGTCAAGTTTCAAAACTCGCTAATCAGATTATTGTTGGATTAACTATTGGAGCAGTGGCTGAAGCTGTTACACTTTGTGAAAGAGCAGGTGCTGATCCAGCAAAAATGATTAAAGCTGTTACTGGGGGATGGGCTGATAGCAAAATACTACAAACTCACGGCCAAAGAATGATTAAAAAAGATTTTACTCCTAAGGGCAAAACTTCAACTCATTTAAAAGATATGAATAATATCTTAGGTTGTGCAAAGAACTTTAACTTGCACTTACCTATTTCCACATTAGTCAAAGATATGTATAACAACCTAGTTAAAAATGGACATGGAAATGAAGATCATAGTTCCTTGTACAAAGAACTAGAAAGAATAAATAAAAAATGAGCGATCGATTAAAAAATAAAAATGCAATTGTTACTGCTGCAGGTCAAGGAATTGGTAGATCAACTGCCATAGCTTTTCACAATGAAGGCGCAAACGTTATAGCGACAGATTTAAATGAAAAAACTTTAAAAGAACTTAATAAAGAATTTCCAAAAATAAAAATTCAAAAACTAGATTCAACAAATAAGTCTGAAATTGAAAATTTTACAAAATCTTTAGATAGAGTAGATGTATTATTTAATGCTGTAGGCTTTGTTCATCACGGAACAATACTTGAGTGCGAAGAAAAAGATTGGGATTTTTCATTTAATGTAAACATCAAATCGATGTATTTTATGATTAAATCGATCATTCCAAAAATGATTAAACAAAATGGTGGAAGCATCATTAATATTTCTTCAATCGCTTCAAGCATAAGAGGATTACCAAATAGATTTGTTTATGGCGCATCTAAAGCTGCTATTGTTGGGTTAACAAAATCAATTGCTGCAGACTTTGTAAAACAAAACATTAGATGTAATACAATTGCACCCGGAACAGTTCATACGCCTTCTTGGGAAGATAGAGTAAGAGCAAGTAAAGATCCTGTGCAAGCTAAAAAAGATTTTATAGCAAGACAACCGATGGGAAGATTAGGAACACCTGAAGAGATTGCTGCTATCGCTATATATCTTGCAAGTGATGAATCTACATTTGCTACTGGTAATATTTTTTCAGTAGACGGTGGAATGACAATTTAAAGGAGCAAATATGAAACTATTAAGAGTAGGAAATTTAGGACAAGAAAAACCAGCAGCTTTAGATAAAAACGGAAAAATTAGAGACTTGTCTCAACATATTAAAGATTTAGATCATTCAACTTTAAATTTTCAAACATTAGCAAAACTACAAAAAGTAAATCTAGAAAGTTTACCTGAAATTCCTGCATCTACTAGAATTGGTTCTTGTATTGCAAAACCAGGTAAGTTTTTAGCAGTTGGATTAAATTATTCTGATCACGCAGCAGAAACAAATGCTGAAATTCCAAAAGAGCCAATTATTTTTAATAAAGCGGCGAATTGTATGGTGGGACCAAATGATAATATTGTTCTTCCTAAAGCATCAAAAAAATTAGATTGGGAAATTGAAATAGCTTTTGTGATTGGTAAACACACTAAATACATTACTGAAAAACAAGCTCCAGATCATATTCTAGGTTATTGCATGGTTAACGATATCAGCGAAAGAGAATGGCAAATTGAAAGAGGTGGCTTATGGGACAAAGGAAAATCAGGTGATACCTTTGGTCCAACTGGTCCTTACCTTGTAACTAAAGATGAACTAAAAGATGTTCAAAATCTTTCTATGTCATTGGATATTGATGGAAAAAGAATGCAAACAGGTAACACGAATAAAATGATTTTTAATATGAATTTTATTTTATCTTATTTAAGTAATTTCATGTCGCTACAGCCAGGTGACATTGTAACAACGGGTACACCTCCAGGTGTTGGTATGGGTATGAAACCAGCTAAATACTTACAAGTTGGTAACAAACTTAAACTAAATATTGAAAGCCTTGGAGAGCAAAATTCTAAAGTTGTTGCTGAATAAAATTAATTAGTTACTTCAAACTTCTTAATAAAATCCATATTTGGATTTAAACCTATTCCAGGTGCCTCTAAAGGTTTTACAAACCCATTGTTATTTTTAACTTGATCAAAAATATCAAATTTTTCCTCTGATAAATCAGAAATAAAAATATTCTCTTCTGTTGTATCAAACTCAAGCATCGGCTTTGAAGGAAATAAACCTCCCGGTGTATCTGGCATTGCTGCAAGCAAGTGTAAATTAACTGCTATACTAATTGCTGATCCCCAAACATGATTAACAACTGGTAAAAAATTAGCTTGGCAATTGGCTACTATTTTTAAATATTCTGTTATTCCACCAAGTCCGCACACCTCAGGCTGAGCAATATCTATACATCTATATTGGATTAATTTATTCCAACCCCATTTAGTAAATTCTGCTTCACCTGCAGCTATATTTGTATTGATCTTATTTTTTAGTTCAGCGTATCCATTATAATCTTCAGGGGCAATTGGTTCTTCAAACCAATAGATGTTTAATTCATCTAACCCTTTTCCAACATAAAAAGCATCGTTAATGTTATACGCATGATTAGCATCCACCATGAGCTTGTAATCATTTCCTAAAACATCTCTTACTGCTCTCACTAACTCTAAATCTTCTTTGGGACCTAAACCAATTTTCATCTTCATGGCTTTAAAATTTTTTGTTTTGATTATTTTTGCCTCTTCTTGGAATAACTCCATTAACTCTTTTAGAGGTTTTCTTTGAAGCATCATGCCATAACCATAAACTGAAACTTGCTCATTACACTTACCTCCAACAAGCTGATAAAGTGGCAGTTTTGCTTTTTTGCCTAGTATGTCCCATAAAGCTATATCTAATCCTGACAATGCTTGAATTGGCATTCCTTTTTGACCACTGTCTCTTAATAAATTGTAAACTTTTTGCCAAATATATTCTTTATTAGCTGGATCCTCCCCGATGATCATCGGAGCTAAAACTTTTTCAACGATATACTTATTAGCTAAAGCAATATTACCTGGCCCAAAACATTCACCCCAACCAATTATTCCATCGTCGGTTTCTACTCTTACCAAATGTGCAGTTCGATATTGATAATATTGTTGGGAATAGCCAAGTTCATTTTTTAATTTGTATCTTAGTACATGACTGTTCACAGACTTAATCTTCATAAGCAAAAGTATCGCACTTAAATTAGATTGGTTCAATAATTAATTATGGTAACAGATCGATTAACGTCTGATTAAAGTAAATTAGTACTTTCTCTCAAATTTGTTAAATGATTTATTTCTTGGGCCTTTAAATCTTTTTTTAAATCTAAAAAACTTCTTTTTGCTTTCATTATTTTTTCTAAAATCTCTTGAATTATTATTTGAACTATTTGGTTTTTCATTATTTCTTTTGTCTCTAAAATCTCTATTTTTTTGAAAATCTCTTTTATCTTGCCCTTCTCTTTTTTTTTTATCAAAAAAGTGTTTTCTTTCAGAAAATTGATCTCTTCCTCGATTTCTGTTTCTATTTCTAGAGAATGGTCTTCTTCTGTTGTTTCTATGGTCTTTGCTTCCTTTTTCTTGCTTAAAATTTGGATCTATTAATCTTTGAATTGCATTCCATTTTCCTCTGTCTTGTTCACCAATAAAACTAAGTGCTGAACCATCTGCGCCAGCTCTAGCAGTTCTACCCACACGGTGAATAAAATCTTCAGGCAATTGAGGTAAATCAAAATTTATGACATGTTTGATTGCTGGAATATCAAGTCCTCTGCTAGCTACATCAGTTCCAACAAGAATTCTAAAATGCCCATTTCTAAAAGCTTTTATAACTCTATCTCTTTTGCTTTGTCTTAAGTTTCCATGAATTGCATCAGCATCATGATCATCGTATTTTAATCTTTTAACCATCTTCTCTGCATTTCTTCTTGTTTTTACAAAAATTAATATAGAGCCTTGTCGATTATAAATTTCTTTAATCAGTTGATTGTATTTATCTCCATCTTTTACATGAATTACTTCTTGTTTAATTTTTTCTATTGGAGTTGATGTAGAACCAACTGCTATTCTTACAGGATTGGATAAATATCTTTCAGCCAATTGAATAATATTATTACCTAGGGTAGCCGAAAATAATAATGTTTGACGTTTTTTTGGAACTGATTGTAAAACTTGGTTAATTTGAGGCGTAAAGCCCATGTCAAGCATCCGATCACTCTCATCTAAAACTAAAAACGTTGTGTTATTTAATCTAAGCGTGTTTCGTTTTAAGTGATCATTAATCCTGCCAGGTGTTCCAACTATTAACCTTGGATTTCTTCTCATCTGCTTTAATTGTTTCTGCATTGAGTCACCGCCTATTAATAAAGCTGTTCCAATATTGCCCCTACCAATTAAACTATTCATGGTTTGCATAACTTGAGCAGCAAGCTCTCTAGTGGGTGTCATAATCAAAGCATTGTCTTTTTTTGTTTTTAGTAAGAAATTAATTAAGGGTATTCCAAATGCAGCTGTTTTGCCCGTTCCTGTCTGAGCAGTTCCTAATATGTCTTTTCCCTCTAAGGCCACTGGGATGGCTTGTGCCTGAATAGGTGTGGGAGTTTTAAAATTAATGAAAGCAATTGAGTCCATTAAGGTTTGCTCTAGATTGAGTGATCTAAAATTTTCCATATTTTTTGGGAGAAATTAAACTTAGTTATTAATGGATCTATATACCTTTGTGGAAGCTTTACAACTTTTTTGATAAGTTATCGTATGGCCAAAAAACGAAAAAGAACTTTTGCCCAGTATTTAGACCTTAAAAGAAAAAAAAGAAACACCAAAGGTTTTTTAAAAATAATTAAACAAGGTATCAAAAATGTCGAAAAGATATAGCGGCAAATCATTTAAGGATTCAAGTGTTATGAAAAAAGCAAAATTAACGCTTAAAGAAAAAAGAAAATTAAAGAGAGAAAAAAAGAAAAAATAATGTGCGGAAGATATGTCATTACAAAACCTGTTTCTAAAACATTAGATCTAGTAAAAACAAATATAAAAGTAGAAGATTCCGATAACTACAATGCCCACCCTTCACAAAAGCTACCAATCATTAAATCTTATACAAATGGTAAAGCACTTGAGAATTCCACATGGGGTTTAGTGCCTTCATGGGCAAAAGATAAAAAAGATTTTACTCCATTAATTAACGCAAGAGCTGAAACATTAATGGAAAAAGTTTCCTTTAAAAAATTAATACAAACATCAAGATGCCTGATCGTAGCTGATGGATATTATGAGTGGAAAAGAGAAGATAAAGAAAAAATTCCTTATTATTTTACAAGAGAAGATAACGAACTATTATTTTTTGCAGGTGTATTTGAAAATAATAAATTTTGTATTATTACTAGAGAAGCAAGTGAAAACATTAGCGCAATACACCAAAGAGAACCTTTTATAATTAACAAAAGCCAAATTAATAATTATCTAAACGTAAAAAAAAATGGCATGGAAATACTTAATGCAATAAAGCCACCAAAATTAAAATTTCACCCCATCTCAAAAGATGTTAATAATCCTATCAATAACGATCCTAGTTTAATCACAGCAATATAAAAAATAATATTAAAAATTAATACTAATTAAATAGTGTTGTTAGGTGACCCATCTTTCTTTTTTCTTTAGGTTCTTTTTTTAAATAATCAAAAAAATATTCGTTATTACTAAATTTCTTATTTCTATATTTCTCAATATCTAAACCAAGGATATTTAGCATCATAGCATTTTTAACTTTTTTAATTGGTAGAATTTCTAAGTTACAAACTGCCCGAACATGATTTTCAAATTGACTAATGTTAAAAGCATTTATAGTTAAATGACCCGAATTATGAACTCGGGGAGCTATCTCATTAACTAATAAGTTATTTTTTTTATCTATAAAATACTCAACACACATCGTCCCAACATAATCTAATTTTTCAGCAATTATTTTTGCCTGATCTTGCGCTTTTTCAAATAAGTTTTTGCTAATATTGGCTGGAATAAAAGATTGATTTAAAATTTGATCTTTGTGAACATTCTCAATGGGTTCATAAGATATGATGGTGCCATCTTGGTATCGCGTAACAATTACAGATATTTCTTTATCTAAATCAATTTTTTTTTCTAATATATAATCTTGATCAAAAGAAATATTTAAATCATCAAAATCTTTTTGGTTATTTAAGACATACTGCCCTTTACCATCGTAACCTAATGTATTTGTTTTCAAAATAGCTGGAGAAAAATGTTTAAGACTAGATAAATCCAGTTTGTTTTTTATTGGCTCAAATAATGTTGTTTGAATGTTTAGGCTATTAACAAATTGTTTTTCTAATAACCTGTTTTGTACAATTTTATTAATTGCTGGCTTTGGAAACACTGGCTTTGATTGAGCAATTGTCTCTAAAATATTTACAGGTATATTTTCAAATTCAAAGGTTACTACATCTACTTTATTGACAAATTCTCTAACCTTAGCGTTATCACTATAATCTGCAGTAATTATTTCATTACAAAAATGTTTAGCTGGAGCTTGATTATCGTCAGTTAATACGACTGTGTGAATATTTAATTTTTTTGCAGCTGAAGCTAATAAACTTCCTAATTGCCCACCGCCAATAATTCCTAAAGCAGGGTTTGTTTTAGCCATCACTATCTTGGTTTTTTTTTAACTGAAGCTGTTTGCTTTCTTCGCCATTTTTCCAAATTTTTTTTAACTTTTGGATCAATTAAACTTATTATGGAAGCAGATAATAAACCTGCATTATAAGCTCCGCTCTCTCCTATGGCTAAAGTACCAACTGGTACGCCTTTAGGCATTTGGACAATTGAAAGCAAACTATCTAATCCTTTTAATTTTTTTGTCTCAACTGGTACACCGATGACTGGTACGGTTGTAATAGATGCTATCATACCAGGAAGATGTGCAGAGCCTCCTGCGCCTGCAACAATTACCGCATAATTATTTCTTTCAGCTTTTTTAGCAAAATGAAACATGCGATCTGGCGTTCTGTGAGCAGAGACAATTTGAGTTTCATATTTTATTTGTAATAATTTTAAAACTTCTTCGCATTTTTTCATCACTGGGTAATCAGATTGGCTACCCATTACAATAGCTACTTTTTTTGAATTTTTATTTTTTTTCATGCGAGATAAATAATTATAAATTTACTTTTATAGCTTCTATCAAATTTTCCTTACTTTGAGCACCTGAAATATAAGTTTTATTGTTAATTTCAAAAAAAGGAACGCCGTTAATACCTTTATTTCTACCCTCTAGATCACTTAATTTTACCTTTTCAATTTCTTCTTTAGAAGACATTAGTTTTTTTACTTTGTCTGCGTCTAAATTAAATTTTTTGGCTATACCAATTAGATTATCAGCGTTTCCGATATCAATACCCTTATAAAAATAAGATTGAAAAACTTCATCTAATACCTCTAGGCCTTTGTTTTCAGAAAAAGCAAAATTAATTAGTATATGAGATTTAGTTGTATTAGGAGTTATTTGAATTTTTTTTAAATTAAAATTTAAGCCTGCTTTGCTGGCCTCTTCGGTCATACGATCGTACATGGGCTGAGCAATATCCTCGCCACCAAATTTATATCTTAGATAATCAATTCTATTAATTCCTTCGCTAGGCATATCTGGATTCAACTGAAATGGAGAGTGTAAAAGATTGAACCTAATTTCTTTAAAATGTTCAATAGCTTTTGCAAGCTTTGCGTGACCAATATAACACCATCCGCAAATGGTATCGGCGTATACTTTAATATCCATGATTAAAGTATATTCTATTTCAATGAAAGTAGTTACTTAGAATTGTCTTAGATGCTTAGCTTACTTAGATACTTCTTCTGCTTACCCAATTACCCCAACAATTGCTGTCTGCTCTATTTTGCAATTGAAACATTGATAATTTTTTAAAACGTCTATTTTTTACTCTAACTCTTACTTTTTTATTTCTTGTAGTTGATTGCATAAGAGACAAATAACTCTCAATCATGTCTGATCTATGACAAATCTTTAATCTTTTTAAGAATTTTTCAATTATTTTAATTTTTTGAATAAACTTTCAGGTAATTTTGTCACAGCTCCATGTTTGTTTACAACCGCAAGTTCAACTTCTGAAGAGATTAACAGCTCTTCACCTCTTTTGACCTCTTGAAGTAAGTTTAATCGTACTTGAGATTTTTTTATTATAGATGTCTCAACGGGTTAAATTGTCTTCAAAAAGAGCTGATTTTACGTATTTAATGTTACATGAACGTACAACAAATATAGCATCATGCTGATCTTTAAGCTTTTGATGGCTTAATTTAAATAAATCATAAATCATTTCGGTTCGAGCTCTTTCAGTAAATTTTAAATAGTTAGCGTAGTAAACGATCCCTCCTACGTCAGTATCTTCATAATAAACTTTAACATTATATTTATGTATATCAGCCATCACTTAAACTATATCTAAGTTAATAAATTCATCCAACTATTAAATTTCTAAAACACAATCAGACCAATATTAGACCAACAGTTAGTCAAACTAATTACTTAAATTTAAACTATGAAAAAATTAATTTACTTAAGTTTGTTTTTAATCTTAGCTAATTGTTCAGCGCAAAGTGTGAAGCTTGGTAAGCGATGCACATCTCCAACAGCTGACGGTAGTTTTGAAAAATCATATGTTTGGATCGTTGATAAATCAACTGCCCAAAATTTTGATAAAAAAATAAACAGAGAAAACTGCATTAAAAATAGCTAAAAATACTGTCAATTATTTTATAATTTGATATGTATTGCACAGTATGAATTTAACTATTGTAATTATACTGTGCGTAGCTATTTCAGCTATACTAATTATCTTTCCTCTTATCGTTTCCTATAAAGCCGAAAAAACAAAAAAACAAAATGAATGGGACAAAATTGCTGAATACGGAAATAAAATTAATGATAGGACACGAAAAAACAAGTTACACTAAGCCATTAATTTAGTGAGATTTTTTTTAATATTTATTACTATTTTATTATCAAATACTTTATTACAAGCTGTGGAAAATAAACCTTATCATCATAATAAAGACGGTACTTTTAGGAATCCTGAAGGTAGTCCGGTTAGATCTCGTGATGTTAAATTTTCATACTCAACATTCAGTAAAGAGAAGAAAAAGTTAGATTTAACTTATCCTTCAGAGCATGTAGTTCCTCAAGAAAAGGTTTTGTCTGATCTAAACAATTTAAAAGAAGAAAATTATATAGCTTGGATTGGGCATGCTACCTTTTTAATCAAATTAGGCGACACAACAATTATCACTGATCCTTTGTTTTCTAAAAATGCGGGACCGCTAATATTTGGACCTAAGAGATATGTCAAACCTGCTATACCTCTAAAAAATATTCCAGAAACTGATTTGTTTTTATTAACTCATAATCATTATGACCATTTAGATTATAAAACGATAAAACAATTCCCTCATAAAAACGCTAAAGTAATTACACCATTAAATTTAGCTAAGTATTTTAATAAAAATAATTTTAAAGATGTAAACGAAATCGACTGGTACCAAAGTATAGAAATTAATAATGAGTTAAAAATAACTTTAATGCCAGCTGTTCACTGGTCAAAGAGAAGCTTAACTGACACTAATAAAACTTTATGGGGCAGTTTTTTAATTGAGTACAAGGATAAAAAATTATTTTTTTCATGTGATACTGGATACGGGAATATCTATAAGACCCTAGGTGAAAAATATGGCCCTGTTGATATTACCTTTATAAATATTGGGGCTTATGATTTTAGACCTATGTTTGATAAATCAATTTACCACGCTACACCTGAAGAGGCCATAAATATTGGCCAAGATCTTAAGTCAAAAAAAGTTATTGGTATGCATTGGGGAACTGTAGTTCTCTCACTTGAGCCTATTATGGAACCACCTGTAAGATTTAAAAATGCTGCGCCTCAATACGGTTATTCAAAAGAAGACGCTATAATATTTAAGATTGGAGAAGTTAAAAAATTAGAAGATATTTTAAATTAAAAATGTCTTTTTTCTTTTAGATGTTGTGAAATCGCATAAGACTGCTTCATGATTTTATTTAAATCATAAACACTCTTAGCACCTTTCTCTAAAGCTTTATTTAACAGAATAATTAATAATTTAGCTGTCATGATGCTATCGCCTAAAGCGGTGTGACGAGGCTCTGGTTTAATCTTAAATTTATTACAAAGGTCAGAAAGTTCATAACTTTCTAACTCTGGAAAAAGAGAAATTGAAAGAGAAAAAGTATCTAACACGGGGTTGGTTTTAAATTTTAAAGCTAATTCACTCATAGGCATTGTTGCAACAACACAATCTTGATCAAATTGAACATTGTGCCCAACAATTGAACTTGTTGAGATAAAGTTAGAAATTTCATGCTCTACTTCTCTTATTTTAGGTTTGCCTTGTAAATCCCACGGAAAAATACCATGTATTTTAGACGATGCTAAAGGTAGATCTCTTTCTGGGTCAATAAGCTGATCATAAACTTCTTTTGATAATTCTAATGAATGAACTTTTATACCTGCAAAAGAAACTATTCGATCTCCACTTTTTACATTAAGTCCTGTAGTTTCTGTATCAATTACACAAAAGGTTTCTTCGTTAATTTTTCTATCATTAAATTTCTTTGGGATTAAACTTCCTAAAAAATCAAATATACTCCTCACCAAAATCTCCTTTTAATCTTAATTTCAAATTTTTAATTTCTTTTAAGTAAATTTTTAATAATTTTTTTTCTCTTTTATAAAGTGATTTAGGATCAATATAATTTTTTATTGGTAGGTTTTTTTTATATTGTCTAATTTGTACGTTCATTATTATAGACGATAAGTACTCTAACGCTCCTCTATAAAAATCTAATTCTTCTAGCGTAAAAACTGATTTAGACGTTAATTCCTGTAGTCTTTCTATAGTGGAACCTTTGTCTACTTGGTGTTTGATAGAATACATTCTAACAGACTCTACTAATGGAAGTGTTCCTGTGTGTTTTAAATTTAATAAATTTAAATTTTCTTTATCATTTTTTTCTAAAATAAATTGCCCAAAAAAACCTATTGCTGCATTCGTTCGTTCGTCTCTCTTGTAAAGATATTTTAAAAACTGAGGAGTCTTCTCCAATTTTTTCATTAAAAATGATCTTAACGATTTAGCTAGATTTTCGTTTCCATAAACTGGTTGAAAGTCATAAAGCATATCCAAATATCTTAACGAGTCATCATTTGAACTTTGTATCCAATTATCTAGTTGTGTCATCCAATCATCTATTGACTTTCTCCAAAGTGGATTAGAAGCCATCAAATCTCCTTTGCAATAAGGAATATCAGCTTCATCTAAAATCCTTGTAAATTCTTTAGCTAATTCAAAAAAATATTTATCAACATCAGTTGGATTTTCTTTTGAATTTTTTAAATCATAAATAATTCCATTGTCTTGGTCTGGATGCAGGTAACTTTCCATTCTTCCGCCTGAGCCCATCACGATCACACAATAATCAGGAATATTTTTAATTATTTTTAAATCTTTTACTTTAGCTTCGGCCAATCGAATTGCTCTTCGATAAATTATTAAATTCATAAAACTTAATAAATAACTTACATCGAAAGCACTCACTTTATTTTTTAGAAGTGACTCGGCTAAATGGATTTGTTGTTTTTTAAATTTTATAATGCCTTTTTCATCTTTTTCAAAAGCAAGATTATCAATTTCTGAAATACTTTCTCCTAGTTCGGCCTCTAAGGCTTTATCTAAATGAATTATTCCTCTTACTTCACCACTCATGCTTACAACAGGCATGTGTTTAAGATTGCTTTTTCTCATAAAACCAATGGCATGGTAGAGCAAATCATAATCGTAGACGAATTCTACTGGTTGGCTCATGTATTGGCTTAATAAATCGTCTGGCTTGGATTGAAATATTAATTTTTGAACTACATCTCTCTCTGTTACTATTCCAATTAATTTTTTATTTTTTAAAATAAGGGCAGTATATTTTTTTTCTGATTGCATTTTTTCAATACAATCTTTTACGTTCACTGTTTCATCAAAAATAAGAAAATCGGAAGAAACATAATCTTCTGCTTTTTTTGTAAATACTTCTATTAAAGTTGATCGTTTAGAATTCATTAAACTTTTTAACTTGCTTTTCTTTTTTTTCTTTCAACATCTAATAATGTTGTGAGCGAGTCTACCATCATGTCGCTAGCTTTAAATATTTCGTTTAATTTAAATTCGTGAGAAATATTTTTTTCAGGATTAGTTTTGTCTTCGATTATAATGCCTTCAGTAGGAGAATTATTTTTAATATAAATTAAAATCAACCAATCTTCATCTGCGGCTTCGTCCCATTTTATAAAAATCTCTCCTGTTTCAAATCTTCTATCAACTACTCTTAAAATATTTAAATATTTAGGAATATATCTTTTGTTTATTTGAAAACACAAACTGTGAGCAGATCGATAAAAACTTTCTAAGGCAAATTCTATTTTCTGACGCTGTTCATTGTATAATCTTTCTTTTTCAAGAAGGGTGGCTCGATCTTCTCCCTCTTCAACCTTAATACCTAGTTGCTCAACTCTTTCCCTAATTTTTTGATCTCTTAAAGCTTGATATTTTTGTTTTATTTTTTCAATTCTAGCCTGAACTTCTTCGTAAGACTCTCTTTCTTGACTTAAGACAAATTTTTCTAAATTCTTAATCTCTAACGCTTCTCTTTTTCTAAATTGTTCAATTTTTTTCTCTAACTTAATTTGTTCTAAGAATTGTCTTTGTTTTTCTGCTTGTTCTTTACGAACTTCTGCCTGTTCGAGCCTCAAAAATCTTTGCAACTCTTTTTTTCTCTCTCGAACTAAAGCTGCTTCTTCTTTTAATTCTTTTTCTTTTTGTTTTTTAATTAATTCTTTTTCTAATTTTATTCTTTTAATAGCCTCTTGTTTTTCAAGAGCCATTTGTTTAATCTTTTCTTGTTTCTTTCGTTCTCGCTCCTCTGCCCAGATTATTTTATAACTTTCAATAAAATTTGGAATTGATTGAAAAAATTTTGAAATAACGGGTAAAGGATTTAAATTAAATTTAAATAGAAAATTCAATCTAAATTTATCTTTTAGCCTAATAAATGAAGTTATAAGTACTCTAGTTCTTTTATTTATTCTTATCTTTTTAATGTTTTTTTTATTTAAACTTTTTCTTTTTAAATAATTAAATTTTTTCTTTTTGCCAAATGTTAGTTTAGGTTTTTTTTTAATTTTAAATTTATTTTTTTTTATAAATCTTTTTTTCTGTATTTTTTTTACAGATTTTTTCTTTGAAAAAAATTTAATTTTTTTAATAATTTTTTTTTTCTTTTTTTTCATGATTTACTAAGCTATTTTCTTAATAGCAGTAAGTTATCTATAAATATAGTCTCTCGTAGAAGGTGTTGTGTCTAACTCTTTGGAAAGCTGTATTTGATAAACAACTTGATCTCCGAATTTAAATGCTGCTTCACAAGATGCTAGATAAAACTCATACATTCTGTAAAACTTTTTATCAAACATCGCTAAAACTTTATCTTTATTTTTAAAGAATCTTTCTTTCCAATGTCTAAGAGTATGTGCATAATGAATTTTTAACACCTCTAGGTCAGATACTATCAAACCTGATTTTTCAATAGGCGTCATAATTTGACTTAAGCTAGGAGTATAACCTCCTGGAAATATATATTTTGTGATCCATGGCTGAGGATCTCTTGGAGCATCTACACTCCCAATCGTATGTATTAAAGCAACTCCTTTGTCATTTAACAAATCAAACACTTTTTTAAAAAAAATATTATAAAACTTTCTTCCTACATGCTCAAACATTCCTACTGAAACTACTCGATCAAACTTTTCTTCCAACTCTCTGTAATCTACTAATTTTATCTCAACTTGATTACCAAGACCTTGTTCTTTGATTTTTTGCTTTGCATAATTGTATTGATTTTCTGAAAGAGTCACTCCTGTCACCTGACAATTTTTTTGTTTAGCAATTTCCATGGCTAAATAACCCCATCCACATCCAATATCTAAAATTTTTTGATTAGGCCGAATGTCAAGTTTTTTAATTATATGATTAATTTTATTTATTTGTGCTTGTTCTAAAGTATCGTTTGCATCTTTGAAATAACCACAAGAATATTGCTTTAAAGGATCTAAAAATAAAAAATATAATTCATCAGATACGTCATAATGGTGTGCTACATTCATTTTAGATTTTTTTATAAAATTAAAATTTGTTAAAAGCCTGAACGAGCCTCTAAACTTATTTATTAATTTATTAAATGTATTAATTTTTGTTCTACCAATATTCTCTAGTGCTAAATTTAAAAAATTTGTTAAAGAACCTTTTTTAAAATAAAGACTGCCATCAGTATAAGCTTCACCAAAGTATAAGTCTGGATACAAATATAGCTTGTAGTGCAATGATTTATCATTGAGTTTTAATTCAATAGGTTCGTTTTTGTCCGGTGTGCCTATAATATGTCTTCTACTAAAGGCGTCCTCTAAAAAAAAACCACCTTTTCTAAAAAGATTATTCAAAAACCTTGCTAAAAGCATTTTTAAGCAGCAATATTTTTAATAGGTATAAAATTTAATTTTTTTAAATTATTTAATAATTCTTCTTTTTTTTCTGAACTTAATAAAGTTAATGGCGGCAATATATTTTTATATTTGTCATCATCTGAAGATAGAAAAGTATGAAGCGCTGCAATCAGCAAATGCTTGTCAAAAGTTTGCCTTACACTTACCAACTGTTCGTTAACCGTTTGTTGTTTTTTTTCTTCGAAATCATCAAACACTTTACGTGCTAAAGAATGAGTGACATTTGTTACTGCAGATATGCATCCGTGACAGCCTAGTTCAAGGCCTTTTAATAATTTTGCTTCAGAACCTGGAAACATTTTAAAGCCAGGTATTTTTAAATTTTCAAAAAGATTGTAGCTTGAGTCTTTGCAGCCAATTATTTGCTTTGGAAATTTTTCAACTAATTTTTTTACTATTTCTGCATTGAATAAATAACCACTTAATTTTTCAAAATTATATAAAATAATTTTAACTTTAGGAACTTTAGCAATTATTTCAGCATAAAAATTAAATACACCCTCATCTGTATTTCCCTTGTAATATGCTGGTGGCATTATTAAGAAAGTTTGATAGCCATACTCCATCGAATATCTAATAATATCGATATTATCTTTTAAAGAATTAACACCTGTGCCCATGTAAAATTTGTCTCTAAATTTGCTAGTGGCTGTTCTAGCAATTAGTTCTTTTTTTTCTGATATTGAAATTAATTGGCTTTGACCTGTAGAACCAAAAAAGAAAACACCATGTAATCCATTTTTAATTATTGATTCTGCGTGAGCAATGGTCGCTTCTACATCAAGCGATAAATCTTTTTTTAACAAACTTAAACCAGCAGCGTATACACCGTTTTTAATCATTTTTTTACCTTAGTTTTTGTATCTAAATTATATTAAGAAATTAATAAATATGAAAGTTTTAGTTATTCAACAAAGAATGGGTATTGGGGACATGGTTATTTTTTTACCATACATTCATGCCATATCTAGAAAACTACAATCAAAAGTCACCTTATTGGTAAAAGAAAATTCTAGAGCAAAGCAATTGTGTGTTCATGACCAATGTATTGATGAAATTATACATCTTGAAAGAGGTAATAAAAATTTAGGTAAGCATGATGGTTGGTTTGGATTTTTAAAACTTGTAAAAGAGATTAAAGAAAAAAATTTTGATACTGTTTATATTTTTAATGGTTCTCTTAGGTATTTATTATTAGCTAAACTTTGTAATATTAAAAATATTTACCAATATCCTCTTTTTGTAAAAAAAGATAACATTGTTATCTCTGCAAAAAACTTTACTGAAAAAAATTTAGGAGAAACAATTTCTACACAGCCAAATATATTTTTAAATCAAAATGAAATAATCGATATAAAAAAAAAATATAACTTCAATGAAGAACATAAGCATGTCTGTATTGGTTTTTCTGCAAGTGGTCCTACTAAACGTTGGGATGTGGGTAAATATCTTAAGCTAGCAGAAACATTAAATAATAAAATACCTTGCAAATTTTATTTATGTGGAGGTCAAAAAGATGAAGAACTATTTAAAGTATTTTTAAATTCATCAATTGGTAAAAATTGCATCTCTTTTAAAGATTTAGAAATAAAAACAGCACTTCCTATTATGAAAAATTGTAATGCTTATATTGGTAATGATACTGGCTGGCTTCACATTGCTTCAGCTCTTGGTTTAAAGTGCTTAGCATTATTTATGGATAGTCCAGTGTTGGCTTATGGAAAATATTCTAATAATATTTCTATTATTGTGCCTGAAGGTGAGACGGAGGAAACAACTACACACGACACGTTAGGAAAAGACAAGATTAGTTTTGAAAAAGTTTTGGAAAATTCTCTACAACTAATTAACTAAAATCTTCTTTTAATATTTTATCTTTCGCTTCATTGACTAACTGACTTAATCTCTCAGTGTTAGTATCTCGATTTAGATCAGGATGAATTTTTTTTTGAAGTTGATTGGTCGCTTTAATTACTTGTTCTTTTGTACATCCCCTTTTTAAGCCTAAAATTTTATAAGACTCTTCGATACTGACACTACTTGAATTAAAACTATTTTTGCTTCCATAGGAAAATCTACCTGTGCTTCTTAAAAATTGTATTAATCTCCATAACTGAAAAATTTGGAATGTTGAAAGACCTTTAATTTTTAAAGCATTTAAAAAGATCAACAACAATGGAACAGAAAACAAAAACCTACCAGCATAAGTCAATAAAAAAGCTAATATTAATGATAACGCTAAAATTATTTTTCTAGTTCCACTAGCAATAGTTTTGCTACTAGCTCTAACAAACCAATTAAGTAATAGATAAACTATGACGAATAAGACGGTTCCAAGTAATAAAAAATTCATATAATAATTTTTTTTTATGAATATACCAAAATTACGTAAACAACCGACAATAAAATCCTGCCATAATATCGATTGGGAAGATGAATATGCCTGGGTACACCAAGAAAACATTTTAGAAGTTTTAAAAGATGGCTCAAAATTACTACCAGAAGTTAAAAAATATTTAGAAGAGGAAAATGCTTACACTAAGAAAACAATGGCTGAAACAGAGCCTCTACAAAAAAAACTCTTTGATGAAATTAAAGGTCGTATAAAACTTGATGACGAAAGTTTACCTTTTAAAGATAAACAATATGAATATTGGACAAAAGTAACTAAAGAGGGAAATTATTCAAAAAAATTAAGAAGGAAAATAGGAGACAATAAAATTGAAACCTATTGGGATGGCGATGTAGAAGCTAAAGGCAAGAAGTTTTTTAGTACTGGCGATATTGCTGTTTCGAACAATGATCAATTGCTTGCTTATTCTATCGATGACAAAGGAAGCGAATATTTTACTATCTACGTAAGAAATATTACTGATAATAAAATAATTGAAGACCCAATACCTGATACAGCGGGTGGGGTTACATGGTCATATGATGATCAGTATTTTTTTTATTCTAAGCTAGATAAATTTCATAGACCTAAACAAATTTTTAGACACAAACTTGGAACTAAAATTAAAGAGGATGAATTAATCTTTGAAGAAAAAGATGAACGTTTCACATGTGGAATTGGAACAAGTTCTGATGAAAAATTCTATTTTATCTCTGCTTCTGAACATACAACATCAGAGGTTTATTACTTTGACAAAAACCAAACAAAACCTAAACCACAATTAATTTTAAAAAGAAAAGAAGGCATAGAATATTCAATCGATAGCTGGGGTGGTTACTTTTGGATGCATACAAATGAAGATGCAAAAGACTTTAAAATATCTCGTTGCAAACATGAAGAACTTGGAAAATGGGAAGACTACATACCAGCAAAAGATGAGGTTTTAATCGGAGGTTTTATACTTTTAAATAAGTGGATGATAAGATCAGAAAGGGTAGACGCTCTTCCAAAATTATTTGTTAGAAATTTAGAAACAAATCAAGAAGAAGAACTAATTATTTCTGATGAAGAAATTATTAGTCCAAGTATGAGCCTAATGCAGAAAGATAGGAATACTGAAATTTTAAGAGTGAATTATGAGTCTCCAAAAACACCTACTAGAACTTATGAATATAATATTAAAACAAAAGAAAAAAAATTAGTTAAAGAATTAGAAATACCTTCTGGTTATAATCGTGATGATTACATTGTTAAAAGAAAAAACTGTATTGCGTATGATGGTAGAAAAATTCCTATAACAATTACTTACCATAAAGACACAAAGTTAGATGGATCAGCAAATTTATTATTGTATGGTTATGGAAGTTATGGACATTCAATCTCTCCAAGCTTTTCTACGACAAGATTAAGTTTAATTAACAGAAATATTATTTGGGCTACAGCTCACATAAGAGGTGGAATGGAAAGAGGTATGAAATTCTGGGAAGAAGGTAAAATGCTTAACAAAAAAAATACATTCAAAGATTATATTTCTTGTGCAAAATATTTGATTGATGAAAAATACACCAGCAAAGGAAAAATAATTGGATACGGTGGCAGCGCAGGTGGCTTATTAATGGGTGCAGTAGTTAATGAAGCACCTCATTTATTTTTAGGGATGATTATGGCTGTTCCATTTGTAGACAGTTTAACAACAAATTTAGATCATTCATTGCCTTTAACAGCTGGAGAGTTTAATGAATTTGGAAACGCAAAAGAGAACATAGAACACTTCAAATACATTATGTCTTATTCTCCTTACCACAATATCAAGAAAATGGATTACCCAAATTTACTTATAACTACTAGCCTTTCTGACAATAGGGTTCTATTTGACGAACCAACAAAATTCACAGCAAGATTAAGAGATAAAAAAACAGATAATAATTTACTTCTTTTTAAATGTGAGATGGACGCTGGACACGGTGGAAAATCAGGAAGAGATGCCGCTATAGAAGAAGTGGCTTTTGATTACGCTTTCGCATTAAAGATTACAAATAAATTAAATTCTTAAATAACGTCTACTTTTAAACTTTCAAGTTTTTCAATCGTACCTTCCAGTTTATCTCCTTTTTGAACTGGTCCCACCCCAGCAGGTGTTCCGGTCATTATTATGTCTCCAGCTGATATATCGTAAAACTGGGATAGATGTGAAATTATTTCTGAAACCTTCCAGATCATCATATTTAAATTTCCTTCTTGTTTCGTTTCTCCATTTAATTTTAAAACTATTTTCCCTTCATCTAATTTTCCAGTTTCTTCAATTTTAGATAAAGCTCCTATAGGCGCTGACTTTTCAAAAGCTTTTCCTATCTCCCATGGTCTACCCATCTTTTTTGCTACACCTTGCAAGTCTCTTCGTGTCATATCTAGGCCAACGGCATAACCATAAATATGATCTGATGCTTTTTCTAAAGAAATATTTGTTCCACCTGATTTAAGAGCAACCACCATTTCAAGTTCATGATGAACATCTTTTGTTTGAAGAGGGTAAGGAAATTTTCCATCAATAACTATGTTGCTATTATTTTTTTGAAAGAAAAATGGAGGTTCTTTATTTGGATCAAATCCCATTTCAATAGCATGGTCAGCATAATTTCTGCCAATACAATAAATTCTACGTACTGGAAAAACATCTGTTGAGTTCTTAACTTTAAGAACTGGTTGGGCTGGTCTATCAATTACGTAATTCATTTAAAATAATTTCCTTATATCAACAAAAATAAACCCAGGTCTTGAAAAATAAAATTTAATTACCACATCTCTTTTGTCGGTCGCCTAATGGGGCTGACAATTAACCTTGCTAACAAAGGAGGAAAATATGACAAGTAAGGATCTATCGATCTTTAATTCACTTCGACCTTTCAGCATTGGATTTGATGATATGTTTGATCAGTTCGAGTCTATGCTTGGAAATGGTGGATTAACGGTACAAAACAACTATCCGCCATACAACATTAGAAAAGCAGGCAAAGATAAATACGCTATTGAAGTAGCGCTTGCTGGCTTTAATAAAGATGATGTTGAAGTTGAATATGAAGATAATCTTCTAACAGTAAAAACTAAGGACGTTAAAAAAACTGTTGAGAAGGATGAATCTGGTGAGATTATTCATAGAGGAATATCTCAACGATCATTTGCAAGATCATTTACAATTGCGGACGACGTAAAAGTAAATGGTGCTGAGTTAAAAGATGGTCTTTTAACAATTTCTTGCGAAAAAATTGTACCAGAAGCAAAAAAGAAAAAACTTATTCCAATTAAATAAGTAACCCCTTACTTGCGGAGATTTACTCCGCAAGTAAACAATTTTATAAATTATCCCAAAAATATTTAGCTAAATTAATTTTAGTCAACTCATAATAAGTTGCTAAACCTGTTGGGCTTGTAACATTAATGTCTCCAATTAATTTGCCTTGCACAAAATCAATCCCAGCAAAATAAATATTATTTTTTGATAAAATATTTGCCACAACTCTACTAATTTTTAATTCTCTATTAGTTAATTGATCAATTTTAGCTACAGCACCTTTGCTCATATTAGATAAAATACTTCCTTTTTTTGGAACTCTAGAAATTGATCCTTTAATTTTTCCATTAATTATAAAAACTCTTCGATCGCCTGATGAAACCTTAGGTAAAAACTTTTGAAAAATTATATGATTATATTTTTTTAAATATCTATTAATAACTCTATTATTATATTTTTTTAATAAAACTACTTCGTTACCACTATAACCATTAATAGGTTTTAATATAACTTTTTTATACTTCTTAAAAAAAAGCTTAATCTCATTTATGTTTTCACTAATTAAAGTAGGTGGCATGTATTTGTGTAAACGAATAGAAAAAAGTTTCTCAGGTACCTCTCTAATTGCTTTTGGGTGATTGATGATTTTAACTTTATTTGAAATATGCTCTAAAAAAAAAGTTGTATTTATATATTGCTGATTAAAAGGTGGTTCGTTTCTTATTAGAATTATCTTAGCTTTAGAAAGATTTAACGTAGTATTTTTATTAATTTTATAAAAGTTTTCTTTATTTTCAAAAAAGGTAATAAATGAACCTTTAGCTGAGACTAAACCGTTTAAAAAACTTAAATTCTCTGGTTCAAAATAAAATATTTTATATCCTCTTTTTTGCCCTTCAATACCCAAAAAAAGAGTTGTGTCTGTTTTAATATTTACTTTTTGTAAACTAGAACCCTGAATAGCTAAAATCTTCATTATTATAATTAAAAAACTCTAAATTTCCTTTTTCCTTAAATTGTTCTAATAATAATTGAGCTCTATTTTTCTTTCTATCTAAAATATCTTCAATGTGTTTTAAATAAATAGTTTCATTATTGTTTTTACTATTCAGCTCATTTCTTTTTTCTAATCCTTTTTTTGCAAGACCTAAAAAAACTTTACCCCATTCTAACAATTTCTTATTTCCTATTTCAGCGTCTAAACCTTTTTGAGTTGATGAAAGATAAGCATTTAAAATATCTTCTTTTTTCCAATGTTTGATAATGTCATATGCTTCTTCTAAAGATCCATAAATTAAACCTGTGAAAAACGCAGGGCCATTACAAATGCAATTCCAATCACATGTGTCTAATGTTCTTATCTCCACAAATTGTTTCAAGCGTGCTTCTGTAAAAATAGTTCCTAAATGATTTTCAAAATCTTTAATTGTAGGCTTTAGACCCTTCAGTGGTTTAAAGTTTCCATCCATAAAATCTTTGAATGTTTGACCATTTGGATTGATGTACTCATCCTCTTTTATTAAAAATAATAAAGAATAATTAATTGCTTGGTCAACATATTTTTCGAAAGTTATTTTTTCAAAAGCAAGAGGCATAATTCCACCTCTTGAGGTGTTTTGCCAAACTTTATTTCTGTATGACAAATAACCAGAAAATTTTCTATTAACAAAAGGTGAGTTTGCAAAAATAGCTATCGTTAAAGGTGCCAGATAATTTGTAACTTTAAAAATTTTTTCAAAATTTGACTCGGATGTGTAATCTAAATTTATTTGAATACCAGACGTTTGGTACATCATTTGTAAACTGAGCTCTCCTCCTTTTGGCATTTCTTTAGTCATGATTTGATATCTTTTTTTTGGATTTTTTGGAGTTTCCTCTAATTTGTTAAAAGGATCAAAACCTACAGAAGCGGTATATATGTCTAAATTTTTAGCTGCTTGTTTAATTTCTTTAAAGTGAGCGGAGCTTTCGCCACAAACTAAATGAATATTTTTTAATGGAGCGCCTGATAATTCATATTGCAAACCAGGTTCTAAAGTTATTTTTTGTTCTCCTCTTGTTAAGCCAAGAACATATTCTTTTTCATAAAAGGGTTTCCAACCAAAGGTTTCTAAATTTTTAAAAATTGTTTTAACATGATCATAAGAGGCTCTCTTTTTATCATCGCCATGAAATAAAAACTTTTCATGTTCAACACCTATCCGTAATTGATCTTTTTTTTTGATGCCTGATATAAAGTAATTTATGAGTTGTTCTTTATTCTCTATAATTGACATAGACTAAAAACAGTTCTTACTGCTAAAGCCTAATACCATATTATTTTTGTTTAATTCGAACTTTCTTTCACAATTTATCTTATATTTTTTACTTAAATATACGTAAAACCGATTTCTAGTATCACCAAAATCAATCCGATCTGGTTTCCCAAAAGCATTTACTAAATCTGATTCTTGCTTTCCTATCCACCTGCTTAGTTCTTGCTCTTCTTTTTTTGTGGCCTCATCAACTTTTGTGGTTATAGTTTGGCAAGAAACCAGGGTTAAAAAAAATAGAACAGATATTAAAAGTTTAATTGTTTTTTTCATTTAAGTTTTTTTGTGAATATAAACTAATCTTATAAACAGATACATTGCCTATAGGTTGTATAATTAAATTTATTAAAAAGCTTTTGAAAGGAATCTGGGCTAATTAACGCCCATAAGGAGAATCTAACATGTTAGAAAAATATTTTGATTATAAGAAAAATAAAACGACTTATAAAACAGAAGTGTTAGCCGGTGTTACTACATTTTTAACAATGGCTTACATTATGTTTTTAAATCCTTTTATCTTATCTGGCGAATTTGCTGGTACTGAAAAAGGATTTTTTGATTTTGGTGCTGTCTTCACCGCTACAATCGTTGCAACCGCAATTGCTTGTTTCATTATGGGCTTCTATGGCAAAACGTGGCCAATTGGACTTGCCCCTGGAATGGGTATCAATGCTTTTGTTGCGTTTGGAGTAGTTGGCGGCATGGGTTATACACCTCAACAAGCTCTTGGTGGAGTTTTAGTTGCTGGTGTGTTGTTCCTAATAATATCTTTAACGCCTCTAAGAGCATGGCTAATCAATTCAATTCCTAAAAGCTTAAAACTTGGTATCGGAGCTGGTATTGGATTATTTCTTGCTATTATCGGTTTAGAAATTATGGGAGTGATCGGTGATCATCCTGTAACATTAGTAACACTTGGTAATCTTAAAAATCCTTTAGTTCTTTTAGGATGTCTTGCTTTTGTAAGCATGATCGTTTTAGAAAAATTAAATGTTAAAGGAAATATCATTATTGGAATACTAGTCTTCAGTATAATTGCTTGGGCAAGTGGTTTAGCTAAGTTTAATGGAGTTGTTAGTACACCACCATCAATGTCTTATTTCTTAGAATTTGACTTGAGCGCTGCTTTCACTGCAAGTATGTCGACAGTAATATTCACTTTATTATTTATCGACTTCTTTGATACTGCTGGAACATTAACTTCAGTAGCTAACGTTGCTGGAAAAGTTAATAGCAGTGGTAAAGTTGAAGATATTGATAAAGCAATGATGTCGGACAGTGTTGCTACAGTTGCTGGTGCTCTTATGGGAACTACTACTGTAACAAGTTATGTTGAGTCAGGCGCAGGTGTAAAAGAAGGTGGAAGAACTGGAATGACTTCAGTAGTTATTGGAGTTCTGTTCTTAGTTTGTTTATTCTTTTCGCCTTTAGCAACAAGCTTACCAAAAGAAATTGACGGAGCTGCATTAGTGTACGTTGCGATTTTATTTGTAAGAAATATTACAGATATTGATTGGGATGATATCGCTGAGTCAGGTCCTGCAGTTTTAGCTATGATAGCTATGCCTCTTACTTATAGTATCAGTAACGGTATCGCTCTAGCTTTTATTGCTTATGCATTAATTAAAATTTTTACTGGAAAATTTGGTTCAACTTCTCCTGCAATTTGGTTAATTGCTGGATTAAGTGTTGCAAGTTTTGCTGTACATTAAAAATTTAAACTTAAGGGCTGGTGAAAACTGGCCCTTATTTTTTGTGCTTCTTAATTAAATCTTCTATTCTTACTTCTTCATAGTTTTCAAAAGGTTGAACAATCCAAGGATTATCATCTAGTCTTTCAGCAATATAATCTGGCTCAAAAGTTGAGTCTTTCTTTTTCCAAAGCACTGCTGTTTTTACTGACTCTATATTATCTTTAATTGGAGGATACTTTTTTAACCACTCAATACTTTTGTTGAGTGTAACTCCTGTGTCAGAAAGATCATCACAAAGTAACAATCTTCCTCCCATATCTTGAACAGTTGAACTCATTTCTCTTGAAAAAACTAACTCTCCTTGTTGGTCTTCCACTCCAGTTCCAGAATAAGACTCAACGGCTAAATAGGCACACTTAAGTTTAAAAATTCTACTAAGCACATCAATAATAGGAGCTCCACCTCGCATAATACCTATAAGCATTGTAGGTTTGAAACCACTTTCATGAATTTTAACTGCTAATTTTTCTACGATTAGATTATATTGTTTCCAATCTATGATCAGTTTATTGGCCATGGAGTCTATTAAAACTTTTTGGAGGTATTGTAAATGAGTAAAGGATATTGGATAGCGCTTTATAAAAAAATTGAAAGCACAGATAATCTTGGCAACTACGCCAAGCTTGCAACAGAAGCAATAAAAAAACATGGCGGCAAACCTCTGGTAAGAGGTGGAAATTATAATACGCTTGAAGGAGAAAATTATCCAAGAACTGTTATTTGGGAATTTCCAACTTTTGATGCTGCAAATAATTGTTATAACTCAAATGAATATCAATCAGCTTGGAAACTTGCTCAAGCAACTACAGACAGAAATTTACAAATAGTTGAAGGTTTTAGTACTGAATAGCTTGAGGCTCATTATCAATTGATCTCCATAAATACCATGTTGCTACAGAGCAATATGGAGATAAATTTTTATACAATTTGTTAACAAAAGTTTTTGGCGGCGGATAACTTTTTTTGTAATTGTTAGAAATAGCTCTTAATAGTCCTATGTCTTGAATAGGCCAAATATTAGGTCTGTTATAGGTAAATAACAAAATCATTTCTGCCGACCATCTTCCTATTTGTCTAAGCTCAGATAAATATTGTATTGCTTCTTCATCATTTAGTTTTTTTACTAAATTAGGATTAAAACTTTTATCTAAATATTTCTTTGCTAAATCTTTTATGCCTCTAACTTTTTGCCTGCTTAAACCGCATTTTCTAAGCTTAGTCGGTTTTAACAAATTAACTTTTTTTGGAGTAATATGATTTTTACAAGCTAAATTAAATTTATTAAAAACAGAATTAGCAGCAGCAACACTAATTTGTTGTCCAATTATACTTTTACAAAGAGAGAAAAAAACGTCATTTCGGCTTATCAAATAACCTGAATTATATTTATTAATTAAACTTTTGAGTACTTTATCTTTTTTAGACAAATAAGATTTGGCTTTACTCCAATACGGAGGAGGTTGTTTCATGTCCTAGGAGCAACAATTTCTTTGTTTAATTGTTTTTCTCTGATGAAAATTATTAAAGAACTAGCTACAACTAAAAAGGAACCTAATAACATTAGAGGTTTTGGAATTTCACCCCAAATTATAAATCCAAAAGTTATTGCAAAAACTAAACTCAAATATTTTATTGGTGTAACAAGTGAGGCTTCTGCAAGCCTATAACTTTGCGTTAAAAATAAATTAGCTACACTTCCACATAAGCCCATAATTACAAAAAGACCAAAGTCTTTTAACGTTGGCATTACCCAACCAAAAGGCAATGTCGCTAGCCCAATCAAAGTACATAAAGCGGTAAAATAAAAGGCTATTCTATAATTAGGTTCTGTTTTTGATAAAGCTCTGACACTGATCGCAACACCTGAAAAAAAAATACAAAATAAAATTGGAGATAAATAATAGTAATTTAATTCTTTAAATGCTGGTTGAACAATTAATAGCATGCCAACAAAACCTATAAAAACTGCTGACCATCTTTTAATACCAACCGTTTCTCCTAAAACAAAAATAGATGCTATCGTTACAAAGATTGGTCCAGCAAAAGTTAGAGAAACTACATCAGCAAGAGGTAAATTTCTAAGACCAAAAAAAATACAAATGAAAGCAGTTGTTCCTGCTATTGCTCTAAACGCATGTAATCCTGGTCTAGAAGTTTTATAAAAATCTTTCCATCTATCTTTTGGAATAATTAAAAATATTGGAATTAAACCAAAAAAGAATCTTGCAAAAAATACCTCGCCGTAAGGATAATAATTAAGCCATTTGACGCACATATCCATAACAGCAAAACACATTACGCTTGCTACCATGAATAAAACTCCAGTTTGATTTTTTGTAAGCAATTGAATATCCTCCGCCCTCTAATAACACATTATTTTATTATGCAACATTGTTACTTAGCGCTTGGATGTTTCTGGAAACCAGAAGAAATATTTAGACAAACTAAAGGGATTACAGAAACAGAAGTAGGCTATGCAGGTGGAAAATCAAACAAAGTAACCTATGAACAAGTTTGCGGTGGTGATACTGGCCACGCTGAAACTGTAAAATTAACTTTTGATGAAAACGTAATTTCTTACAAAGAAATATTAGAAACTTTTTTTAATATTCATGATCCGACTCAAAAAGATATGCAATTTCCAGATGTGGGTCCACAATATCGAAGCGAGATATTTTATGTTGATGAAAACCAAAAAAAAATCGCTGAAGAATTAAAAAATAAATTTAATAAAAAACACTCAGATAAAATTGAAACAAATATTTCAAAAATTAGTAATTACTGTAAGGCAGAGGAATACCATCAAAAATATATTATGAAGAAAGGTTTGAGATGACTCTAGTAAGCACAGAATGGTTAGTAAAAAATCTTAAAAATGTAAAAATTATTGATGCTAGTTGGCACATGCCATCTTCAAAAAGAAATGCCAAACAAGAATTTTTAAACGAACATATCGAAGGCTCTCAATTTTTTGATTTAGATAAGAATTCTGATCAAACTAGCAACCTTCCCCATATGTTGCCTAATGCAGCAATGTGGAAAGAAATTGTATCAAACTTTGGAATCACAAATGAAGACCATGTTGTTATTTATGACAACTCAGACGTTATTAGTTCATGTAGATGTTGGTATATGTTTATTTATTTTGGACATGATATTAAAAAAATATCTGTACTTGATGGTGGTTTGAAAAAATGGAAAAAAGAAAGCAAAGAATTAACTAATAAGTTAATTAATTTTAAAAAAAGTGATTACCAAATAAAAGAAAATAAAGAATTAGTTAAAAATAAAGAACAAATTAATAATAATATTTCATCTTTTACATTTAATTTAATTGATGCAAGAAGTAAAAAAAGATTCGATGGTTTAGAGCAAGAGCCTAGACCAGGCTTAAGAAGTGGCCACATTGAAAATTCAAAATGCATTCCATTTGTAGAATGCATAAATCAAGATCGGTGTTTTAAGTCAAAAGAAGAACTAAGAAAGCTTTTCAAAGATATTGGTATTGATGAAATGAAAAACAATGTATTTACTTGTGGTTCTGGTGTTACAGCTTGCGTATTAGCTCTAGCTAATTTTATCGCAAATGATAAAAAACCAATAATTTATGATGGTAGCTGGGCAGAATATGGAATTATAAAATAATGACTTCTTCGAAAAAATTAAAAATCATACTTATTATTATTTTAATTGCTATTGTAGCAGTTATTGCTGGTAGATATTTTGTAGGACAACATTTTAAAAAAAAATTCAGTGTTAGACCGGCCCCTGGCGTAATAGTTGAAGCTGTAACTAAAAAAAATTTTTACGATAGCATAGAAACTTTTGGAACGGCTATCGCTCTTAACTCAAAAACATACCGTGTGAAAAAAGAGGAAATTGAAGGCAGCTTTGAAAGTGAAGGAAAAATAGTTAAGAAAAACGACCTCATTATTAAATTAAAAAGCGGTGAAATAATAAATGCTGACTTTGATGGTAAATTAGGAAAAAGAGAAATTGCACAAGGGGTATTGGGTACAGATAGTTTTATTATTACTTTAGATGATAGTAGTAAAATTGTAATAGATATTAAAGTTCCGGAAAACTTTGTTGGTATATTAAAGAATGGACTTGATGCTGAAATAAAATCAGATGCATTTGATAAAATTTTTTATGGTAGTGTTGAGTCTGTAAGTTCTAGAGTTGATCCTTCAACTAGATCTATCCTTGCGAGAGTTGTTGTAAACAATAAAGATTACGAACTTATTCCAGGTCAATTATTAACTGTAAAAGTTATTTATAATAAAAAAGAAACTCTAGGTATTTCTGAAAGGGCAATAACAATTCAAGGAGATAGCTCTTTTGTTTATGTAGTCCAAGAAGGAGATACAGTTGCAAAAAGAGACATCAAGATTGGTCAAAGAAACTTTGGACTTGTATCAGTTATTGAAGGTTTAAATGAAAATGAAAAAATAGTTTCTGAGGGAATTTCTAAAGTAAGAGATAAAGCAAAAGTAAAAATTATCAATAAAACGAATTAGATGTTTTTAACAGACCTTTCCATTAAGCGTCCAGTCATTGCTTCGGTAATGAGTTTAGTTTTAGTTTTATTTGGATTAGTGACTTTTCAAGAAATACCAACGGATGAATTACCTGATGTACAGCCTCCAATAGTTTCTATCCAAACAGATTATAAAGGTGCCTCTGCTGAAATTATTGATACACAAATAACTCAAAAAATTGAGGAGTTTGTTGGTGGAACCCCTGGACTAGAAACAATTGATTCTACTAGTGAAGATGAAAGATCTTCGATTAGATTAACTTTCAAAACTGGACTAAATTTAGATAATGTAACCAACGATGTAAGAAACGCGGTTTCAAGAGTAGTAGACAATTTACCTGAAGGAGCCGAGCCACCAGAAATATTTAAACAAAGTGCAGGTTTTAGAACCACAATGTGGGTTGAGTTTAGCTCTGAAACTATGACTGACCTTGAATTATCAGATTATGCGGACAGATATTTAATAGATAATTTTTCAACAGTAGAAGGCGTTGGTAGAGTTACATTAGGTGGTGAAAGAGAGTTGTCACTAAGAGTATGGATGGATCCAATCGCTTTAGCTGCAAGAGATTTAACTACCCAAGAAGTAGAAGCAGTATTAAGAAGAGAAAATATAGAATTTCCTGCAGGAAAAATAGAAAGTAAAGACATAGACCTAACAATTAAATTAGATAAAGCTTATCAAGACTTATCTAATTATAAAAAGTTACCACTAAAAAGATCAAAGGATGGAACAATCATTACTTTAGAAGATGTTGCTAAGGTAGAATTAGGACCAGCTTCTACTCGAACTTTATTTAAAGGAAATGGCAGACAAGTTGTTGGTATTGGCGTTTACCAACAGTCAGATGCAAATACGATAGCGGTTGCACAAGGCGTTAGAGAAAAAATAACAGAGATGCAATCTTCATTACCACCGAATACAAAATTAGAAGTTTCTTTTGACCGAAGTACATATATTTCTCAAGCAATTACAGAGGTTTATAAAACTCTAATTATTGCAATAATATTAGTAACAATAATAATTTATTTATTCTTAGGAAATATAAGAGCCTTAATTGTTCCCGTCGTAGCATTACCGGTTTCATTAATATCAACTTTTCTAGCAATTTATCTTTTTGATTTTTCAATAAATCTTTTCACTCTGATGGCTTTAGTATTAGCAATTGGAATTGTAGTTGATGATGCAATTGTAATGTTAGAAAATATTGTACGAAGAATTGATGAAGGCGAAACTCCTCTAGTTGCAGCTTATAAAGGAGCTAAACAAGTATCATTTGCTATCATAGCCACAACTGTAGTTCTGGTTGCCGTGTTTGTTCCTTTAATTTTTATAAAAGGAATTACAGGAGTATTGTTTACTCAAACTGCAGTTACTCTAGCTTCAGCAGTTGTGATTTCAAGCTTCGTTGCGCTTTCATTAAGTCCAATGTTAGGAAGTAAATATCTTCGTAAAAATATGAAGAAAAGACAAACTGTTTTAAAGTTTGAAAACAAATTAAAAGAGCTGACTTCAATTTATGTTTCTTCATTAACATATTGGCTAAAACAAAAAAAAATAATTGCTGCATTTTTATTCGGAACATTACTGCTAACAGTTTTTCTGTTTAAATTTGCACCTAAAGAATTAATTGCTTCAGAAGATAGGGGTGCTTTCTTTGTGATCATTAAGGCTCCTGAAGGATCAGGTTTCAATTATACAAAAGCAAAAGCTGAAGAAATTGAGTCATTTCTCTTACCCGAGGTAGGAAAAGGTGAGTATAAAAAACTAATATTAAGAGTACCTGGATTTGGAAGATCTAATAAAGCAGTAAATAGTGGATTCATAATTGTATTGTTAGAGGACTGGGCTAAGAGAAAAAGAGATGGGGTCACAATCATGCGTGAGTCATTTGGAAAAATTTCTAGAGTACCTGGAGTGTTAGCATTTCCTGTGATGCCTCAGAGTATTAGAACAGGTGGGGTAGAAAGCCCTATTCAATTTGTAATTTTAGGTAGAACTTACAAACAACTCATTGAATGGAAAGAAATTATAAAAAAAGAAGCTAGAAAAAATCCTGGTCTAACATCAATAGAGGATGACTTTGATCTTGATAAGCCTCAATTAAATGTAAAGATTAACCAAAAAAAAGCTGCTGACTTAGGTGTTGCTACTGAAGATATTGGAAAAACTATAGAAACTATTTTTGGATCTAAAACAGTTACTCGATACTCCTACGAAGGCAAAGAATATTCGATTATTTTACAAGGAGATATCAAAGATAGACAAGAACCAAATAACTTAGACAAATTGTATGTGAGGTCTAAAAATTCTGGAAAACTAATTCCTATTTCAAGCTTGGTTGATTATGAGGAAAGGGGAGAAGCTCCTTTCTTAAGCAGGTATAACCGACAAAAAGCAGTTACTATTTCAGCAAGACTAGTTGGTGATTATACTATTGATCAAGCATTAAATTTTTTAGTTGATACAGTAAAAAATAATACTCCTGAAGCACAAATAGCTTACAAAGGAGAAAGTGAAGAGTACAAAAAAACTAGCTACGAAATTTATTTTATCTTTGCTCTCGCTTTAATTACAGCCTATCTAGCGATGTGCGCACAATTTGAAAGTTGGAAGCATCCATTAACAATTATGTTAACGGTTCCTCTTGCAATTTTAGGAGGAATTGTTGGTTTGCTATTAGTAGGATCTTCATTAAATATTTATAGTCAGATTGCTTTGGTTATCTTAATAGGACTAGCGGCCAAAAATGGAATCTTGATTGTAGAATTTGCCAACCAGCTAAGAACTGAAGGTAAATCTATTGAAACTGCTGTCATAGAAGCTGCAAAAGTAAGATTCAGACCAATTATGATGACTAGTTTGTCAACGATTTTTGGGGTTCTGCCTTTAGTATTTAGTTCTGGGCCTGGTGAAGCAAGTAGATTGACCGTAGGTATAACAATTTTAGGTGGAATGATATTTTCTACTTTCTTTACTCTTTTTGTAATTCCAACTGTCTATTTAGTTTTAGGTAAAAATACAGATCGTATTGATGCGATAGAAATTGAATTAAATAAACAGCTTAAAAAATAATATATTTATTCTTATTTAAATTCTTCTGGCAAAGCGTTAATTGCTTTCGATAATTATTAGCTAAATCTTTTACAGATGTTGCGTATATAATTGCTTTCTTGTCCTTTTTATAATTTTTATAATCCCCCCAACCTTTATAATAAGCTAGGTACTGACGATACGGATCTGTTTTTGGAATTTTTAAAATTTCTGTGGTTTTGTTAATATACCAACCTATAAAGTCTACAGAGTCCTTAAACCTTGCTCTTAAAGCTAATTTGTTTCCAGTTTCAGTTTTGTATTGCTCCCATGTTGCATCAACTGCTTGAGAATATCCAAAAGAACTTGAGGGTCGTTTAAATGGTATAAGATTAAATAATTTTTCTCTTGGTGGTTTTGCTAGCCAATTGAAATCACTTTCTTTTTTTATAAAAGCTAGCTGAATATGAATTGGGGCTCCCCATGTTTCATAACTACTTTTGGCATGTTTATACCAAAGATATCTTTCTTCAAATATATCGCAGCTATTTCTGGTATTTTTTGGAATTGAAGAGCAGGCTGAAACTAGAAAAAAAAATAAAAAGACTATTTTAATGTTTTTAGAATGAATCACTTATTATTTATATAAAAAATTAATTTAATTTTCTCCATTTTTCTGGTTCTAAAAAATATCCCTGCCAAATTCCTAATTTATTTTTTTTTGCATACTCTTCGTCTTCGATATAATCTTTTAAATATCTTCTATAAGCTATTGCATAGCCATTTCTGACCATCCATTTATTTAGATTTTCTTCTTTTAAAAAACAGGTGCCAATATATCTTTGATAGCGATCTTTATTAGATTCTAGTCTGCATTTGATAGCTCTATTATTAATTTTATTTATTAAAGCTTGTGTTGATTGTAAGCCACAAGCGTATTCTGTATTTTGTTTATTGCATTTTTGGTTTTTTTCTGGAGCATCAATACCATTAAGTCTAATTTTGTATTTCTTTGAATATCCAAAAAAACTTAAACTAATTTTAAATTTTTCAATATGTACAGTATCACCATCAATAACTTTAGGGATGCCACTAATATTCTGATCTGCAAGACAAATTGTTGATAGGAATAAAAAAATTAAATTATAAAAAATCTTTTTTTGCACGCTCAAAGCAACTTTGAATTTCTTTATTTAATTCTTTAGGGTCTAGCTGTGTGTTATTTGCTTTAAAATCTTCCTGAATTTTTTTTATTAAATCTTGATCACCTGGTTCCTGAAAATCTGCTTTAATTAAAGCTTTAGTATAATCTTCAACATTACTCTTACCTAATCTATTACATACCCATTCAGCTAAATATTTGTTTCTTTTGATAGTGACTTTAAATTGCAACTCTTGATCGTGAGCATATTTATTCTCAAAGGATTTTTCTCGCTCATTAAATTTATTCATATCAATCTTTTTTAATATATTTCTTGAGTAATGTAATTATTAAAAACCCAAAAAAATAGCCCGATACATTTGCCAAAATATCATAATAAGAAAATTCTCTACCAGGAACATACAGATGAATAACCTCTACAAAAGCTGAGAGTAAAAAAAGTAAAAATACTATCTTTAAATAATTTTTATCTTTTAAGTAAACAAATAAACCTAAGGAAGTTAGGTAACTAAAATAATAAAAATGTTTTATAGACCCCTGAAAGACTGTTCTATTTTTAGCTGCTTCTTTATTAAATTCAATTAATTCACCAGGTAAAACATAAAGCAAAAATAAAAAAAATATGGAAAAGAAAAATAAATATTTTAAAAGTTTAATTTTTTCTTTCATTTTAATTGTAAAATATTAAAAATACTAATAATAAGCTTTTATAATATAGAATAAAATCATCAAACAACATTATGAGTAAACTTTTTTTAGTACGCCATGGTCAAAGTGAATGGAATTCACAAAATAGATTCACGGGTTGGGTTGATGTGGAATTATCCGAACAAGGAAAAAATGAAGCTAAAAAATCAGGAGAATTGCTTAATAACTTAAATATAAATTTAGACTTTTGCTACACTTCATTTCTTAGAAGAGCAATTAATACTTTAGAAATAATTCTTAAAGAACTTGGTAAATCAAATTTTAAATTTATAAAGGCTTGGGAGCTTAATGAGAGACATTATGGTTCTTTAACAGGATTAAATAAAGATGAAATGAAAAAAAAATTAGGAGAAGAGCTTTTCAAAAAATATAGAAGATCATGGGATATTGCTCCGCCACCTATGGAAAAAAATAATGAAAACGAAAAACTTTATAGTCCATTAAATAAAAATATAGATCAAAATATAATACCAAAAACAGAGTCTCTTAAAGATACCTACGAAAGAGTGATGCCATACTTCAATAAAGAAATTAAAACGCACTTACAAAATAATAAAAACGTTTTAATTGCAGCCCATGGAAATTCGTTAAGAGCATTATGCAAAAATCTATTTAAAATTTCAGACACTAAAATAAATGAATTAGAAATTCCGACTGGAAATCCTTTAATGATTGATTTTGATAATGATTTAACTATTAAAAATATTGAATACTTAGATAAATCACGAGAAAAAAAAATTATTACTAATCAATAAGCTTATTTTTTTCTAAATCCTCATAAACATTTAAATTATTTAAATGAAGAAATGTTTGATTGCTCTCAATGCCAAATAGTTTTTGATCAGCAATTAATTTATTCCATACTTCGTTCATAGAGAAAATTTTATTAGAGATAGAGTGAAAAATATTACGATTAATGATCTGTGCGCCAGTAAAAATAAATTGGTTATTCTTGTCTCTAGTAACTAACTGATTGGAACCTAAATTAAAATCACCTTTAAATGACTTGTCATGACTATTTTTTTTGTTAACTAGTAATAGGACTGGATTATTTTTTGAAAAATAAAGATTCTCTAAAATTTTTAGTTCCTCGTAATAACTTCGGTTCCATATAGTATCTGGATTAAGAACATAAAAAGGATCTTTGTTAAAATCTTTAGTGGCATTATATATGCCCCCACCCGTATCTAATAATTCTTGTTCTCTAATTAATTTTATTGGTATCGAATAATTTTTTTCTTTAATGAAAGATTCTATTTTGTCAGCTAAGTAAAAAATATTTATTCTAATATCATTAACGCCAAGCTTTATTAAAACTTCAATTGACCGTTCTAATAAACTTTTCATTCCTATTTTAATCAAAGGCTTTGGAGTATTCTTGGTAAGCGGAAGCATTCTTTTGCCATAGCCAGCTGCAAGGATCATTGCTTTATTAACTTGCATAAAATTTAATTTTCTTTCTGTTTTTTTTTGGTACTGCTGATAGTAAAAGTTTTTTTAAATTATCAAACATAGGATTTTTTAATCTCAGTTCAATCAAAGACCAGGTATAAGGCAATAGTTTTAAATAGATTGGTTTTTGGTCTCTTAAAAACAAACGCACAAAGATACCCAATATTTTTAAATTTCTTTGTATAGATAAAATATCAAAATCTTGTTTTGCAAAATGAATTTCATTTTTTTTAATGAATTTTTGTTTTTTTAAATAGTAATTAAATAATGATAACTTCAATTTAGAGGATAGTTTTATTCTTACATCATCAATCAGAGAGACAAGATCATAAAATAAATTTCCTATCAAAGCATCTTGGGAGTCGATTAATGCAAAATGCTTTTTATGACACATAACATTTGAAGCGTGAAAGTCTCTATGCACAAAGCATTTATTTTGAAAATAAAGTTTTTTGTACAAACTATTTAACTCCTTTTTTATTTTTACTTTATAATTTTTAAAATTCTTTTTCTTACAATTATTCCTTAAATACCAATCAAAAAATAAGTCGGACTCTCTATGTAATTCTTTAATATTATAATTTTTTAAAATAATTTTATATTTTTTAAAATTAATTCTTTTTTTTATCTTCAATCTTTGTAGTTTAAAGATAAGATCAATTAAATTTATATAAAATTTAAATTTATTTTTTTTTTGCTTTATAAATTCTAAAAAAGAAACGCTCCCTAAATCTTCTATTTCCATCATGCTAGATTTAAAATATTCGTTTATTAATTTAGGGGCTTTTATTTTATTTTTGTTTAAAATTTGATTAATAGCAGCGTAAACAATTAGATTTCTAAATTTATCTTTATTTGCTTTAACTAGAATAGAAGTTTTTGTATTTTTTTGAATTCTATAAAATTCTCTAAAAGATGCATCGCCTGAAATTTTTTTTAATCTAACTTGCATCAAATCCCTTCCAGCCACCAAAACCTTTGAAATCTAAGTTTCTTTCATCATCAGTTTTTCCGTAGTTTAAATAAATTTCTAATCTATTTTCTGGCTTTTTTTTAATAATTTCTGCCCATTCTATTAGTTTGATATTATTCGTGTTTTGATCAAATATTCCTAATTGATCTAAGTCTTCTGACTTATTCAAACGATATAAATCGTAATGCATTAATTTGTAATCACCAACATCATATTCGTAAAGAATGTTGAATGTTGGACTTAATACTTCAGTTTCAGGAAGATTATTTTTAATTTGTAAATTATTTATAATTAACCTTGAGAGAGTTGTTTTTCCAACACCAATTTCACCAAATAAAAAAATTGTATCTTCTTTTTTTATTTTTTGAATAATTTCTTTCGCAATTTTGTTTAGTTTTTCTAATGATTCTATAATCATTGGCTACTGTAATTAGTAGCGATAAGTATCAGGCTTAAATGGGCCGTTTTGTTTTACACTTATATAATCAGCCTGCTCTTTGCTTAGTTTAGTTAATTTTGCTCCAACTTTATCTAAATGAAGCATTGCTACCTTTTCATCTAAGTGTTTTGGTAATACGTAAACTTTTTTCTCGTATTTAGATGAATTATTAAACAATTCTATTTGCGCTATGACTTGATTTGTAAATGACGCACTCATTACAAAGCTAGGATGACCAGTTGCACAACCTAAATTTACTAATCTGCCCTCTGCTAATAAAATAATTCTTTTTTTATTTGGTAATTCAATTTCATGTACTTGGGGTTTAATTTCATTCCATTTATAATTCCTTAAGGCATCTACTTGTATCTCATTATCAAAGTGACCAATGTTACAAAGAATAGCTCTATCTTTCATCATTCTCATATGATCTGCCGTAACGATATCCTTGTTACCTGTTGCCGTAACAACAATATCAGCTTCTTTAATTGCATCTTCCATCAATACAACTTCATATCCTTCCATTGCAGCTTGAAGTGCACAAATTGGATCTGTCTCTGTTACCATTACTCTTGCGCCACTATGCCTTAGTGAAGCCGCACTACCTTTGCCAACATCGCCAAAACCAGCAACTATTGCTACTTTACCAGACATCATAACGTCAGTAGCTCGTTTAATTCCATCAACTAAACTTTCTCTACAGCCATATAAATTATCAAATTTTGATTTTGTTACTGAGTCATTTACATTTATAGCAGGTATTAATAATGTTTTATTAGCTTCCATTTTTTTCAAAGCTAAAACGCCCGTTGTTGTTTCTTCCGATACTCCACGAATATCTTTTAATAAATCTTTGTATTCCTTGTGCATCAAAGCAGTAAGATCTCCACCATCATCTAAAATCATATTGGCTTTCCAATCTTTTTTTCCTTCAATTGTTTGTTTAACACACCACCAATATTCTTTTTCTGTTTCCCCTTTCCATGCAAAAACTGGAATACCGGCTTTAGCAATCGCTGCTGCAGCATGGTCTTGGGTTGAAAAAATATTACAAGAAGACCATCTAACTTCTGCTCCTAGTTCAACTAATGTTTCGATTAGGACTGCGGTTTGGATTGTCATATGTAGACAGCCAAGAATCTTTGCACCTTTTAAAGGAAATTTATTTTTATATTCCTTTCTAAGTGCCATTAATCCTGGCATCTCAGTTTCAGCCAAAGAGATTTCTTTTCTACCAAATTCCGCAAGATTGATGTCTTTAACTTTATAATCAGTCATAATTTGATGGTCTTTTAACAATATAATTATAGCATTACAAGAAACAAACCTACAATGTCTTAGGGAATGTTACTTCAAATTGTGCACCTTTGGCATCTATTCTATTTGAAGCTTTAATTTTACCTCTATGAAGCTCAACTATGTTTTTAACAATATTTAAACCCAATCCTGAGTGTTCTCCAAAATTTTTAGGTCTATTACTATAAAATCTTTTAAAAATATTTTCGATATTCTTTTCTTTAAAGCCTTGTCCTTGATCTTTAAAAATTAATAAAAAATCATTTTCTAATTCATCTATTTCTATACTTATCTTAGAATTATTTTGGCTAAAAGATACAGCATTATCTAAAAGATTTGCAACCACTTGCTCAATCCGACTTTCAACACCTATGATATGTAATAACTTTTTTTTAATATTTTTATGCGTAACTATTATTTCTATTTTTTTATTTAAAACTGAAATATCTTGTTTAAAATCTTCAACAACATTTTTAATTATTGCGTATAAATCAATTTTTACCATTTTCTCTCTTGAGAACGCGGCTTCATCTTTTAACATTTGAGTGTAGTCAGTTATTAACCTTTCTATACGCTCGACATCATGACTGATTATACTTAATAATTTCTCTCTATCTTTTTGCTCAGTTGATTTATCTAATAATTCTGATGCACCTTTAAGGGATGCAAGCGGATTTCTAATTTCGTGAGCTAAATCCGTTGAAAATGTTTCAGCTCTATTAGTTCTCTTTTGTAAATCTAAAGTCATTTCATGAATTGACTGAGTGAGTTTTCCAACTTCATCACGTCTAATAAAAAAATTATCTATATTTATGGGATTGTCTGATTTGTTTTTTATAGACTCTGTATATTTAACTAAAAAACTAATTGGTCTTAAAATATATTTGTTTAAAAAAGCAGAAAATATAAAAATTACTAATGCAATTGCAATAACGGTTCTAACAATAAAATCTTTTCTCTCTTGTACAGCTATAAAAATATCATTAGCTTCTTCGCTTACTAAAATATAGCCAACTTTAGTTTGGTTAATATTTATTTTATCAAGTGTTTGTACCAAAAAATTTCTCTTTAATTGATTTTCAATTATTAAAGGTTCATTCTTAAAATTATTTAAAATAATATTTTTTAATTTTTTATAATACTCTAAAGACTCATTTATATTTCTTTCGTCATTATTTTTGAGTTCAACATCTGGACTATTTATTTCTTGTTGGATAATGGTATCTGTTCTAGAAAAAACACTTTGATCAATATCAAGCATTTGAGTGTCGCCAATTAAATTTCCATCTAAATTAAAAAATTGAACTCTATCTAAATTCTGAAATAAAAAACGTGCTGATAATAGAAAAGTACTAATTCCTTCTTCGTCAAATTGAATATTTAAACGCTCTAAATGGTCATTGGTATTTTTAATAATAGTTTGATGGTTAAGAGTTTTTTCTTTGACTAAGTTTGGCTGAATTGCTTGTAAATATAAAAAAGTTAAAAGACCTAAAACTGAAAAAACAATTAAATTAAATAGTAAAAATTTCTTTAGTATAGAGGATGATTTTTTTTGGTTCATTAACTAACATTCCATCTATACCCACTTCCATATCTTGTTTCAATTGCTGAAAATTTTTCATCAACTTTCTTAAATTTTTTTCTAATTCTTTTTATATGACTATCAATCGTTCTATCCTCGATTTCAGAATTTTCTTTATAAGCAATATCCATTAAATGCGCTCTTTCTTTAATAACGCCTGGTCTTTTAGCTAATTCTTGCACAATTAAAAATTCAGTTGTCGTTAATTTATCTGGTAAAGGTTTGCCAGCCCATTCACATTCTAATTGTGCAGGATCAAGTTTAAGTTTACCGTGAGTAATTAAATTTTTAGAGTCATCAACTACGTCTGTTTTTTTTCTCAATTGAACTCTAATTCTTTCAATTAAAACTTTCATTGAAAAGCCACCTGATTTTTTTACAAAATCATCAGCGCCAAGTTTTAAACCTAATAATTCGTCAACTTCATCATCTTTAGAAGTTAAAAAAATGATTGGCATAGACATCTTTTTCTTTAGTTTTTTTAGAAGCTCTTCGCCATCCATTCTTGGCATTTTAATATCAACCACTGCAAGATCTGGTGGATTTCTTGTTAAGCCAATAAGAGCACTTTCTCCATCAATATAAGTTTGAACCTTGAAGCCTTCTCTCTCGAGAGCAATACTTATACTTGTAAGTAGATTTCTATCGTCATCAACTAAAGCAATTGTTTGAGCCATGATTTTATTTTTACAATTAACTTGTCAAAATTTAGGCGTTTATTAATCAACTTAATGCGCCTCACCCCAATTTAAACCAGCATTAATACTAACATTTAATGGAATAGAAAACATATGATAATCAGAAGAAGATACTGAGATCATGACATCTTTTATTTTTTGCATAACATAATCTTTATCAGCATTTAAACATTCAAAGATAAGTTCATCATGTATTTGTAAAAGCATTTTTGTTTTAAATTCTTTATCATTTTCGATTAACTGATCTAATTTGATCATCGCTAATCTTATAATATCAGCTGCGGAACCTTGGATTGGAGCATTAATAGCTGCTCTTTCTTGAAAACTTCTAACACTAAAATTTTTATCATTAATACCCCTTAAATGTATTCTCCTACCAAAAATATTATTTACGTATCCATTTGACCTGCAAAATTTAATAGTCGAATTCATGTAGTCTTTAATTTCAGGAAATTTTTTAAAATAAGCATTTATAAAATCTAATGCTTCTTGGTTAGAGACTGATATTTGTTTTGCTAGTCCATATTGTGTAATGCCATAAATAATTCCAAAATTAATTGCTTTGGCTTTTCTTCTTAAATCATCATTAACTTTATTAATAGGAACATTAAAAACTTGACTTGCAGTCATGCTATGAATGTCTTCATTGTTTTTAAAAGCTTTTTTTAATTCTTTTACATCTGCCATATCGGCTAAGATCCGCATCTCTATCTGATTATAGTCAGCTGAAATTAATACGTTTGATTTTTCAGCAACAAAAGCTTTTCGTATTTCTCTACCATCCTCAGATTTAATTGGAATATTTTGAAGATTTGGATCACTAGAAGCTAGTCGTCCAGTATTAGTAGCTGCTAGTAAAAATGAAGTGTGAACTCGTTTTGTTTTATTACTAATGTGCTCTTGCAGAGCATCTGAGTAAGTATTCTTTAATTTAGAAAGTTGTCGCCATTCTAATACTAAATTTGGAAATTTATGACCTGAATATGCTAGATCTTCTAAAATATTTGCGCTTGTTGCCAAACTTCCTTTTTTAGTTTTTTTTAATTTAGCTATTTTAAGCTCATTGTAAATAATTTCGCCTAATTGCTTTGGTGAACCAATATTAAATTCTTTCCCTGCAAGTTTATAAATTTCCTTTTCTATAGTAATTAATTTTTTTTCAAATTGTTGTGAAAGTTTTTTTAAATAATTTGCATCAACTTTGATTCCATTAGACTCTAGTTTTGCTAATAATTTAACTAAAGGCTTTTCAAAATATTCATAAATTTTATTTAATTTTTCTTGATCAAGCCTTTCTTTTAAAACCTCATATAGCCTCAAAGTTACATCGGCATCTTCAGCTGCATATTCAGTCGCTTGATCAAGTTTTATATCTGAAAAATTAAGTTTATTTTTTCCAGAACCAACTAAATCTTTATATGAAATAGTTTTATGACCTAAATGTAATTCAGATAAAATATCCATATTGTGACGGTTTAAGCCTGCATCTAATGTATAAGATAACAGCATTGTATCTTCGATCGGATCTAAAAGGATTCCGTTTTGCATCAAAACAATAAAATCAAATTTAATGTTTTGACCTACTTTTTTAATACTAGGGTCCTCTAACAAAGGCTTAATTTTGTCTAATACTAATTTTTTAGATAAACTTTTTTCCTTATGAGCTAAAGGAATGTAGCAAGCTTTATTACTTGCATAACTGAATGAAACACCAACTAAATTTGCTTCGAATGGATTTAAAGAGTCAGTCTCTGTATCAACTGCTATAACTTTTTGTTCCTCTAATTTTTTTACCCAATTATCTAATTTTTTTTCATCTATGATACATTCATAAGCTTTTAAATTAAACTTCTTATCTTGAGTTTTAGTAGCCTTATCTTGAGAAACTAATTTTTTTGACCCATTCTCTCCATAAAAGCTAATGGCTTGGCTTAATAATCTATTAAATTCCATTTCTCTAAGAAATTCATATAGTTTATCTTTTTCAACATCTCTCATTAAGAAACTTTCGGGCTTCTCCTTTACAGGAACATCATCTTTTAACGTTACTAGTTGTCTGCTTAAAATTGCTTTATCTTTATTCTGTTGCAAAGTTTCTCTTCTTTTATTTTGAGGAATTTCATCAACTTTTTTTAAAAGAGTATCTAAGTTTTTATACTTATTAATTAATTCTGCTGCTGTTTTAATGCCTATGCCTGGTACTCCAGGTATATTATCTGAGCTATCTCCTGCCAAAGATTGAACATCTATAACCTGATTAGGTTTTACTCCAAATTTTTCAAAAACTTCCTTTTCACCTAAAACTTTATTTTTCATAGGGTCATATAATCTGATGTCTTTTGACACTAATTGCATAAGATCTTTGTCTGAAGAGATAACAGTAACTTTTCCACCTGCTTCAACAATTTGTTTAGCATAAGTAGCTATTAGATCATCTGCCTCGTAATTAATTAGTTCTATAGATGGTAAATTGAATGCCTTTACTGCTTTTCGGATATATTCAAACTGAGGAGCTAAATCTTCAGGTGCTTCTGTTCTGTTAGCTTTATAATCACTATAAATTTCATTTCTAAAATTTTTTTTTGCAGAGTCAAAAATAACTGCAAAGTGAGTTGGTTTATGATCTGAGTCGTCAGATCTTGCGTCCTCTAATAATTTAAAAAGCATAGAGCAGAAACCACTGACTGCTCCCGTAGGCAATCCATCACTTTTTCTAGAAAGAGGAGGTAAAGCATAATAGGCTCTAAAAATATAGCCTGAACCATCTACTAAATAAAAATGATCATTTTTTTTCAAAGATCCCATATACTTTTTTTTTATAATACCTTATTTATCTCAAGATATATTCAATAAACTATGAATAAAATTGCATTAAGTGTTGAAAAGTTAACAAAAATTTATTCCTCAAATAAAAAAAAAGTTTCAAGTTTAAAGGCTTTAAACAATTTATCTTTTGAAGTTAAACAAGGTGAAGTATTTGGTTTGCTCGGACCAAATGGAGCAGGAAAAACTACTTTCTTAAGTATTCTCGCTGGAACAGTTGTAAAAACAGAAGGCAAAGTAAATGTATGGGGATTTGATCTTGATGCTAACCCAAGACAAGTAAGAGCTTCAATTGGAATTGTGCCGCAAGAAGTAAATCTTGATGCATTTTTTACTCCAAAAAAATTATTAGAACTACAAGCAGGCCTTTATGGAATTCCAAAAAAAGACCGCATAACAGATATTATTCTAAAAATGGTAGCGCTTGAAAAACAAGCAAACTCTTATTCAAGAAGCTTATCTGGAGGAATGAAAAGGAGGCTCTTAATTGCTAAAGCAATGGTTCATCAACCGCCTATATTAGTTTTAGATGAGCCCACAGCAGGAGTTGATGTGGAACTAAGAAAAAATTTGTGGGACAATGTTAAAGCTTTAAACAAAGAAGGAGTTACTATTATTTTAACGACGCACTATTTGTTTGAAGCACAAGAAATGTGTGATCGAATTGCTATTATCAATAAAGGAAACTTGGTAGCATTAGATACAACACAAAAATTACTGGACAGGATTCAAACAAAAAAAATCATTTTTAAAGTTTCTAAAGTTAGTGATGAGCAGTTAAGTTTGGATGGCGTTCAATTTAATATTGATAACCCGAACACTATCTCTGTCCTTTATGAAAAAAACTCCTGTAAATTTGATGATATAATTAAATGTATTAAAAGTAAGAATATAGAAATCATAGATATTGCAACAGAAGAGGGTGATCTTGAAGACGTTTTTGTACAGTTAACAAATAACTAGCTTTTAACTTAAAAAAAAAGTAAAAATAATCTCATGGAACAAATCAGAGTAATTAAAGATTCAAAAATTGTTAAAAGTATTTTTTTAGCACTCATAGGAACTGTCGTACTTGCAGTCTCTTCAAAAATAAAAATACCTTTTTATCCAGTGCCAATGACAATGCAGACATTTGTAGTTTTGCTTATTGGTATTGTGTTTGGATGGAGATTGGGTCTTGCTACAATTGCTTTATACTTATTTGAGGGAATTATAGGATTACCTGTGTTTTCAGGAACTCCAGAAAAAGGAATCGGCCTTGTATATTTTACTGGACCAACGATGGGTTATTTAATTGGTTTCTTCTTTGCTACCTATTTTGCTGGAACCTTAAATTTTAATGATAATTTTGCTGTTAAGTTTATAAAATTAACTTTTTCTGTGAGTTTTATTTATTTATTAGGAGTTCTTTGGTTAGGTACATTAATTGGCTGGGATAAACCTCTATTTAAGCTAGGCGTGCAACCATTCTTATTAGCAGAATTATTCAAAATTCTGATACTTGTTGTTAGTCTTAATAGCCTCAAAAAATTAAATAAATTTATTATTAAATAATCATCTACTTTGGTGATCGCTTTGAAAGAATTCTTTGCAGTGTTCTTCTGTGCATTTTAAGTCTTCTAGCTGTCTCGGATACGTTTCTGTTGCAAAGCTCAAATACTCGGTGAATATGCTCCCATTTTACCCTGTCAGCAGACATAGGATTCTCAGGGGGTTTGGCTTTCGACTCAGGTGAAGCTAAAAGGGCTGCCTCTACATCGTCTGCATCTACAGGTTTAGCAATGTAATCCATCGCTCCAGCTTTAACTGCTGCTACAGCCGTAGGTAGATTGCCATAGCCCGTCAACATCACTATTCTGCTATCATTTTTTGCCTTGTGAAGAGCTTTAACCACTTCTAATCCGCTGCCATCTTCTAATCGAAGATCTATAAGGGCAAAATTTGTTGGCTTATTTTCCGCAATTTGCAAGGCTTCTTTAACACTTTTGGCTTCTTTAACTAAAAAACCCTTCTTCTCCATCGCTCTGGCAAGTCTATTTCGAAATGGATCATCGTCATCTAGAATTAAAAGACTTTTGTCCTCAAAGTCTGAGAGCTTCATTCCAGGTGATGCTTGGTTTGAGTTTTTCATTTCGAGTCTAATATGGCTCACGAGGAAAAATTATCAACTATTATTTCTCTAATTATTTTCTTTACATTAAGTAAAAAAACACTAAATAACGAATCTATAAGAGTTTTTTTATTAAATTTTTAAAAACTTTTTGTAAAAATTTTAAGAGGGGCACATGAGATGCAAAAATTTACAGACGTTAACGAACTAGTTAACACTTTAAAACCGGATAACCCGGTATATTGTATTCGTCCAGAGTCTATCAAAACCTCAACTCAATTTTTTAAAAATAATTTTCCAGGAAAAGTTCTATACGCAGTCAAAACAAACCCGAACAAAGAAGTTTTAAAGCATATTTTAAATAATGGTATAACAAATTTTGATGCTGCTTCAGTAAATGAAATTAAATTAATTAAAAGCTTGGACTCCAAAGCGCATATTTATTTCATGCATACAGTTAAAAACAGAAATGACATCACTGAAGCTTATTTTAAATTAGGAATTAGAGATTTTGCGTTAGATACTAAAGATGAACTTATTAAAATTTTAGCAGCAACAAATTATGCTAAAGATTTAACTTTATATGTTCGAATAGCAATTTCAAACGAACATGCAGAAATAGATTTATCAAGAAAATTTGGTGCGCATGCAAGTGAAGCGCTTGGTTTAGTAAGATTATGTAAAGAACATGCAAATAAAGTAGGCATTAGCTTTCATGTTGGCTCTCAGTGTATGCATAAAATTTCTTTTGCAAAAGGTATCAAAGAAATTGGAAACATTATTAAAAAGACAAAAATTATTCCAGATATAATAAATGTTGGTGGTGGTTTCCCGTCTATCTATCCTGATTTAAATCCTGAGCCACTTGAAAATTATGTTGATGAAATAAAAAATTCTATATCAAATTTAAATCTACCAACAACACCAGAACTTATTTGTGAGCCGGGAAGAGCAATTGTTGCTGAAAGTGGATCTACAATTGTTAAAGTCAATTTAAGAAAAAAAAATAAACTTTATATTAATGATGGTACTTACGGAACTTTATTTGATGCAGGAGTACCAAATTTTATCCTACCTTCTAGAATGATACTAAATGGACGAATACAATCTAAAAAGTTAACTGCTTTTAGTTTTTATGGACCAACGTGCGATAGTATGGATTTTATGAAAGGTCCTTTTTTACTTCCTAACAATATTAAAGAAGGTGATTATATTGAATTAGGTCAACTAGGAGCTTATGGCTTAACGTTTAGAACTAAATTCAATGGCTTCTTTTCTGATAATATATTTGAACTAGCAGATCAACCAATTATGAGTTTGTACGATGCTTCAAGTAAAGTTAAATACTTGGTTGCTTAATGAAACTAAAAAATAGTCCTGCTTTAGGGCATAATAAAAAATCTTTTCTTAAAACTCCTGTAGAACACATAGACATCAAATCTTTTGATGCGAGAAAGATAATAGACTCTATGAGTAAAATGTCTTTTACATCAAGAGATACAGCTAACGCTGCTAAGATTTATAATGAAATGTTAGCTGATAAAGATTGTGCTATTTTTTTAACTATTGCTGGCTCTACTTCAGCCGCAGGATGCATGAACCTATATTCTGATTTAATTAAATATAATATGGTAGATGCAATTGTAGCTACTGGGGCATCTATAATTGATATGGATTTTTTTGAAGCTTTAGGTTTTAAACATTACCAAGGTTCTCAATTTCAAGATGATACTGTTTTAAGAGATAATTACATAGATAGAATTTATGACACTTACATTAATGAAGAAGAGCTACAAGCATGTGATAGAACAATATGTGATATTGCAAACACATTAGAACCAAGAGCTTATACTTCTCGAGAATTCATAAAAGAAATTGGAAAATTTTTAAAAAAAAACGCTAAGAAAAAAAATTCTTTAATTGAAATGGCATATGATCATAATGTGCCTATATTCTGTCCTGCGTTTACTGACAGCTCTGCTGGATTTGGTCTTGTAATTCATCAGGAAGAAAATCCAAAAAACCATTTAACGATAGACTCAATAAGAGAATTTAGAGAATTAACAGAGATAAAATTAAAATCTAAACAATCAGGGTTATTGATGATTGGTGGAGGAGTACCCAAAAACTTTGTACAAGATACAGTTGTTTGTGCAGAACTTCTTGGTAAAGAGGCTGATATGCATAAGTATGCTATTCAGATTACCGTAGCAGATACAAGAGATGGGGCATGTAGTAGTTCAACTTTAAAAGAAGCTAGCTCATGGGGAAAAGTATCTGTTACAAGAGAACAAATGGTTTTTGCTGAAGCAACAAGTGTACTGCCTTTAATTGCTAGTGACGCATATCATCGAAAACATTGGAAAAAAAGAAAAAGAAGAAATTTCCAAAACATCTTTTAAAAATGCCCAAAAAGACAAGAATTGCATTAGTACAGATGAAGATGTCTGCTGATCCAAAAAAAAATATAATTACAGCAATTAAAAAAATTAAAGAAGCAGCTAAAAAAGGTGCAAAGATTATTTGCTTACCAGAGTTATTCTTAACTTATTACTTTTGCCAACACGAAAAACATTCTAATTTTAAATTAGCTGAAAAAATTCCAGGACCTACAACAAGCATTTTAGGAAAATTATCTAAAGAGCTTAAAATTATAATCATCGTGTCTCTCTTCGAAAAAAGAACTTCAGGCGTTTACCATAATACCTGCGTTGTTCTTGGTGAGAATGGAGAATTATTGGGTAAATATAGAAAAATGCATATACCGGATGATCCACAATATTATGAAAAATTTTATTTTACTCAAGGTGATCTAGGCTTCAAAACATTTAAAACTAAACACGCTAAAATTGGAACATTAGTCTGTTGGGACCAATGGTTTCCTGAGGCTGCAAGGCTTACAGCGCTGCTAGGCGCAGAAATTATTTTTTATCCTACCGCAATTGGTTGGCATCCAAAAGAGAAGGCAAAATATGGAAAAACTCAAGTAGAAGCATGGACATCAATTCAACGATCTCATGCTATTGCAAATGGCATATATGTTGCAGCAATTAATAGAGTTGGTTTAGAAAAACAAGGTAGTAAAAAATTAGACTTTTGGGGTCATTCAGTTTTATTTGATCCAAGCGGAAATATTATTGCTAGAGCTGGAACAAAAGAAAAAACTTTAATTTGTGATATAGATCTAAAAAAAATAGATACAGTACGACAACACTGGCCTTTCTTAAGAGATAGAAGAATAGACTACTATCAGGGGATTTTAAAAAACCCTAAAGATGATTAAGAAAATAGACTTATCAAACTTTAGAATGCCTGCTGAGTGGGAAAACCAAGACTCCACTCTAATAGCTTGGCCTCACAATAAAGATGATTGGCCAGGATATTTTGAAAACATTCCTGGAGTTTTTGCTCGGATAATTGCCAGTATTTCAAAAGTTCAGAAAGTTAAATTATTAATTCAAACTAGAAAAAATAAATTAAAAATTATTAAATTAATTAAAAGATTTAACGGAAAAATTAATAATATAAAAATAATTGTTAAAAAAACAGATCGTGTATGGACGCGAGACTCAGGTCCAATATTTATTATTAATAAAAATAAGGAAAAAAAAATAGCTTTAGATTGGAAATTTAATGCTTGGGCAAAATATCCTAATTTTAAAAATGATAACTCAATAACTCAAAAAATTTATAATAAACAAAGCATATTAAAACCTTTATTTAAAAATAATCAAATTGTCTTAGAAGGTGGATCAATCGATGTAAATGGAAATGGTTTGTTGCTAACAACAAAGGAATGTCTTTTAAGTAAAGTTCAACAAAGAAACCCAAAAATAAATAAAATTAATTTAGAAAAAATCTTTAATGAATATCTTGGTATTAAAAAAACTATTTGGCTTAATAAAGGTATTTTAGGTGATGATACCCATGGTCATATTGATGATATCGCAAGGTTTGTGGGCCCAAATACAGTGTTTTTAGCGAATGAAAAAAACAAAAAAAGATGAAAATTTTAAAATATTAAATGAGAATTTAAAAATATTAAAAAAAACAAAAAATCTTAATAATAATAAAATATCAATTGTTAAAATTCCTATGCCTAAACCTATTTATATTGACAATACCAGAGTCCCTGCCAGTTACCTCAACTTTTACATTGCAAATAAGATAGTATTACTTCCAATTTTTAAAGACAAAAATGATAAAAAAGTTATTAGTATATTTAAAAAGTATTTCAAAAATAGAAAAATTGTACCAATCAATTGCCTTGATTTAATCTGGGGATTTGGTGCAATTCATTGTATGACTCAACAAGAACCTTCGCTTAACTAATTATACTTTTAATTTTCCAACTAATTTGCACAGATGCTCCATTTAAATACTTACCGTTAGCAAACTCTACTCTGGCCATTTTCTTTTCTAACAGGTTTTTGCTCAGAAATACTCCTAAACCTAATCCTGATTTATATTTTCTATGTGTTGATTTTGATTTTAAATAAGGATCACCTAATGAGTCTAAAATATCTTCTGCAAAACCAGGTCCATCGTCAGAAATATTTATAATTAAATTTTTCTGATCACTAAACAAATGAACCTCAACTAAAGAATTGGCAAATTTTACTGCATTATCAATAAAATTTTTAATGCTATAAACTAATTCTGGAGTACGAGTTATATTTATTGAGTTCTTATCTTCTTTATTAATTAAATTAATACTTTTTTTAGTAGTGCCAACAAAAGAATTGATAATTTCATCTAGTAAATTTTCTACCTTAATTTTATTGATAAACTTGTCTTCTCTTATTTCTTTTTTTGAAATTTGTTCTAAAATATCGCTACATCTTTTAGTTTGACTAATTAGTAAATCTAAATCTTTTGCATATTTAGTATTATTTGCCATTTCCTTTTTTAATTCTTTAACCACAACTGAGATTGTAGCTAGCGGTGTACCTAATGAATGAGCTGCAGCAGCAGCTAGCCCATCTAATGACTCCAATTCATACTCTTTTGCCATTACCTGTTGTAATTTATCTAATGCACTAGATCTTTTTTTACTTTCACCTGTAAACTTAATTCCAAAATAACTTAAAAAAATAAGTCCTACAATAATCGCAACTACAATTCCTGAGGTGTAATAATCAGGAAAATTAAAATTTACTAGACCGGGTAATTCTAAATAAAAATAATTTAAAAATAATAATGATATAATTGTAAGAACGCATAACAAAACTGTTGTTCTTATGCTTAAAAAAGTTGAAGATACTATTGCTGGTACTATTAATAAAATTGAAAAAGGATTTGTTACACCTCCTGTTAAGTAAAGTAAGAAACTTAATTGAATTAAGTCATAAAACAAAAATAAAACTGAATAAAAATCTTTTAATTGATTAACTTTAATCTTAAATTGTAAAAATAAATTTGTAATTAATCCTAATAAAATTACAATATGTGCTTCTATAATTGGAAATTTTAAATTTAAATATAAATAGACAAAATTAACTGTAACTAATTGTCCTATAATAGCGATCCATCTTAAATCTACTAGCGTTTTTCTATCTAAGTGAAAATTTTCTTCTAATCTTAATAGAGTAGAAAGTTTCATTACAATTTAGATGTCTAAATTAACAACATCCAAGGCTTTATTTGTAATAAATTCTTTTCTAGGAGCTACATCGTCTCCCATTAATATATCAATTAATTTCTGGTCTTCTTTAGATTTATCTTTAGTGCCTTTAGAGTATTGAACCTTTAATAAAGTTCTATTTTCTGGGTTTAAAGTTGTTTCCCACAACTCTTCAGGATTCATCTCACCTAAACCCTTAAATCTTTGAATTGAAAGTTTTTGTCTTTGTTCTTCTATGAATTTTTCAAATTCTGTAGACCCTTTTTTAATTTTTTTATCTTCTTTTTCGCTTATTTTTAAAATGTACTCGTCTAAACTTTTCTCATCTTTTATGTAAACACTTTTGGTTCCCTTGGTTACTTTAAATAAAGGTGGTTGTGCTAAATATAAATGACCATTTTCTATCAATTGATTAAATGGTGCATTATTAAAGAAGGTTAATAATAAAGTTCTAATGTGTGATCCGTCCACATCAGCATCGGTCATTATTATAATTTTATCGTATCGCAAATTTTCTAAATTAAAATCTTTTGAACCGGTACCTAAGGCATTTATTAAGGTCACAACTTCACTTGATGACATCATTTTTGCAAGTGCTTTAGTTGCATGATCGCTTCCATTTCCATTTTTTCCATTACCATTCACATAGGTATTTAATATTTTACCTCTTAAAGGGAGCACAGCTTGATATTCTCTGGATCTTCCTTGTTTAGCTGAACCACCCGCAGAGTCTCCCTCTACAATAAAAAGTTCGGTTCCTTCTCTTTTAGATATTTGACAGTCAGCCAGTTTGCCTGGAAGTCCAGATAACTCAAAAGAACCTTTACGTCTTACACTATCTCTTGCTTTACGTGCTACATCTCTGGCAACAGCTGCTTGAATAATTTTTTCTAAAACATTTTTAGCAACTGATGGGTTTTGATCAAACCAAATAGAAACTTTTTCATTAATAATACTCTCTACAATCAATCTTATTTCTGAAGAAACAAGTTTATCTTTTGTCTGAGAAGAAAACTTAGGATCTGGCATTTTTATAGATAACACTGCAACTAAACCTTCTTTGATGTCATCACCAGAAATTGATACGTTATTCTTTTTTAATAAATTTGTGTCTCCTGCATATTTATTAATTAAACGAGTTAAAGCGCTTCTAAATCCCAATAAATGCGTTCCTCCGTCTTTTTGATGAATATTATTAGTAAAAGCTAATACATCTTCAGAATATCCTGCATTCCAAACAAATGAACATTCAACGATTACTTTATCTTTTTCTGCAGTAACAAATATGGGTTTTTTAAATACGGCTACTTCATTTTTATTAACTAATTGGGGTTTCTTTTGATTAATAAATTCAACAAATTCAATGATTCCACCGTCATATTTGTTTAAAAATTCCTTTGCTTTTGAGCCCGTATCATCAATTAATGTTATGCTGACGCCTTTATTTAAAAAAGCAAGTTCTCGCATTCTTCGTTGTAGTATAGATGAACTAAACTTGATTGACGAAAATATTTCTTTTGAAGGCAAAAAAGTAATTTTTGTTCCAGTTTTTTTTGTCTTACCTGCTTCTTTTAAAGGTTTAACAGAATTTCCATTTTTAAAAGTAATTGAATATTCTTTACCATCTCTAAAAATGTTTAAATCTAATTTTTCGGACAAAGCATTAACTACTGAGACACCAACACCATGTAGTCCACCTGAAACTTTATAAGAGTCATGATCAAATTTTCCTCCAGCATGAAGTTGAGTCATAATTACCTCTGCTGCAGACATTTTTTCACCTTTGTGCATGTCAACTGGAATACCTCTACCGTCATCCTCAACGGTAACTGTATTATCTTTATTCATACTAACAGTAATATTTTTGCAATAACCAGCTAGGGCCTCGTCGATAGCATTATCAACCACTTCAAAAACCATATGATGAAGACCAGAACCATCATCTGTATCTCCAATATACATACCAGGTCTTTTTCTAACAGCGTCTAACCCCTTTAGTACTTTAATTGAGTCAGCACTATAGCTTTGTGCAGGTATTTTTTCTGAATTTTTTGACATTTATTATTTTTTTAAGATGTGTGTTTATATCATTTTTTCATTACGATAGAAAATGGATGAAACACAAAAGATCAAATAAGCTAACAATATCAATACTTTTAGAACAGTTTTAAAAAAAATTTGATGAATTTGTTTTTTTTAGATTTTCATAGGCATTACAACGTAATAACTATTTTTATCTGACATATCTTCCACTAGTACCGGAGCGCTTGGGTCTTTTAAATGTATTTTTAAATTCTTATCTTCTATCTCTGATGCAATATCTGTTAAATATTTTGAATTAAAACTAATAGTCATCTCGTCTCCTGTAAAATTAGATTTAACCACCTCATTTCCTTCACCTGAATTGGTACTATTAACTGAAAATTTAATGTGATCTTTGCTAAGCATTAATTTAACACCTTCTTTTCTGTCTAATGAAACAGTTATAACTCTTTCTACTGCTTGCACAAAGTCAGTAGCAGTTACTGTTAAAATTTTATCATTGTCAGTAGGTACTACTTTTCTATAATCGGGAAACTTACCGTCGATCACCTTAGAAATTAATTTAGCTTTTCCAATTTTAAAAAGAATTTTGTTTTCACTTGTTTGTATTAAAACTTTTTCATTTGTATCAGCTAATAAACTACATAGTTGAAAAACTGTTTTTTTTGGCAAAATTAGGGAATTAAAATTAGCTCCATTATCTATTTCAATACTGCTTGAAGATAATCTATGGCTGTCAGTGGCTACTCCAGTCAGGTAGGTTCTGTTTTGGGACTCTGTTAAGTGCAAATAAATACCATTTAAATAATGCCTAGTATCATCATTAGAAATTGAAATCTTAGTTTTATTTAATAAAGATAAAAATTTAGATTTATTAAATGATAATTCATTACTTTCAAAATCGTCTGAAAAATTTGGAAAATTATCAGTTGGTAAACATAAAAGGTTAAAATCAGAATTATCAGCGTTTAAATTTAATTTATTCTCAGTTTTTAGATCAAACTTTATTTCAGAGTTGCCAGATATTTTTCTTAAAATATCATATAATATTGCAGCAGATGTAGTCGTTGATCCTTCTTTAGATATTTGAATTTCACTAATTTCATCATAAAAAACTAAATCTAAATCTGTAGCAATAATTGATAATTTTCCATCTTTTGCATTAAGAAGAACGTTAGATAAAATTGGGAGTGTATTTTTTTTTTCTATAACTCCTTGAACCAACGTTAATGATTTAAGTAAAGAATCTCTTTTAATTGTAAACTGCATTTAACTATTCTTCTAAAAGTAGACTTCGAATTTGTTCTATGTTTTTTTTCATTTCATCATCTTTTTCTGAAAGTCTAGTTATAGTTTTTACAGCATGTATTACGGTTGTATGATCTCTATTAGCAAATCTTCTTCCAATTTCCGGTAAAGATCTAGTTGTCATTTTTTTTGCTAGGTACATTGCAATTTGCCTAGGTCTTGCTAATGGTCTTGATCTTCTTTGAGATAGCATCTCAGCAAGTGGAATATTATAGAAATTAGAAACTGTGTTTTGAATTTTATCTACTGTTATAACTTTTGCCTGATTAAACACATCTTTTAGAATATTTTTACAATCATTAATCGTTAATTCTTTTTTATGAATTCTTCCGAATGTAACTACTCTATTTAGAACACCAATCAATTCCCTAATATTAGTCTTGCTTTCAGAGGCTATGAAACTAATAACTTCGTCACTTATGTTCGTTTTTTCTTTAAATTGATTTTGAATATCTTCTAATCTTTTTTTTATGATATTTATTTTTAAATCTAAATCTGGAACATCTATATCAACAACTAGCCCTCCAGCTAATCTGGACTTAATTCTTTCTTGAACCCTGTCTAGTTTCATCGGAGCACGATCAGCTGAGATAATTACTTGAGAACTTTTGTCTATCAAACTATTAAAAGTATGAAAGAACTCTTCCTGAAGGCCTTCTTTGCCTCTAATAAACTGAATATCATCAATAATAAATACAGAAGACTGTCTAAAAAAGTCTTTAAAATTAACCATGTCATTTTTCTTAATAGACTTGATAAAATGATACATGAATCTTTCAGCTGAAATAAACATTACTTTTGTTTTTTTCTCTAATTCTAAACCTATTGCATTAAGTAAATGTGTTTTTCCCAACCCTACTCCTCCGTAAATATAAAGTGGATTATATCTAGATAATTGCTCACAAACTTTTTTAGAAGAACTTAATGCTATTTCATTACTTGAACCCGATATAAAATTATCAAAGTTTAAATTTGGATTAAGTCTATTATAATTTAATATTGAGTCTTTAATTTCTGTTACTTTGTTAAAATTATTGTCTCTTAATACATCAAGGTTAGGTAATCTATTTTCTTCGGATATCTTAAATTCCACTCTATTTATAGTATTTTTAAATGTTTTTAATAAAGATAAAATTTTATCTAGATATCTTGAGACAATCCAATCCCTAAAAAATCTAGTAGGAACACCTAAAACTAAGTAGTCATTGTATTCTTTTAATAAAGAAATATTTTTCAACCAGCTAGAATAAACTTCTGTTCCAAAGTTTTTTTCAAATGAAGCTTGTATATTTTCCCAAACTAAAGTTTTTTCTTCTTCATTTAAAAAAACTTCTTGAGGTTTGAGTGATTTTTTTTCCATGTAAATTTTGTGGCCCACTAATATTTGTAATAACAAACATTAGCAAGTTTTTTTTTTAAAAAAAGAAAAATATTTTGTCTCAGGTTGTATTTTGAAATTAAAAAAATTTTTTTAAAATAAAAACCTATAAGAGAAAAAACTTATGAGTGTATTTAAAATAAAATTAATTTTTTTTTGCAATCGCAAATCTATATGTAGGAAATAATTTTTTTTGTAACTAAATATAGTAAAATATTTTTATCGAACTTTTAAAGTTAACAACTTTAAAGAGAGTTCAATTAATAATTTAGTTTGAAATCTTTTTTGTTAGTCTTGAAATTTTTCTTGAAGCTGTTTTTTTATTAATAACGCCAGTCTTAGCAACCTTCATTAGAATTGACTGAAATGTTGGAAAAAAGCTTTTGATTTTGTCTTTTTCACCTTTTTTAATAAGATCTTCCATCTTTTTGACAGCTGCTCTGTATTTGCTTTTTCTAAGACGGTTTACAGCAGTCTGATTGGCTACTCTTCGAACTCTTCTAATTGCTGATGCTGTATTTGGCATATTTTTTGCACAGTATATATCTTTTTAAAATATGGCGGTCAACTTGAATTATTTTTGACATCTAGGACATAAAAAAGAAGATCTTTTTGAGATATAGATTTTTTTTATAATAGAATTACAATTTTTTGATTTACATGGCATACCCTCTCTACCATATACAAAAAAATTTTGCTGAAAATTACCTGATTTTCCATCAACACTATTGAAATTTTTTATAGAGGAACCTCCTTCTCTAATTGATGTTTTTAATATTTTTTTTGCAAAACTTATAATGTTTAATATGTCATTTTTTTTTAATAACCTTAATTTTTTTTTAGGATTTATCTTACTTTTAAATAAAATTTCATTACAATAAATATTACCTAGTCCAGATACAAATTTTTGACTCATCAATAAGTCCTTAATATTTATTTCTCTATTTTTAATATAGTTAAAAAAATATTTTTTATTAAAATCTTTAGTTAGCGGTTCTGGGCCTAAATGTGCAAGGTGAGTGGAACTAAAAATTGTTTTTTTATTATAAATTTTAATAAAACCAAATTTTCTTACATCGTTATAAATTAACTTTATTCCCTTGTTAAAATAAAAAATAACATGATCATGTTTATAATCATTAGAATTTTCAGAGTAGTAAAAGCTAGTTTTTAATTTTTTATTATTTTCATCAATAATAAAAAATTTACCTGTCATACCTAAATGTATTAAAATAACTATATCGTTATTTAAATTAATTAATAAATATTTTGATCTTCTGTTAATCGAGGTGACTTTTTGATTTTTTAATTTTGAAAAAAGATTTGAATTTAATTTATATCTAAGTCTTTTATTAAGTATAATTATTTTCTTAATAGTTAAATTTTTAATCTTAGTATTAAGTGACTTTTTAACAACTTCAACTTCTGGTAATTCTGGCATATAATTAATTAAATGAGTTCACATAATCTTGATAAAACTAAACTAGTCAACTCTGTATTTGACAGAGTTCATCAAAACTATGACCTAATGAATGATTTAATGTCACTTGGCGTTCATAGGCTATGGAAAAAAAACTTAATTATGTGGATGAATCCTCAGCCAGAAGATAAAATTTTAGATGTAGCTTCGGGTACTGGAGATCTTGCTAAATTAATATCTGAAAAAAATAATAATGCTAATAACATAAGCTGTGTAGAGCCAAATTCTGGTATGCTTGATACTGGTAAGAAAAAACTATCTAAATTTACAAATATAGAATGGTTTCTAAACTCAGCTGAAAAATTGCCCTTTAAAGATAATTATTTTGATATCTATGTAATAAGTTATGGAATTAGAAACGTAACAAATATTAACCAGTGTCTTAAAGAAGCTTATAGGGTACTCAAACCAGGTGGCAGATTCCTATGCCTTGAATTTTCAAAGGTAGAAAATGAATTACTTAATTTTGCCTACCAATCTTATTCTAAATTAATACCTTGGTTAGGAAAGCTAATTGTTGGTGACGAAAAACCCTATCAATATTTAACAAAGAGTATAAGCGAATTTTACACTCAACAAGAATTAGTTGATCTGTTAAAGAACAATAAATTTGAAGATATAGAGTACAGAAATTTAACCAATGGAATTTCTGCTATACACTCTGGTTGGAAAATCTAAATGCTAAAAAATATTGTTCAATTATTCACTATTGCAAGAAAGCTAGCTGCGTCTGGAGCGATAGATACCGTTAATGAAATTTATAATATTCCAACACCAATAAAAATTTTTTTTAACTTATTTTCTATTGGAACCTCCAAAAATAATTTAAATAATTCAAAAAAACCTGGAGAAAAATTATGTGATGCCCTTCAAGGCATGGGAACAACTTTTATTAAGCTTGGTCAATTTTTAGCTACTAGACCAGATATTATTGGGGAGTCTTTGGCAGATGACCTGGTCAAATTACAAGATAAATTGCCTGCCTTTAATCTTTATGATGCAAAAAAAATTTTAAAAAAAGAATTAGGTGAAAAAACTTATTTAAATATTAAAGATCTTAGTGAGCCGATAGCAGCAGCATCTATAGCTCAAGTACACTTAGCTCAAATTACCTCTGAAACAGAAACTAAAGAAGTTGCTATTAAAATTTTAAGACCTGACATAGAAAAACAATTTAATGATGAGTTAGATGCTCTCATGCTGTTGGCATATATTATTGAAAGTATTTTTTTAAAAACTAAAAGACTTAAATTAGTAGAAGTAGTTCATTTACTTAGAGAGATAACAAATATCGAAATGGATCTTAGGTTTGAAGCAGCTGCAGCAAATGAATTATATGAAAATACTAAAAACGATATAGGTTTTAATGTTCCTAAAATTTATTGGAATTACACTACAAAAAAAATATTAACTTTAGATAAAGTAAATGGCATTTCCATTCGGGAGCAAGATGAATTAGAAAAAGCAGGTGTCAATTTAAAGTTACTTGCTGAAAACTTGATTCAACATTTTTTAAAACAAGCAGTTAGAGATGGTTTTTTTCATGGTGACATGCATCAGGGAAATTTATTTGTAGATAATAAAGGAAACATCATTCCAGTTGATTTTGGAATAATGGGAAGACTAGATAAAAATAATAGAAAATATTTAGCTGAAATTTTATATGGATTTATACAGAGAGATTATACAAGAGTTGCTGAAGTGCATTTTTTAGCTGGACTAGTTCCTCAAAACACCTCTAAAGAAGAATTTGCGCAAGCTTTAAGATCAGTAGGTGAACCTATATTTGGCCAATCTATCAAAGATATATCTGGAGGTAATTTATTGGCTCAACTTTTTGAAATCACAGAAAAATTTAATATGCAAACTCAAACACCGTTATTGCTATTACAAAAAACCATGGTGACAGTAGAAGGTGTAGCAAGAAAACTTTCACCTGAAACAAACATATGGGAAGTATCACGACCGATTTTAGAAGAATGGATAAAAAACCTCAAAGGACCAAAAGCTACTATCGATTCAGCTATTAATACATCGTCTGAAATAATCAAACGTATTCCTGATTTTCCAAACTTTATGGATAAAGCTAACTACGCTTTACAATTATTAGCAGAAGGTAAGTTAAATTTAGGGCAAAAAAACAACTCGAGTCTAGAGGCTGAACAATTAAGACTAAATAATCTCAAAAACAAAATTATCATAACCTTTTTAGGTATTGTAATTTTTATTCTATTAGTATTCTAATTAATTTATGAGTCTTCATAATAAAAAAGTATTACTAGTCATTGGTGGCGGTGTATCTGCTTATAAGGCCTTAGATGTAGTAAGACTTTTAGTAAAAAATAATGTCGAAGTAAAAACAATTTTAAGCAAAAGTGGTAAAGAATTTGTGACGCCTTTATCTATTACGGCTTTATCTAGAAACAAAGTTTTTGAAGATATTTTTAATTCTGAAAATGAAAAAGAAATTGATCATATTTCTCTTTCGAGATGGGCTGACATAATTTTAGTGATACCAACAACAGCTAATATGATGACAAAACTTAGCTCAGGCAAAGCAGACGATTTAGCTAGTACAGTAATCTTGGCTTCAAACAAAGATGTGATCCTAGTACCTGCTATGAATGTAAGAATGTGGATGCATAAAGCCACACAAAATAATTTTAATAAACTTTTAGACTATGGATACCAATTCATTGGACCTGTGAGTGGTGAAATGGCCTGCGGAGAATTTGGTGAAGGTAAAATGTCAAGTCCAAGACAAATTTTTACTTATTTAAGTAATTATTTTGATAACAAAGATATTGTTAAAAAAAAAAATATTAAAGCTCTAGTCACAACAGGACCTACAAGAGAATATATTGATCCCGTAAGATACATTTCAAATGAGTCAAGTGGAAAGCAGGGATATGAAATCGCCTTGGCACTAAATAACTTAGGTGTGAAAACCACTTTAATTGCTGGACCATCATCTATAAAGTTTTCGCAAGATCTAAGGGTTAAAAAAATAACAAATGCTGATGAAATGTTGTCTTCAGTACAAAAATCTTTACCTGTAGACATAGCTATATGCGCGGCTGCAGTAGTAGACTTTAAGCCTAAAATATTTAGCAGACAAAAAATAAAAAAAGATAAGAAAAATTTAAATTCTTTAAATCTGGAAAAAAATAAAGATATTCTTGAATATTTAAGTAAACATAATAGATCAAGACCAAAGTTAGTTGTTGGCTTCTCTGCTGAAACTGAGGATTTAATTAAAAACTCAAAAAAAAAACTAGAACAAAAGCATTGCGATATAATCATTGCTAATAATGTTGCAAAAAAAGGAACTGGTTTTAATGTTGATTATAATAAAGTTTCAATTATTCATAAAAATGGCGTAGTTGAAAGTTGGCCTAGAAATACAAAAAGTTTCCTTGCAAGAAAAATAGCAAAAAAAGTGGTAGATCAATTTTTAATTAATGACAAAAATACTAATTAAAAAATTATCTAAAACAGCAATCATTCCTAAATATGAAACCCAAGGAGCTTCTGGATTAGATATCTCTGCAAACATTAATGAAGATCTCACTTTAGCTACAAATGAAAGCATTCTAGTACCTACTGGTATTGCTGTAAGTATACCTCAAGGATTTGAAATTCAAATTAGACCTAGGTCTGGTTTAGCTGCAAAAAAAGGAATTTCTGTATTAAATACTCCTGGAACTATTGATGCTGATTATAGAGGAGAAATCAAAGTTATACTCATCAATCATGGTAATGAACCCTTTATTATAAGAAATGGTGATAGAATAGCTCAAATGGTTGTTTGTCCTATAGTTCAAGCAAAGTTTGAACAAGTAGATGAGCTAAATGATACAGAAAGAGGATCTGGAGGATTTGGATCAACTGGTGTCTAACGCTTATAATAGATGAAAATTTCCAGTAAAGATTTTAGCAGATACAACAAACAAATAATTTTAAAAAATATTGGTTTTGATGGGCAGAAAAAAATTTTTAATGCAAAAGTTTTAATTGTGGGAGTGGGCGGACTTGGGTCGCCTCTTGCTATTTATTTAGCCAGTATGGGGATAGGATCAATAGGTATTATTGATCACGATAAAATAGAATTATCAAATCTAAATAGACAAATTCTTTATAACACAAGTGATGTTGGCAAGAAGAAAACAGTTCAAGCAAAAAAATATTTACAAAAAATTAATAAGAAAGTAATTTTAAAAACTTTTCAGCAAAAAGTAGATTCATCTAATATTAAAAAAATAGCCAAAAATTATGATATTATCTGTGATTGCTCTGATAACTTTGAGACGCGATATCTCATAAATAACTTTTGTTTTAAAAATAAAAAAAAACTAATTTCTGCTGCTATAAGCAAATTTGAAACTCACATATTTAACTTTGATTTTTCTAAGAAAGTCCCTTGTTATCAATGCTTTATGCCTAATTTACCTTCTAACAATAATGCGTGTGACGCAGAAGGAATTTTACCAAGTGTTGCGGGGATTGCGGGAACTATTCAAGCTAATGAAGTTATAAAATCTATTCTATTTAAAAAAAATAACTTAGAAGGAAAATTATTAATATTTAATTCCTTAAATCTTAGCTTTAAATTGATTAAACTATCAAAAGACCCTAAATGTAGAACATGCAGTGTAAAAAATCACTAACATTTTTAATTTTTTTTTTAATTATTCAAGTTAATTTTGTTACATTAAGTGCCGAGGAATATTTTCTAACTCTCAGAAATAACACAACCAACCTTAGACAAGGTCCTTCTTTTGATTATCCAATAAAAATATTTTACAAAAAAAAATATTTACCTGTTTTAATTATTGATAACTCAGATAATTTTAGAAAAATTAAAGATCATGAAAATAATACTGGCTGGATACATGTTTCTCAACTCTCTAAGAAAAAAGCTGCAATTGTAATAAGCGAAAAATCAATATTATTTAAAAACGATACAATCTACTCTAATCCATTAGCTGTATTGGCTCAAGGAAGGCTATGTATTGTCTTAAAGTGTAATGATGAATGGTGCAAAGTCAAAACAGATAAATTTTCTGGTTGGACTAAAAAAGATAATCTATGGGGAAACCTTTAATTAAAAGGATTCTCAAGTAAGCATGCTACAAGATGAATTCTGTCTTGTTCACCACCATTAAAAAAATTATGATATTTTGTGTTATTAGTGATTGTTACCGATCCATCAGCAGGTAAATGCTTTGCAACGTTTTCTATTACCATCATACAGCCCGGGTTTGTAATAATTGGAATATGAAGTCTTGGTTCAGGATCTCTATGCCAGCTTAAAGTTGACCTAGGCTCTTTTAACAAAATTCTTACTCTTCCTAACTTAAATTTTTTTTTTAAAGTATTATAAACTTCTTCAAAATAAGTATTTTGAAAATCTGATACTAGTTCAGTATACTTTGACTCATCAATTTTAACGTCTCTTGAAACTTCTTTTCCAGTTTCATCTGGTTTTGTCCAGTAGACACCTCTTACATTGTTTCCTTGAATAGAAGATTCATCATTTGGAATTTGATTTAACGAGATAGCACCAAAATGTGATAGGCCAAGTGTTTTAAATTTTTTCTTCTCTATTACGCTTTCTAAATCTTTTCTTAATCGCTCAATATCAAAATTTAAATCCGGAACTTTATAAAAATCTTTAAAATTTAAATTTTCCATATTTTTTGGCTTTATTAATACTTATATTAAACAATTTAATAAATTGTCTTTCAATAACTTTATTAATATATAATTACTATGTATATCAAGTAAAGTTCTAACCAAAATTATGAAAAAAAATAGCTATACTTATAATGAATTAATTGATTGTGGAAATGGCAAGCTTTTTGGAGAAGGTAATGCAAAACTCCCATTGCCACCCATGTTAATGTTTGATCGTATTACTTCAATTGCAGCTGATGGTGGAACTTTTAATAAAGGTAATATCACAGCAGAGCTAGATATAAAAAATGAATTATGGTTTTTTAAATGCCATTTTAAAGACGATCCTGTTATGCCTGGCTGTTTAGGTCTAGATGCGATGTGGCAACTAGTAGGTTTTTACCTAGGGTGGTTAGGTGAGCCAGGAAAAGGTAGAGCTTTAGGAGTAAATGAAGTAAAATTTACTGGTGAAGTTCTTGAAAAAGTTAAACTAGCAACTTACGATATTAATATGAAAAGAATTCTTAAAAAAGAAGGGGCAACCGTAGGGTTGGCTGATGGAACTTTAAGTGCTGACGGTAAAATTATATATAAGGCGACAAACCTAAAAGTTGGATTATTTAAACAATGAAAAGAGTAGCAATAACTGGAATTGGAATAGTGTCTTGCCTTGGTAATAACCAAGATGAAGTTTATAACTCACTATTAAATACAAAATCAGGAATTAAATTTTCAGAAGAATACAAAAATTATAATTTTAAAAGTCAAATCTGCGGAACGCCAGACATTAAAATAGAAGACCACATAGATAGAAAATTTATTAGATTTATGGGTGGTGGTTCAGCTTATAACTATATTGCAATGAAAGAAGCTGTTCAGGACTCTGGGTTAGAAGAGAAAGACGTTAGTAATGAACTAACTGGAATTATAATGGGTTCTGGAGGTCCATCAATTAAAAATGTGGTTCACGCTGTAGATTCAACTAGAGAAGCTGGTCCAAAAAAAATGGGACCTTTTATAGTACCAAGAACAATGGCAAGTACTGTTTCTGCAACATTGGCTGTGCCTTTTAAAATTAAAGGTGTTAATTATTCAATAAGTTCTGCGTGTGCAACAAGTGGTCACTGTATTGGTAATGCAATGGAATTAATTCAACTTGGTAAACAAAAAATTGTTTTTGCTGGTGGCGGTGAAGAAATTCATTGGGCAATGTCTTCAATGTTCGATGCAATGACAGCTTTATCGTCTAAATATAATGACACTCCAGAGACAGCTTCTAGGCCCTACGACAAAACCAGAGATGGGTTTGTTATTGCTGGAGGCGCAGGTGTCTTAGTATTAGAAGAATTAGAACATGCAAAAGCGCGAGGTGCTAAAATATATGCAGAGTTAACCGGCTATGGTGCAACATCAGATGGATATGACATGGTTGCCCCATCAGGTGAAGGTGCAGTACGATGTATGAAAATGGCACTAGCCACTGCTAGAAATAAAATTGATTATCTAAATACACATGGAACTTCTACTCCGGTTGGAGATATTACTGAATTAAGAGCTGTAAAAGAAGCTTTTGGAGAGACTATTCCAAAAATTAGCTCAACCAAATCATTGACTGGTCATCCTCTGGGAGCTGCTTCTGTTCACGAGGCTATTTATTGCTTAATAATGATGAAAAATAACTTCATTGCTGCATCAGCCAATGTAAAAGAAATGGATGATGAAGCAAAAAACTTTCCAATCATTACTAAAGTTGAAAAGGATGTTAAATTAAATTCAGTAATGTCTAATAGCTTTGGTTTTGGTGGCACTAACGCAACTTTAATTTTCGAAAAAGTATAATATGAGTTTAGTAAAAGGAAAAAAAGGTCTTATCATGGGAGTTGCAAATGAAAGATCTATTGCCTGGGGTATTTCACAAAAACTTGCTGAGCATGGTGCTGAGTTAGCTTTTACTTATCTGGGAGATGCTTTAAAAAAAAGAGTAGTTCCACTTGCCCAATCACTTAAATCTGATTTTACCTTAAGTTGTAATGTGGAAAGCAAAGAAGAAATAATTAAGCTTTTCGAAGACATTAAAAAAAAATGGGGCAGTATTGATTTTGTTGTTCATGCAGTAGCTTTTTCTGATAAATCAGAATTATCGGGAGAGTATTTAAACACGACTAGAGAAAACTTTTTAAAAAGTATGTTAATTTCATGTTTTTCTTTCACTGAGGTAGCAAAGGAAGCTTCAAAAATTATGAATAATAATGGAAGTCTTTTAACTTTAACTTATGAGTCTACAAAAGCTATACCTAACTATAATGTGATGGGTGTTTGTAAGTCTGCATTAGAGGCAAGTGTAAAATATTTAGCTAGAGATTTGGGATCAAAAGGAATTAGAGTTAATGCTATTAGTGCTGGACCAATTAAAACTCTTGCTGCTTCAGCAATTGGCGATGCTAAGTTTTTATATAAATGGAACGAAGACCATTCTTTCTTAAAAAGAAACGTAGATATTCATGACGTGGGTAATTCTGCATTATATCTCTTGAGTGATCTTGCTAATGGTGTAACAGGTGAAATACACTACGTTGATGCAGGATATAATAAAGTAGGAATGCCAGATCCTAAAAATATTAAAAGTTAAATTATTCTAGTTTGCTTGCTTAATTGAAAGTTTTACTTTTCCTCTATCAAAACCTAAAACCTTAACTGAAACTTCATCGCCTTCTTTTACTACATCACTAACTTTTTCAACTCGTTTAGGTGCTAACTCAGAAATATGAACTAATCCATCTTGTTTGCCTAAAAAGTTTACAAAAGCTCCGAACTCCATGATTTTAACTACTTTACCTTTATAGATCTTTCCAACTTCTGCTTTTGCAACAAGACTTTTTATAATCTCTATCGCTTTATTTCTTGAGTCTTCATCTGGAGCTGCCACAGTAATTTCACCTGTGTCTTTAACATCAACTTTAGCTCCTGACTTTTCAACAATCTCTCTAATTGTAGCTCCACCTTTTCCAATAACTGTAGCAATATCTTTTTTATCAACTGTAACTATTTCCATTTTTGGAGTGTGTTTAGAAAATTCCGTTCTTGAAGTTTTTATAGCTTTATTCATTTCACCAAGAATATGCTCTCTGCCTGCTTTGGCTTGATCTAAAGCTTTTTCCATTATCTCAAATGTAATTCCAGTAATTTTAATATCCATTTGTAAAGACGTAATTCCTGATTTAGTTCCAGCAACCTTAAAATCCATATCTCCAAGATGGTCTTCATCACCTAAAATGTCAGATAGAACAGAATACTCATTACCTTCTTTTATTAATCCCATAGCTATACCTGCCACAGGTTCTTTCATTGGAACCCCAGCATCCATTAATGATAATGATGTTCCACAAACAGTAGCCATTGATGATGATCCATTAGATTCTGTAATTTCAGAAACAACTCTCAAAACATAAGGAAAATTTTCAGCTTTTGGTAAAGAAGAATTTATTGCTCTCCAAGCAAGTTTTCCATGACCTATTTCTCTTCTTCCTGTGCCTATTCTTCCACATTCACCAACTGAAAAAGGTGGAAAGTTGTAATGCAACATAAATTTGCTTCTTTGCATTCCATCTAGGCTTTCAATTCTTTGCTCATCATCTGCCATACCAAGGGTAGTAACTACTAGTGCTTGGGTTTCACCTCTTGTAAATAATGCAGAACCATGTGTTCTAGGCAACACACCTACTTCACAAGTTATTTTTCTTACATCTGCTAATCCTCTGCCATCTATTCTTTTTTTATCTTTAAGAATTGCAGTTCTAACGATGTCTTTTTCTAAAGATTTAAGTTGAGACATTGCTTCATTTTCAGTAACTTTTTCATCTTCAGCAAACATCTCTTTGCATTTAGTATCTATTTCAGAAATTGCTGTTGATCTTTTTTTCTTATCAACTTCTTGAAACGCTTTTCTTAAATCTGACTCAAAAGCATCAGCAATTTTCTTTTTAACTTCTTTGTAATCTTTTATTTCTACTTCCCATTTTGGTTTCCCTGCTTTTTTTGCTAAATTTTCAATAGCCTTAATGATCGGTACAAAGTTTTCATGACCAAATTTAACAGCACCTAACATTTCCTGTTCTGTCAAACCTGATGCTTCGGACTCTACCATAAGTACTGCGTCTTTAGTTCCTGCCACTACTAAATCTAATGAAGATCCCTCGAGTTCTTTTGATGATGGATTTAATAAATATTTTCCATCTTTAAAACCTACTCTACTAGCAGCAATTGGTCCTTGAAATGGTAAGCCTGAAATTGCTAGCGCAGCTGAAGAAGCTATAATTGACAGAATATCAGTTTGATTTTCTCCGTCATAAGATAAAACAGTTGGCAGAATTTGAACTTCGTTCATAAAACCATCTGGGAACAATGGTCTGATAGGTCTATCAATTAGTCTTGATATTAAAGTCTCAGATTCTGTTGGCCTTGCTTCTCTTTTAAAATATCCACCTGGAATTTTACCAGCAGCATAATATTTTTCTTGGTAATTTACTGATAATGGAAAGTAATCTTGACCATCATTAACTTTTTTTGCCCCAACAACTGTAGCAAGCACTACAGATTCACCACAACTCGCTATAATTGCTCCATCTGCTTGTCGAGCAACTTTTCCTGTTTCTAATGTGATTTTCTTGCCATTTATTTCGATTTCTTCTTTTTCAATTTTGAACATTATTTCCTTAAATTTAATTGTTTGATCACCTTATTGTATGAATCAGGATTTTTCTTTTTTAGGTAAGCTAAAAGTTTTTTTCTTCTATTGACTGATTTTGTTAAGCCTAATGTAGAATGTTTATCTTTTTTAAACTTCTTAAAATGATCTGTTAACTTATTAATTTTATCAGTTAGCAGTCCAACTTGAACTTCTGCTGATCCAACATCTTTATCGTTGATAGCTAGTGATTTAATTGTCTCTTTTTTTTTCTGCGTCATATTTTTTATTTAAATTAATTAATCTTTCTATCTTTTCAGCATATTCGAAAGAATTATCTTCTACAAATGCAAGTCTAGGAAGAAACTTAATATCAAGTTTTTTTGACAGTGCTTTTCTAACAAGATGAGAGTATTCAGTCAAGATACTTACGATTTCTTTTGTGTCGTGTCCACCCAGAGGAATGACATAAACCCTTGCTGATTTTAAATCTGCAGTCATTTTGACTTCTGTAACTGTAATTACACTTGTGTCTAAAGCTAAAATTTTAGCTTCATTTCTAATAAAGATTTCTCCAAGCTTTTGTTTGATTAATTCTCCTACTCTTAGTTGCCTTTGAGTATAAGCAGGACCTGAGTCATGTTTAACCATTTTTAAATTTGCCTATCTATTTTTTCAGAGAGATAAGCTTCAATAATATCTTTTTCCTTAAAGTCTATAAAATCTTTTAAGCTTATTCCACATTCCAATCCATTTCTCACTTCTTTAACTGCATTCTTTTCTCTAAATAAAGATGAAATTTCACCATCATAAACAACTACTCCATCTCGTATTAGTCTAGCTTTGGATTTATTTTTAATTTCTCCGTCAATAACTTTAGATCCTGCTACTTTTCCTGCATCAGAAACTTTAAACACTTTTAAAATTTCTGCTGAACCACTAATAGTTTCTTTCATTTCAGGTTCTAATAATCCGGATAATCCTTTTTCAACAAATTCTAAAACTTCATAAATAATATTAAAATATTTTATATCTATATTTTGTTGTTCGGCTAATTTTTTAGCTTGATTGTTTGGTTTGACATTAAAACCAATTAATAGTGCTGCTGATGCTTTCGCAAGTGATACATCTGTCTCATTGATCATGCCTATATCAGACAAAATGATATTTGCTTTTACTTCAGGATGTTCAATTTTGTTTATTGCATTTTTTAATGCTTCGCTTGAACCCTGTACATCTGATTTAATAATAATATTTAATTCCTGTTTTGTGCTTTGGTTTTCAAAAATAGATGCCTTGTCTTTAACAACAGATTTTTTATTATTTATTCCACTTTTGTTATATTCAGCTATTTCTCTTGCTTTATCTTCTGTCTCTGTAACATTAAACTCTGCTCCAGCAAAAGCAGACTCGTTCATACCCAAAATTTCTACAGGCATAGATGGAAGCGCTTGGTCTATTAGTTTACCTTCATGATTAATCATGGCTCTAATCTTTCCATAAGTATTTCCACATACAAAATAATCAGCTTTCTTTAATAAACCGTTGGTAATTAAAATTGTTGATACGGGCCCTTTTCCTTTATCAATTTTAGACTCGATAACTACCCCTGTTGCAGGCCCTGAGTGAGATGCAGATAAATCTAGGATTTCAGCCTGTAACAAAATCGCCTCTTTTAGTTTATCTAGATTCGTTTTTTTGGTAGCTGAAACTTCTACAAACAAAGTCTCTCCACTAAATTCCTCAGCAATAAGCTCATACTTCATTAAGTCTGTTTTTATTTTCGTAATATTTTTGTCAGGTAGATCGCATTTATTTATAGCAACAATGATAGGAACTTTTGCAGCTTTTGAATGTTGAATAGCTTCGATAGTTTGAGGCATAATTCCATCATTAGCGGCCACGACAAGCACAACTATATCGGTTATTTTAGAACCTCTAGCACGCATTTCAGTGAACGCTGCGTGACCTGGCGTATCTATAAAAGTTATTATTTGACCGTCCTCATTTTGTACCTGGTATGCACCAATGTGTTGCGTGATACCACCATGTTCACCTGCTACAACACTTGTATTTCTTAACGCATCAAGCAAAGAAGTTTTTCCATGATCTACGTGACCCATAATAGTAACAACCGGTGGTCTTTTTTCAACCTTCCCCTCTAACTGAGATTTATTTTTTTTAATAGCTATATCAGGTGTTGATTCAATTATTGGATTATGACCGAACTCTTTAACGATGTACTCTGCTGTATCCTTGTCGATTATATGATTGATTGTAGCAATAACTTTCATATTGAATAAAAATTTAATTATGTCAGCTGACCTTTCTGCCATTCGATTAGAAAGTTCTTGAATAGTTATCTGCTCTGGAATATTTACATCTCTTGTAATTTTTATTGATTCTTTTTTTTCATCAGGATTTTCATTCTTTTTTTCTTTTAATCGAGCTCTTTTCACTGAAGCTAAACTTCTTTGTTTAATTTCAACTTCTTCTACATTTATTGCTCTTGAAACTGTTAATTTAAATTCTCTTTTTGAAGAAAAAGAATCTTTTAACTTTAATTTAGATTTTGTGGGGTTTTTTTCTTCTTTTTTAATAAAATTTTTTGTCGCTTGTTGCTCTGCAAATTTTCTTGCAAAATTGCTTTTGAAATTAGGTGCGGGTTTTGAGCTAACTGCGCCAGTATTTGATTTATTGGTATTATTGAATGGTTTGAAAGGTGCTTTCTTTTGAACAGAAAATGTTTTTTTTCCATCACTTGAAAGCGAAGATAGGTCTATTTTTTTTGATACATTTGTTGAAATTGTTAATGTTTTTTTTTTATTTTTATTATCTTCCATTTACTTCCATTCATTTTTATTTAAAAGCTATTTCTCTTGCAGCCATAATCAATTGGTCGGCTTCTTCTCTGGACAAAGAAAATTCTTCTAAATAACCATCTATCCTTACTTTTTTTCCTTTTATTTCATCAAAACCTCCAATTAATTCATCAGATGAAAGTTCTGCAAAATCATTAATTGTTTTAATATTTCTCTGACCTAGTAATACCAACATACCTTGAGTTATTCCTTTAAGATTAACTAAAGCATCTTCCATACCTAATTCTTTTAGTTTTTTTGATATTTCTTCTTTTTCTTTGATCAAATTTTCTTTCGAACGGCTGATTAATTCTCCTGCAGTAGCTTCGTCAATTCCTTCAATTTTAGTCAAATCTTCAATGGAAGATTGGGCTATTTCATCAATACTCTGCATTCCCTCTGACACTAATAATTGACCTAATGTTTCATCTACCTCTAAACTTTTAACAAGATTTTCTGTTCTTTCCTTAAACTCTGCTTGTCTTCTTTCTGAATCTTCTTTGTCAGTTAAAATATCAATTTCAAAGTTAGTAAGTTTAGAGGCTAGTCGAACGTTTTGACCTCTTCTCCCAATAGCCTTACTTAAATTTTCTTCAGTTAGAATTACATCAATTCTATTGTTGTCTTTATCTATTAAAACTTTCTGAATTTCTGCTGGCGATAAAGACTCAGCAATTAATGTTGGAAGATCTTCGGTCCATTTAATAATATCTATCTTTTCTCCATGTAGCTCATTAACAATTGTCTGAACCCTGCTTCCTCTCATTCCAACACAAGCTCCAACAGGATCAATTGAACTCTCTTTTGAAAAAACACAAATCTTAGCTCTGCTTCCTGGATCTCTTGCTACAGATTTAATTTCAATAACTCCTTCATAAATTTCTGGTACCTCTTGAAAAAATAATTTAGCTAAAAATTGAGGATGAGCTCTAGATAAAAATATCTGATGTCCTTTAAGTTCTTTTTTTACCTCATAACAATACGCTTTTACTCTATCGCCTGTTTTTAAAATTTCTCGAGGAATTAACTCATCTTTTTTAATAACACCTTCAGCTTTACCTAAATCAACAATCACATTGCCATACTCTAAACGTTTTATAATTCCGCTTAATATTTGGCCTTGCTTATCTATAAAATCATCATATTGACGATTTTTTTCAGCTTCTTTTACTCTTAAACTTATAACTTGCTTAGCACTTTGGGCTGCTATCCTTCCAAAATCAATTTGTGGTAAATCTTCAAAAATCTGATCTCCAACCTTTAAATCTTTATTTTTTTTATCAATTGTTTTAGCCAAGCTTAATACAATTTCTTTACTTGGATCTTCAACGTTTTCCACCACATCTAAAACTTTTTGAATTTTTATTTCCCCAGAAGCTCTATCTATTAGAACTCTAATGTTATTTTCAGTACCAAATTTTGTTAATGCTGCTTTTTGAATAGCGCTCTCCATAGACTCGATAACAATCTCTTTATCGATGGATTTTTCGTTAGCAACTGCTTCTACAATTCTTAATAACTCAACTTTATCTAATCCTCTATTTAACATTTTTTTCCTTTTTTTGTTTGCCCCAAAAAAAAATGGGCAAAAGCCCATTTAGATAACTCAGGTAATATAAAGTATTTTATTAAACTTTTATCTTTTTTTCAAGACTACATTTTAAAGATATTGATTTTATCTATCTTTTCCCAAGAAAATTCACCTTTAGAGGTAGGTTTTCGACCAAAATGACCATAGGCAGAAGTAACTTCATAGATTGGTTTGTTTAACTCTAACATTTCTCTAATACCTCTTGGAGATAAATCAAAATTATCTTCAATTCTTTTTTTTACTTCCTCTGTTTTTGAAGAGTCTTCTGCCGCTAATCTTATAAAAATAGAAAGTGGTTTTGAAACTCCAATAGCGTAGGCTAATTGAATTAAACAAGAATCTGATATTCCAGCAGCTACAATATTCTTAGCAAGATACCTTGAAGCATATGCAGCAGATCTATCAACTTTAGTAGGATCTTTACCAGAAAAAGCTCCTCCGCCATGTGGAGCGGCACCTCCATAAGTATCAACTATTATTTTTCTTCCTGTTAGTCCTGTATCACCATCAGGCCCTCCTATAATAAATTGTCCAGTTGGATTAATATAAACTTCTTTATCATCAAGTCCCTTTAAAAATTCTTCTGGAATAGATTTTTTAATATATGGGAAAACCAAATCTCTTACTTGTTTTTGATTTAAATCTTTAGAATGTTGAGTTGAAATAACTACCGATGTTACCTTAGTTGGTTTTCCATCAATGTATTGCATCGTTACTTGGCTTTTAGAGTCAGGCTCTATCCCTTTAAGCGAACCATTTTTTCTATCACTTGCCATTAATCTCAAAATCTTATGTGAATAATGTATCGGCGCAGGCATCAAATCTTCAGTTTCATTACAAGCATAGCCAAACATAATTCCTTGATCTCCAGCACCTTCGTCTTTGTTGCCTTTGGAGTCTACACCCATTGCAATATCTGTTGATTGTGAATGCAAAAAGGACTCTACTTTTGTTTGTTCTTTCCAACTAAAACCTTCTTGGTCATAGCCAATATCTTTGATGCAATCCCTAACTTTTTGAATCAGTTCATCTTTTTTTATTTCTGGAGCTCTAATCTCGCCAGCTAAAACTACTTTATTAGTCGTAGTTAATGTCTCACATGCAACCCTAGCAAATGGGTCTTTTGACAAAAAAGAGTCAACTACCATGTCTGATATTCTATCGCAAACTTTATCAGGATGTCCTTCTGAAACTGACTCGCTAGTAAATAAATAATTATTTTTCATTTTTTTTGTATATTGAGAAAACTAAAACACCAGTAAATAAAATAATTAAAAAGATCAAATCAATTTTTTTATCAAATTTTTTAGTGTTTATAAGTTGTACATTAAACTCGATAGAACCTTTTTCAAAAGGTTGCAAAGTTTTCTTAACAACGCCTTTGTTATCAATGATTGCTGTTATACCCTTGTTTGCAGAACGTACTAAAAAACTGTTATTCTCAATTGCCCTAAAAATTGCTTTCGAAAAATGCTGATAGGGTCCAATACTATCTCCAAACCAAGCATCTTGGGAAATATTGATAATAAGATTGCTTAATTTATTCTCTTTAACAATTTCTGGAAAAATTATTTCATAACATATAAGCGGCAATAATTTTAAGTCTTCATTGGTAAATAATTGATTTATTTCTCCTTTTGAAAAAGAACCTTGTCCTTGTGTTATTTTTTTAAGACCCAAAAAATTTATAAAATTCTCAAATGGTATGAATTCACCAAAAGGAACAAGTTTAAATTTGTTGTATTGATAGATAATATCAAAATTTTTATTAACAATAACAATACTATTATAAACTTTAAACTCATTGTTAGACTCTTCCTCTGTATTTACTCCTAAGAGGATTAAATGATTGTCTGAAAAAGAATTTTGAAATAACCCTCCATACTGTCTAATTTGATCATAGCTATAGCCAGAAAAAGCACCTTCTGGCCATACAAATAATGTCTTCTTATTTTCTTCTGGTTCACTATACCTAATCAAGTTCTTGATATTATTTTCTATTTCAGTCTCTGTTAAATTGTATTTTAAATCTAAATTTGGAGAAACAGATTTTATATAAAATAATTTAGATTCATCATAATTAGAAACTAGTTCATTATTCTTTTTTATTACCGAAGACCCATAAATAAAATTCCCAAAGAAAATCAATATAAATAAAGCAAAAATCTTAAAATATTTTTTTTTAAATATTATCAATAGTGGGGAAGCATAAAATAATATTACAAAGAAATTGAAAGTAAAAAAATTTAAAACTGATAGACCTTGAAGTAATTCTGGTACCCAAGACCAGCTATAAGCCCAAATGTTCCAAGGAAATCCTGTAAATAATTTAGCTCTTAAAATATCTATAAAAGCTAAACTACCTGAAAATAAAATTACTGAAAGAAAATTCCTAGATAAAAAGGGACCAACTAATAAATTTCCAACGCCAAAAAAAATACCTAAAAAAATTGGTAATCCAATTATTGAAACTGGTATTAAAAATTTAAAAGACTCATCAAAAGTTAAAGAGTGAGATATCCAATAAACACCAGTAAAAAAAAATCCTATGCCAAAAAAATATCCTATAAAAAATAGATTAAGTAAGTATGGTTTTTTTCTAAAAGTGTTTCTTGATTTTTTTTGCACGTAATGAGTAATTAAAAATAAAATTGGAATAACTAAAAAATTTATAAAATTAAAATTAAATGGTTGGAAGCTAAAAACTGTTGACGCACCAAGTAAAAATGGAAAAAAAAATACTAAAAAAAAACGACTATTAAGAAAATTTAAAAACATTATTACAATAAATTAATTAATTTGTTTTCTAATTTTTGCATTTTAATAAAATCTTTATTTAAACGATGGCGATAGCCGATAAGATGCAAGAAACCATGTATCCAAATTTTATCAAAAGCTAAAATAAAACTTGTTTCTTTACCTTGTTTAATTATTTCACTTAAGTTCACAATTACATCACCAATATACATTTCTTTTTTTTCTTTAAAAATTTTATTTAGATTTTTTTTATCTAAAAAAGGAAAAGATAAGACATCTGTGGTTTTGTTTTTGTTTCGAAATCTTTTATTCAAATTTTTTACTTCACTATTATTCGAAAGTAATAAACTGAATTTTAAATTTACTTTTTTAAACATGTTCAATTTCTTATTAATTTTTTTTAGTTTTTGATTAATATATTGATCTGGTTTTTTTATATATTTGTTCCAATTTTTATTAGAGACAAATACATCAGATTTAAGCATCAGATTTATTTTGATAAGCTTTTATTATTTTTGAAACTAATGGGTGTCTAACCACGTCTGTATGATCAAATTCGATTGTTTTAATTTCGTCAATAGCACTTAAAATATTTTTTGATTTTACTAAACCAGATTGAGATTTATTAATTAAATCCACTTGGCTTGGATCTCCATTAACAACAAGTTTTGAATTTTCACCTATTCTAGTCAAAAACATTTTAATTTGGGTTTCTGTTGCATTTTGTGCTTCGTCTAAAATAGCAAAACAATTCTTCAAAGTTCTTCCTCTCATAAATGCAAGAGGTGCAATTTCTATTTCACCTGTTTCTATTTTTTTATCAATTTTTTCAAAACCAAAGAGCTCGTAAAGTGCATCGTAAAGTGGTCTCAAATACGGATCAACTTTTTCTTTCATGTCGCCTGGAAGAAAACCAAGTTTCTCTCCTGCCTCAACTGCGGGTCTTGATAAAATTACTCTTTCTACTTTTTTTTCCATTAACATCATTACAGCGACGGATACCGCTAAAAAACTTTTACCAGTTCCAGCGGGGCCTAAGGCAATTACGATATCATTCTCTCTAAGAGCTTGGATGTATTCAGCTTGTTTTTTTGATCTTGCAATTACAGACTTTCTAGGAGTTTTAATAAGCTGAGAGAAAGACTGGACGTTAGATTTTTTATCTAAATCGACTTCTTGATTCACTGATAAAATTATATCATTTTTTTCAATACTATTCGTAATATAAAATTTATTAATTAAAAATTTTATTGAGTCACAAGTACTTAAGATTTTATCTTTATCTCCTTTTATTGTAATTGAATTGCCTCTAAAAAAAAGACTTGTACTAGTTAACTTTTCTAATTGTTTTAAATTATTATTAAATTCTCCTACTAACTCAGATAACAAGTCATTATCTAAAATCTGAATATTAATAGTTTCTTTATCTATTTTTTTAATGAAATATTTATTATTTAATTTTGTAATTTCTGACATTAATTAAGCAGCGAACTCTTTAAAATCTTTATCATTTTTAATTACTCCAAACAAACTATTATGATTAAATTTACTTATTTGAATATTAATAATTTTACCAGTGATATCTTTTGGACTTTCTATAATTACAGGGTTTAAAAACCTGTCTCTACCAAAATATTGATTATTTTTTTGTAATTTATTTTCAACAAGCACTTCTGTTGTTTGATTTAAAAAACTTTGCTTAAATTCAAAATTATTTTGTTCTAATAATTGCTGCAGTTGTATTAATCTTTTTTTTGATATTTCACTATTTACTGTATCTAATTTTGCAGCAGGTGTTCCAGGTCTAGCACTAAAAATAAAAGAAAATGAATTTATAAATTTAATTTTTTTAACTAAATTAATTGTTTGATTAAAGTCTTCTTCATTTTCTCCAGGATAGCTAATTATGAAATCTGATGAAAACTTAATATTTGGTTTTGCATTGCTTAATAAATCTATGATTTGTAAATATTGCTCTATGTTATGTTTTCTGTTCATAGATTTTAAAATTTTAGATGAGCCACTTTGAACAGGTAAATGAAGTAAAGGCATTAATTTTTCACAATATTTATGTGCTTCGATTAAATCGTTTGAAACATCTAAAGGATGTGATGTTGTATATCTAATACGTTTAAGCCCTTCTATTGAATTAAGCTCATTAATTAAATCAGAAATTTTATAAGTTCTGGAGCTATCTTTAAAAACATAAGCGTTCACGTTTTGACCAAGTAATGTAATTTCTTTGGAACCATTCTCTATCAACTGTTTTGCTTCATTAATAATATCTTTAAATGGACGTGAATATTCAGGTCCTCTTGTATAGGTACTACACAAAAATGACAAAACTTGTCACAACCCTCCTGAATAGTTAAAAACGATGAAACTTTTGAGTTAGAATTTTTTACTAAATTTAAACTGTCAAACTTTTCTATAACTTCAAAATCTGTAAAATTATTTACAAATTTCTTTTGGTTATATGAATTAAGAATCTTAGGTATTTGATGATAAGATTGTGGTCCTATAACTCCATCAATATAATTTTCTTTTTTTAACATCTCTTCATTCTCTGCTTGGGCCACACAACCAGTAATTAAAACAATAGGTTTTTTTTTATTTTTAAACTCTTTCTTTACTCTGCCAATATCATGATAAACTTTATCTGTTGCTTTTTCTCTTATGTGACAAGTATTTAGGACATAACAATCAGCCTCTGATAAATTTGTAGTGGGTGTATAACCAATATTTTTAACTAAGTCTAAAATACGATTACTATCGTATTCGTTCATTTGACAACCAAAAGTTTTAATAAATATTTTTTTTGACAATTTATTTTTTTATTTTTGAACCATAAAGTTCAAGCTTATGATCAACTAATTTGTAACCTAATTTTTCTGCTACTTTGACTTGTAATTTTTCAATCTCTTTATCTACAAATTCAACAATCTCTCCGCTATTTATATCTATCAAATGATCATGATGTTCATCGGGTGACTCTTCGTATCTGGCCTTGCCGCCTTTAAAATCATGTTTTTCAACAATTCCTGATTCTTCTAAAAGTTTTACAGTTCTATAAACTGTAGCAATACTAATTTTTTTATCTATTTTATTTACCCTTTTATGTAATTCATCAACATCTGGATGATCAGATGCTTCGGACATAACTTGAGCAATAACTTTTCTTTGCTCTGTTAACCGAACTCCTTTTGCAACACATTTTTCTTCAATATTATTCATAAAATATTAACTTAACTCAAATATATTGGTCTAATCAATTTTTTTTCTAATAGATTATTATCTATTAAAAAGCTTAAGTTTTTTAGGTTTATTTCACCAAAATGTACTTTTAGCTTGTCTAATGTTGTAAAGTTTTTTTCCATTTTTTCTTCTTTGGGAACCACAATTATATCATTTTCATTTTGCAGTTTTTTAAAATCAACTAAAATTGGTGAGCTGCTAGTTTTATTTTTTAAATCTATTTGAATACTATAAAAAAAATTATTTGTTTTTTGTATTGAAATAACTTTTTGATTTTTTTGTAAACACGTAACTGCATTTAATAAAAAATTATTATAAGCAAATATGTTTATTTTATTAGTCAAATGTATCCCTTTAGCGACAGCTAAAGCTATCCTAATCCCTGAAAAGCTCCCTGGTCCAGTATTAACAAGAATAGAAAAATTACTATCTAGAACGGTTTTTTTATTTTTTAATAAATCTAAAATTTCAAGATTTAATAACTCATATTTAACTTTATTGGTTTGTAGATCTTTAATAAAAAAGCTATTCTCTTTTAATAAAGCAATGGAGTCATTTTTTCCTGTGCAGTTAATGATTAAAAAATTCTTACTCATATTATTAATAATTTTTATTATTACTCCTATTGACCACCTATCTGCAAACGTAAAAGATAAAGGTGTAATTGTTCTTATGTATCATCGATTTGATGAAAACAGATACCCTTCAACAAATATTAAAATGAGTGATTTTATAAAACAACTAGATTTAATTAAAAAAAACAATTTTAAATTTATATCAGCTGAACAATTTGAAGATTCTTTAAAAAATGATCAAGAATCAAAAAAATTACTTATAACAATTGATGATGCTTTTAGTTCTTTTTACGAAAATGCTTGGCCTCTTTTAAAAAAAGAACAAATTCCTTTTATACTATTTGTTAATACTAGAGAAGTTGGAAGTAAAGGTTATATGAGCTGGGATCAATTGAAAGAAATTTCTAAAGAACCTTTTGTGCATATTGGAAATCATGGATACTCTCATGACTATTTAGTCGACAAATCTAATCAGGAAATTATTGACGACATTAAACTTGCCAACAAAGATTTTGAAAATAATTTAAAACCTAGTTCAATATTTTTTTCATATCCATTTGGAGAGTACAGTCTTAACTTTAAAAAAATAGTTAAAGATTTTGGTTTTAAATTTGCTTTTGGTCAACATTCTGGGGTGGCAGATGAAACAAAAGATATTTATGAAATACCAAGATTCCCAATTAATGAAACATATGGTGAAATCAAAAGATTTGAAACAATCTTAAAAACTATTCCTTTTAAATTTAAATCTATAACTCCCAGTGATAACTACATACAAGATAATAATAACCCGCCTAAAGTAACAATTGATTTTTATGAAGAAAATAAAAACTTAAATTTAATTAATTGCTATTCTAACGAATTAGATACTTGGAAAAAATCAGATATTGAATTTATTGATGATTATAAACTTAAGGTAAATTTAACTGGCAAATACACGACTGAAAGGGGGCGGATAAATTGCTCACTAAGAGAGGAAGATGGCTCTTGGAGATGGTTAGGAATACAGTTTGTTATCGCTAATCTCTAAAGTTTTAACTGATTTTCTTTTTGTGAGTTATTTATAGTTACTGGTTCGAACTCTTCTAAATTATTTTGTTCGATAATCTGTTTTAAAATTTTAGTATATTCTTTACCTGTTTCTGCATAACTTTCTAACTCATCAATTAAATCTATACCTGAAGGTTTTTTGTTTCTATCTCTTGCTTCTTGTCTTTTTTCTCTAAAGCCTTTGTAACTAGGATGTGTATTTAAATTAGTAATATAAGCTTTTACTGAAGCTCTCAGAATTGGAAATTTTAAAATTTTGTGCGATTTATCATCATCCTTTTCTAAGGGCTCAATACCAACACCATTAAAAGTCCATTGTCCAAAAATTGCATTACCTTCTAGTGCAAACCTTGAGGTGCCCCAACCACTTTCTTTAGCTGCTTGAGCTAACGCAATTGATGTAGGCACAATGTCAATTTTTTCTATTAATTCACCAATACTATTATCTTGAACTTTGTATTCTCTAAATTTTTTACTTAACCACACTCTTTTTTCCTCAGAGTCATTATCGGTAATAATTTTAAATAGATATTCACGGTCATTTTCGATTTTTTCATTCTCTGCAACAATTAAAGGCAAAACAATCTGCAAAAATGTTTCTTTTTTTCTTGTAACGCTTCTAATTTTATCTAAGTCTTTTGGTAGTCTTGTAAAATAAATCGGTTTTACTTGTTTTATATCTCTAACTTCATCTAAACTATATTCTAAATCCTCAAACAAGTTCATCACAGTTTGAGTATTTAATGAATATTCATCGTTAGGATTATATTCATCTTGAAGTTTTGCAGTTTCCTTCTTTTCTAGTTCTTTCTTGTTTGTTGATTCCTCTTGAAGTTTTGCAGTTTCCTTCTTTTCTGGCTCTTTCTCTTTTATTAATTCATCTTGGGTTTTTTGGCTTGGTGCTTTAACAATTTTTTCTTCTTTTTGTTCTTTGTCTGATTTTATTTCTACAGAAATTTTAAATGAATCTAAATTATCAGTTATATAACCTTTAAGAAAAAACCCTCCATAAACTAATACTAAAACCAAAGAAGCATAAGCTGCTTTTTGTACAAGTTTATCTAAATTTTTTCTGTTTACATTAAAATTATATAGACTGTTTAGTCCATCAATAATCGCAGTAAAAATAATTGAAAAAAAATTTTTAATATTAAAAATTATTGCCTTATATAGATCAAAGAAAAAATATATTATTCCTTTATAAATTTTTCTAAAAAATGAATTGATACCATCAATTAAATTAAAATAATTTCTTTTTGTATTATTTATAATTCTTCTGAAAAATTTATTAATGCTTTCTACAATATCTAATCTTGTGTTATTAATTGAATGATAAATAGGGTCTATAATTTCATTAATAATCAAATGTGCTAGATAACTTCTCCTAGTAGGTAGAGGAACTTTATTCTTCAACAAAACTAGCTCGATTTCATAAGTAGTTAATCTAGAGCCCGACTCAAAAACCTGATCTAATTTATAAATCTTAGCTAGCTCTATTAGCTTTTGTCTATAACTAGTTTGTCTCTTCATTTTTAAATAGCTTCTACCGATTTTACTTCCTCAACATAATGACAAAGAAGATTTTGTACACCTTGTTTTAATGTCATAAGAGAACTTGGACATCCAGAACAACTTCCTTGAAGTTCTACCTGAACAACTCCATCTTTAAAAGATTTAAATTTTATATCACCACCATCTCTTGCTACTGCAGGTCGTATTTTGGTATCTAAAACTTTTATAATTCTGCTTTCTATTTCATTATTACTTAACTCTTGACCTTTGTTAGTCTGATTTTTGTTTAAAATTGGTTCATTATTTTTTTCAAAATAATCATTTATATGAGCGATCACTGAAGGTTTTAGGTCTTCCCACTTTGTACTCTTTGCTTTGTTAACTGACATAAAGTGTTCGGAAATAAGCACAAGCTCTACGCCTTTTAAATTCAATATGCTGGCAACAAATTTGTTCTTTATTGACCCAATATCTTTTTTTTGAAACTCTTCAGTACCGATAGAAGATAGTTTTTTTTCAGATAAAAATTTTAAAGAATCTGGATTGGGTGTTGGTTCTGTAATGATCATCTAAATATTATATCACTTGTGGTTATAAAAATCCTACCGTATCTCTAATTTCTTTTAAGTTGGCTTGAGCGATTTTATTAGCTTTTTCAGTTCCATCTTTTAAAACTTTTTCGAGAAAACCTTTCTCTTTTAAATATTCTTGCATTTTTTTTCCTATAGGACAAATCACTTCGACTAAAGCTTCTGATAATTTATTTTTTAAAAATGAATATTCTTTTCCTGCTAATTCTATTAAAGCTTTTTCTAAAGTTATTTTTGTAAGATCGGCATAAATATTTATCAAATTCAAAGCCTCGGGTTTTTTTTCTAAGTCTTTAATATTGTCTGGGATAGTAGAAGAGTCTGATTTTGCTTTTTTTATTTTTTTTACAATTTCATCTGCACTGTCTTTCAAATCAATTCTTGAATAATTTGACTCATCTGATTTACTCATTTTTTTTGTTCCATCCCTAAGACTCATTACTCTTGAAATATTTTTTTGAATTAATGGCTCTGGAATTGGAAAAATTTCTTTTTTAAAATCATTATTAAACTTTTGTGCAATATCTCTACATAATTCTAAATGCTGCTTTTGGTCAGCTCCTACTGGTACATGTGTCGATTTATATAACAAAATATCAGCAGCCATTAAATTTGGATAAATATAAAGTCCCACACTTGCCTGCTCCCTATCTTTACCAGCTTTATCTTTAAATTGGGTCATTCTATTCAGCCAGCCTATTCGAGCTACACAATTTAATATCCAAGCTAGCTCTGCATGACCGCTTACAGCTGATTGATTAAAAATAATACTTTTTTTATGGTCTAGTCCTGAAGCCAAGAAAGCAGCTGTGGTCTCTAATATATTATTTTTTAAATCCGTTGGATCTTGAAAAACAGTAATCGCATGTAAATCAACAACACAATAAATACATTCGTTGCTTTTTTGAAGATCAACAAAATTCTTCAAAGCTCCCAAATAGTTTCCTAAATGCAAGCTGCCAGTTGGTTGGACCCCAGAGAATACTAACTTTTTATTATTCATTCTTTAATTAAAATTTTTATTTTTTAATAATCCTAATATTCTTACAGTTAATAAATAAATAGCTGCACAAATCAATACAATCATTACAAGATAAAATGACTTGTAAAAGTTGTGATATATTAATTTATCCTCAAAAAATTTAATCAAACTAACCAATGAAAAACTCATTAAAATTACTGAAGAAAATATTTTTAACATATTAAAGAAAAAATTATTAAATATTTTAAAATACTTTTTTCGAAATAATAAAAGTAAATAAACTACAACTGCTAGCCAAGTTGAAATTGATGTAGCGATAGGAATAATAACAAATCCAATATCTTTAAAAAATAAAACAGAAATTGAAACATTTAAAATAACTGTAAAACAAGAAATATAAAAAGGTATTATCGTATTATTTCTAGCAAAAAAGAAATTAGATAAAACTTTTATCAAAGAAAAAGCTGGTACCCCTAAACCAAAATAATATAAAGCGCTGGCTGCTAATTTAATATCTTTTACTCCGAATGAACCATAACCAAATAAAGCGTTTATAATTTCCTCTGAAGCTAAAACTAAACCAAATGCTGCTGGAATAGATAAAAGCAAAGACAATTCTAAAGACCTGTTTTGTAATGTGTCAATTTTGTTTTTATTACCTATCTTTATTATTTTTGAAAGTTTGGGCAATGTAACTGTACCCACAGCTATTCCCGCAATCGCAAGATTAATCTGATAAACTCTATCAGCATAATACAAATAAGAAACTGCACCTGCTTCGAACGAAGCTATTATTGTACCTACTAAAATATTTATTTGTGTAACACCAGAAGAAAAGATGCTTGGTAATAATTTACTAAAAAAAAATTTTACTCTTGGATTTAGAGAAATTTGAAAACTAATGTTTGGTTTATAATATTTTTTTGTTACAAAAATTAAAAATATTAATTGAAATAAACCTGCAAATGTTACTGCGTAAGATAGATTATATTCAAACTGTTTATCAAATTGATAAGAAATAAATAAACTTAATATTAAAAATATATTTAAAATAATAGGGGCGGCTGCGGCGGCTGCAAATTTATTTTTTGTATTTAAAATTGCAGAAAAAAATGAAGACAAACTTACAAATAATAAAAATGGGAAAGTAATTTTAGTTAATTGTACTGCTAAGTTAAATTTTTCTGGGTCATTATCAAAACCAGGTGCAATTAAATAAACTAATGTTGGAGTAAATATTTCAACAATTAAAACAATAAATAATAATATAATTAAAAGTAAATTAAGCACATCATCTGCAAATTTTTTTGAAACCTTCTTGCCAAGGGTATTAGCGTCCGTATAGCTTGGAATAAAAGCTGCATTAAACACGCCTTCTGCAAATAGTCTTCTAAAAGTATTAGGCAGCCTAAAAGCAACAAAGAATGCATCTGCATATATCGAAGCTCCTAGAAAGCTAGCAATCAAGATATCTCTAAAATACCCGAGCAACCTACTAAGTAAGGTATAGAAACTAAATATATAAGTGGACGATAATAGATTCATTATTTTTTAAAATTAATAAATAGTTGATGATTTTATCCTTTTTATATTACATACTAAATTTAAATGGCAAAAAAATCTAAAATTGATCATTACACAGATAAAGAAGCTTTGGACTTCCATACACAAGGAAAGTCTGGCAAAATTGAGATCATCTCCTCAAAACCTTTAACTACAAAAAGAGATTTGTCTTTAGCATACTCTCCTGGGGTAGCAGTGCCAGTGCTAGAAATATCAAAAAAACCAGATGCTGCCTATGATTATACAAGCAAAGGTAATTTGGTAGCCGTAATAAGTAACGGCTCTGCAATTTTAGGGTTAGGAAATTTAGGCGCCTTGGCATCTAAACCAGTAATGGAAGGTAAATCAGTTTTATTTAAAAGATTTGCAGATATAGACTCTATAGATATTGAAGTTGATAGCTCAGATGCAAACGAAATTATTAATACAATAAAAAATATTGGAAATACTTTTGGTGGAATAAATTTAGAAGACATTGCTGCACCAGATTGTTTTATCATTGAGCAAAAGTTAAAAGAACTTTTAGATATTCCAATATTTCATGATGACCAACATGGAACTGCCATTATTTACTACTGCTGCATTAATTAATGCTCTAGATATTTCAAAAAAAAATATTAAAGATGTAAAAATTGTCGTGAATGGTGCAGGTGCATCTGCAATTGCTTGTACAAACCTTTTTAAACTTTCGGGTGTAAAACATGAGAATGTTATTATGTGTGACCGTAAAGGTGTGATTTATAAAGGCCGAGAAGATGTTGATCAATTTAAATCCGCACACGCCAGAGAAACAAAATTAAGAACACTTGCAGAAGCTGTAAAAGGAGCTGACGTATTTTTAGGTCTATCTGCAAAGGACATGCTTACAAAAGAAATGGTAAAATCAATGGCAAAAAATCCAATCATATTTGCCTGTGCGAACCCTGATCCAGAAATAAAGCCTGAGCTAGTTGATGAAGTGAGAGATGATGCAATTGTTGCAACAGGTAGATCAGATTATCCAAACCAAGTTAATAATTTAATTGGATTTCCTTATATTTTTAGAGGCGCTCTTGATGTAAGGGCAAAAGAAATTAATGAAGAAATGAAAGTAGCCGCTGCTAATGCAATAGCAAAATTAGCTCGTGAAGAAGTTCCTGATGAAGTAATCGCTGCTTATGGAGGAGAAAGACCTAGATATGGAAAAGAATATATTATTCCATCTACTTTTGATCCAAGATTAATAAGTGTAATTCCTGCAGCAGTAGCTGAAGCTGCAATGAAAACTGGTGTTGCTAGAAAAAAAATTAATGACATAGAAAAATATAAAGAAGAACTATCTAGAAGATTAGATCCTTCAATGAACATTATGCAAAGTATAAACACACAAATTAAGAAATCTCAAAAAAGAGTAGTGTTTGCAGAAGGAGAAGACCCTAACATATTAAAAGCTGCAGTTGCTTTTAAAAATAGAAAATTAGGAATACCAATTTTAATTGGTAAAGAAGAGCGTGTTAAAGAACAATTAAAAAACATTGGCCTTGATGGAAATTTTGATATTCAAATAGTAAGCTCAAAAGATAATCAAAAAAGAGAAAAATATACTAATTATCTTTATAAAAAATTTCAAAGAAGTGGAATGCTAGAAAGAGAAGCTGATCATTTGGTAAGAAATGATCGTGTTACTTGGGGAACATGTATGGTCGCGAATGGAGATGCTGATGCAATGGTAACTGGTGGCACAAGGCACCACGCAGCAACAATGGAAAAACTTTTAAAAGTTACAGAAGCAAGACCTGGAGAAATAGTATTTGGTTTAAGTCTTATGGTCTCACGTGGAAGAACTGTTCTTATTGCTGATACCAATGTACATGACAACCCAACTGCTGAACAATTAGTTCAAATTGCGATATCAAGCACAAGAATAGCAAGATTATTTGGTTTTGATCCTAAAGTTGCTTTTCTATCTCACTCAACTTTTGGAAAACCAACTACAGAAAGAACTAAGCATGTAAGAGAAGCAATTGAACTAATTAAAACAAAAAATGTAGATTTTGAATTTGATGGAGAAATGCAGCCAGATGTTGCACTAAATCCTGAATATAAAGAAATATATCCTTTTTCAAAAATTGTAGGAAACGCAAATGTTTTAATAATGCCAGCTCTTCACAGTGCCTCTATATCTGTAAAATTAATGAAAACTTTGGCAGGAGCAAGAATTATTGGACCGTTATTGATTGGCTTAAATTTACCTATAGAAGTTGCTCCACTAAGATCATCACCATCTGATATATTAAATTTAGCATCAGTAGCTGCTTATTCTTCTGAAGCAATTAATTATAAAAATTAAGTTTTATTTCTACTTAGTTCAGGAACAGTAAAAATAGTTGGAATTACTTCTTCAACGTCACGAATTTTTTCTGTTTCTGCTAAAACAAGTTTTCTTTCATTATCATCTAAAGCTATTCCAAATATATAAATTTTTTTATTTATTGTCTCTAAAGTATAATTGCCAGCACTAATTGATTTATTAAAAATCATAGCAGTTCTAAGCTGAGTAGTAATTAAAATATCTTTAGCTGTACTTTTAAAATTTGATTTTCCTTTTATTTCTATAGCGTTATGAATAGAACGAGCGCCGCTTGTTTCCCAAGCTAACTTAGTTATCTTTATTTTTTCCTCTGGCTCGTCTACTTTTCCTGTTAAAAATATTCTTCCGTCCAACACTTCAACTTGGATAGATAAAAAATATTTTTTTTCAGTCAGTGTTAATCGAGCAACCAAATTTTTTTGCATTATCGTATCATCTATTTGCATTCCGACTGTTCTTGGATCAAAGCCAATTCGAACACCTGTACCAAACTTAGTTACGTTACCTGCACAGCTCGTAATCAAAAAAAGTGATAATATTATGAGAAATTTTTTAATCATTTTTTAATTTAAGACAAATATCGTATACCTTTTTTTTTGAAATTTTCTCTTTCTTCGAAATAAGTTCAACAACATCTTTTAAGGTATATTTTTTTAAATATTTTTTTGCTTCTAAAATTATTTCTTCGTTAGTTAATGAAACATTATTAATATTTTTTTTTGAAATTACAACGGTCAATTCACCTTTTAAGCTTTGTTTGAACAATTCAATATCTTTTACTTTAGATCTATAAAAAGTTTCATGTAATTTAGTCATTTCTCGAGCAATCAAAATATCCCTGTCATTAAAGAATTGTTTAAAAAAATCTAAATAAAAATTTATTTTTATAGCTGGTATAAAAAAAACGATTGAAAAGTCTATATCTTTAAGTTGGCTTAAAGTTTTAACTAGTTCATTCTCTTTTTTTGGTAAAAAACCATAAGAAAAGATATTTTTCCTCGAAACCTGATATTGTTACTGCTGTAGTTATAGCTGAAGGTCCTGGTATTGAAGAAATATTGATATTATTTTCAATGCAAGCTTTAACTAACATCAAACCTGGATCTGATAAAATTGGAGTCCCGGCATCAGAAATTAAAGACAAAATTTTGCCCTCTTTCAGATATTCAATCAATTTACTTAATTCTTTTTGCTCATTAAACTTGTGATAAGAAACTAATTTTTTTTTTTAACTTAAAATGATTTAATAATTTTAAAGATCTTCGGGTATCTTCACACAAAATTATGTCAGAATTTTTTAATACATCTAAAGCTCTAAATGTTATATCGTCTAAATTACCGATTGGAGTGGCTACAATGTATAATCCCTTAGAAAAGTTTTTCATAAAAAAAGTGATTAAAATTCTTATTTATATTTTTATCTTATGTTTTCATACTATTTAATAATAATTTATTTGGCTTAGAGGAAGATGGTAAACTTAAAATTGGTTTACTTGTACCTTTTTCAGGAAAATACCAAGAGCTGGGAAACTCCCTTTTGCTATCAACTCAATTAGCTTTAGATGAAATAGACGATAAAGATATTGTAATTATACCAAGAGATAGCGGGTCTGATGATAAAGAAAAATTAAATTTAGCAATTAAAGAATTAATCAACAATAATGTCAAAGTAATCATAGGACCTCCAAATTCTGAATTCTCTGATGAACTGGAAAAATATAATGAAACAATATTTATTTCACTTTCAAATAAAAATCCTAAAATCTCAAAAAATACAATTAACATAGGAATAAGTCTTGAGTCTCAAATTCTTGCTATTAAAAATTTATTAGAAAAAGAAAAAAAAACAAAAACTGTAATCTTGTATCCTAAAAATGATTACGAAAAATTTATTGATGAAAAAATTAAATCTTTAAAATTAGATAATTATAAAATATTTAAATATAGCCCAGATGCTACTATTCTTACTGGAGAAATAGAAAAACTTACAAACTACGATCAAAGAAAAAGAAATCTTTTAGCTAGAAAGAAAGCCTTAGAAGGCAAAGAAGACCCTCAATCTGAAAGGGAGTTAGCAATTTTAGATCAGCTCTATACACTAGGAAACGTTAACTTTGACTCACTTATCATTATTGATTTTGGAAATAGTTTAAAAAGTGTTCTTTCTTCTCTTGCTTATACAGATGTTGATGAAAGATCAGTCTTATTTACTACTGTTAACCAATGGTTTGATGAAACTGTTTTCAAAGAAGGATCAATTAAAAACTTATACTTTCCATCAATCAACATGAAACAATTTAAAAAATATAATGAAACTTACTTCAAAACCTACGACTTAAAGCCTGATGAAATAAGTATATTAGCTTATGATGCATTGGGTTTAATTTATTATGTCTGGAATAAAAATAACGGAATTAATTCAATCAGCGATTTTTATATTAAAGATAAAATTAAAGGTAAAATTGGCACATTTTATTTTACAGACAATAAATTATTACAAGATTTAAAAATTTATAAAATTGAAGATAACAAATTTAAAGAATATTAATTTTAGCTTTTAATTTTTTAAAAGCTATAAATCTATGATCCATTAATATTTTTTTTCTTTTATTCATCTGCCCAAATGTTTTTTTGTAACCTTTGGGTATAAATATAGGATCATAACCAAACCCTTTGGTTCCTATAATTTTGTTAGAAATAGATCCATCAATTTTGCCCAAAACTGAAATTTTTTTTTTATTTGTTAATTGTAAAGTTAATGCACAAAAGAAAGTAGCTTTATTATTTTTTTTTATTATTTTTATGATGAACCAATTCAATTATTCGTTTCATAGCGTTTTGAAAACTGCCATATTTTTTTGCCCATCTTGCTGAATAGATACCAGGCTTATTATCTAAGCACTTAATGCTTAAACCTGAGTCGTCGGATATAGATACGATTTTAGATTTATTATAAAAAAATTTAGCTTTTAATTCAGCATTTTGCTTAAATGTTTTTCCGGTTTCTCTTGGACTTTTTATACCTAAATCAAAAGGTGTAATTTTTTTTATTTTATTCTTTATTAAATAACTAATTTCTCTAATTTTTCCTTTATTATGAGTTCCAATTAATATTTTTTTAATATTTTTATTTTTATCTAGTAATTTCATTTTTAGAGCCTATATAGCAGTTATGAATAGCGAAAACGATAAAGAAAATAACGAAATTAAAGACGCTACGGAAAATAACGAGACTGCTAAAACCGAAGCAGCAGAAGAAGCCAAAGAATTATCATTAGAAGATCAATTAAAAGAGTCTCAAGATAAACTTTTAAGGACTTTAGCTGAAGTTGAAAATCAACGAAGAAGATATGAAAAAGAAACTAGAGAGGCTTTTGAGTATGGTGGATTTAATTTTGCTAGAGAAACTTTATCAGTGCTAGATAATCTACAAAGAGCTCATCAATCTATTCAGAATGATGAAAGTTTAAAAGACAATAAAGACCTAAATAAATTTTTAGAAAATATTAAAATTATAGAAAAAGACTTAATTTCAATATTTGAAAAAAATAATATTAAAAAAATTAAGTGTTTAAATGAAACCTTTGATCCTAATTTCCATCAGGCAATGTTGGAAATTGAAGATGAAACTAAAAATCCAGGAACTATACTTCAAGAAATTCAAGCTGGTTATCTTTATAAAGAAAGATTACTTAGGCCTTCATTTGTCGCAATAGCAAAGAAAAAAACTAATGAAAACAAGGAAAAGGAAGCAGAAAAAGAGGAAAAAAAGTAAATTTTAGATCTTGTAGACCAGTAATTAACACCCATATACGAACAATAAATAAAAGAAAGAAATTAAAATGAGCAGAGTAATAGGAATAGATCTTGGAACAACAAATTCTTGTGTAGCCATTATGGAAGGCTCTCAAGCAAAAGTATTAGAAAATGCTGAAGGAGCTAGAACTACACCATCAATTGTAGCGTTCTTAGAAAACAATGAAAAATTAGTTGGACAACCTGCAAAAAGACAAGCAGTTACAAATGCTCAAGATACTATTTTTGCTGCTAAGAGATTAATTGGAAGAAATTTTGAAGACAATTCTGTTAAAAAAGATATTGGAAAAGTTCCATATAAAATTATTAAATCTGAAAAAGGTGAAGCTTGGTTAGAAGCTAAAGGACAAAAATATTCACCTTCTCAAATATCAGCTTTTGTTTTACAAAAAATGAAAGAGACTGCAGAAAAATATTTAGGTCAAGAAGTTACTAAAGCAGTTATTACAGTTCCAGCTTACTTTAATGATGCACAAAGACAAGCAACAAAAGATGCAGGTAAAATTGCTGGTCTAGAAGTTTTAAGAATTATAAATGAACCAACAGCTGCTTCACTAGCTTATGGCCTTGATAAAAAAGGTGGAAAAAAAATAGCTGTATATGATTTAGGTGGTGGTACATTTGACGTTTCAATTTTAGAAATTGGTGATGGTGTATTTGAAGTTAAATCTACTAACGGAGATACTTTTTTAGGTGGTGAAGATTTTGATGATGAAATCGTTACTTACTTAATCAATGAATTTAAAAAAGATAACGGCATAGATTTAAGATCTGATAAACTTGCTTTACAAAGATTAAAAGAAGCTGCAGAAAAAGCTAAAATAGAATTATCTTCTGCTACACAAACAGAAATTAATTTACCTTTTATTACAGCAGATAAGACTGGACCAAAACATATTAACTTAAAATTTACTAGAGCTAAATTAGAAGCTTTAGTTGAAAAACTAATCGAAAGAACTTTGGCGCCATGTAAAACAGCTCTTAAAGATTCTGGTTTCTCTGCGGCTGAAATTAACGAAGTTGTTTTAGTAGGTGGTATGACTAGAATGCCTAAAGTTGTTGAAACAGTAAAAAATTTCTTTGGCAAAGAACCAAATAAAAGTGTTAACCCAGATGAAGTAGTTGCTATGGGTGCTGCTATTCAAGCTGGTGTATTACAAGGCGATGTAAAAGATGTACTATTACTTGATGTAACTCCATTATCATTAGGTATTGAAACTTTAGGTGGCGTATCTACAAAATTAATTGAAAAAAATACAACAATCCCAACTAAAAAAAGTCAGGTATTTTCTACAGCAGAAGATAATCAGCCTGCAGTATCTATTAGAGTGCTTCAAGGTGAAAGAGAAATGGCTTCTGATAATAAATTATTAGGTAACTTTGAATTAGTTGGTATTCCACCAGCTCCAAGAGGTACTCCTCAAATTGAAGTTACTTTTGACATCGATGCTAATGGTATTGTTAGTGTATCTGCAAAAGATAAAGGAACTGGCAAAGAACAAAAAATTCAAATTCAAGCTTCTGGTGGCTTAAGCGAAGAAGAAATCCAAAAAATGGTAAAAGATGCTGAAGCAAATAAAGAAGCTGACAAGAAAAAAAGAGAAACAGTTGATGCTAGAAATCAAGCTGACAGTATTATTTTCTCAACTGAGAAGAGCTTAAAAGAACATGGAGACAAAATTACTGAAGAAGAGAAAAAAGCAATTGAAAATGGTATTTCTGATTTGAGAAATGCTTTGAAAGGAACTGATACTGAACAAGTTAAAAAGAAAACACAAGACTTAATTCAAGTATCAATGAAACTAGGCGAAGCAGTTTATAAAAGTCAACAAAAAGACCAATCAGGAAAATCTGATGGCGACAATAATAAAAAAGACGATAAAGAAAACGTAGTTGATGCAGATTTCGAAGACGTAAAAGAAGATAAAGAAAAAAGCGCCTAAGACTAAAGTTTAAAAAGGAGCAACTTTTGTGGCTAAAAGAGACTACTATGATATCTTAGGAGTAAATAAATCTGCCTCAAAAGATGAAATTAAAAAAGCTTATAGAACTACAGCTTTTAAATACCACCCTGATAAAAATCCTGGAGACAAAGTAGCAGAAGAAAAATTTAAAGAAGCTAGCGAAGCTTACAGCGTTTTATCTGACGATAAAAAAAAACTAATTACGATCAATTTGGTCATGCTGCCTTTGAAAGTGGAGGTGGAGGTGGACAAGGATTTGGAGGATTTGATGCTTCATCTTTTTCAGACATATTTGAAGATTTCTTTAGTGATTTTACTGGTGGGTCTAGATCTTCTAGCAGAAGATCATCTAGCAATAGAGGAAATGATTTAAGATATGATCTAAGTATTAGCCTTGAAGAAGCATATAAGGGCCTAGATAAAAAAATAAACTATACGACTTATAAAAAATGTAGCTCTTGTAAAGGCTCAGGTGCAGAACCTGGATCAAAACCAATCACGTGTGACTATTGTGATGGTAGAGGAAAGATAAGATCCAATCAAGGTTTCTTTACTATTCAACAGACCTGTCCTCAATGTAATGGATATGGAGAAACTATAAGTAAAGCTTGCTCAACATGTAGAGGAAATGGAAAAACTCAAAGTAATGAGAATGTTTCTGTTAAGATACCAAAAGGAGTTGATGATGGCACAAGAATTAGATTAGCAGGTAAAGGTGAAGCTGGATCTAAAGGTGCAGGAAGTGGCGACCTTTATTTATTCATATCTGTGCAAAATCATAGTTTGTTTAAAAGATCAGAGGAAAACTTATTTTTTGAATTGCCAATATCATTTGCTGATGCTGCTCTTGGAACAACGATTGAAGTTCCGTGTATAGATGGAAGTAAAGTAAAAGTTAAAATTCCAGCAGGAACACAGCATGGTAAACAATTAAGATTGAAAGAAAAAGGAATGCCAGTACTAAAAAGAAGCTCATTTGGAGATTTATATATTAGAATTATTCCAGAAGTACCTGTATCATTAACAAAAAGACAAAAAGAAATTTTAGAAGAATTCAAAGTGCTAGAAGAAACAAAAATAAGTCCAACAATAAAAAGTTTTTTTGATAAAGCTAAAAAATTCTGGAGTTCTAATTAATGAAAAAAATTAAAATAGCAATTACTGGGTGTTTTGGAAAAATGGGACAAGAACTAATTAAAGCATCTAATAAAGATAAACAAATTGAAATTGTTTCTTTAACGGAAAGTAAAAAATATAATAAAAAAATTAATAAGTTATTAGTTCAACAAAATTCTTTAGAAGCTTTTAAAAAAGCAGATTTAATTATAGATTTTACTACTCCTTCCTGCACTATGCAGATACTAAAAATAATCTCAAAAATGAAAAAAAAAATTATAATTGGAACAACAGGATTCACAGAGAAACAAGAAAAATACATTAATCAATTATCAAAAAAAATATCAATTCTTAAATCTGGAAATATGAGCCTAGGTGTAAATCTTTTGCTCTATATTACTCAATTAGTATCACAGTCTTTACCAAAGGAATTTTTATTGAGAGTTTTAGACCAACACCATAAACATAAAAAAATTTTTCCATCTGGTACAGCTATAATGCTTGGAGAAGCCCTTGCTAAAGGAAAATCTACAATTTTAAAAAAATTAATGGGTAAAAAAATAACTCTTAAGAAAAATGTATTTAGTATTGTGAGAGAAAAAAAATGGTACTACCTGCCAAAAAACAACAAAATAAATTTTCTTTCAACAAAATCTGGAGATACGATTGGCAATCATTCTGTAATCCTAACTAACAAAAAAGAAACTCTAAACTTAATTCATGAGGCACATGATAGATCTTTGTACTCAGAAGGAGCTTTAAAAGCAGCTAAATGGCTTATTAATAAAAAACCTGGTTTGTATTCAATGAAAAATGTTTTAAATTTTAAATAATTTAAAACATGAACAATAAAATCAAAGCCAAAAAAATATCTAAAATTCTAAATCAAATTTATCCTAAAATAAAAGTTCCTTTAAATCATACTAATAAATTTACTCTTCTTGTTTCTGTTTTACTTTCTGCACAATGCACTGATTTAAATGTAAATAATGTTACAAAAAATATTTATCCAAAATACAATAAACCAGAGCATTTTGTTAAATTAGGAATTAAACGAATAGAAAAACTTATAAAAAAAATTGGTATTTTTAGAATAAAAGCCAAAAACATATACCTTTTATCAAAACAATTAATAAAAAATCATAAAGGAAAAGTTCCTAATAATTTTGAAGACTTAGAAAAATTACCAGGTGTAGGCCATAAAACTGCTAGTGTGGTAATGTCTCAAGGATTTGGAGTTCCTGCTTTTCCAGTTGATACACATATTCATAGACTAGCTCAAAGATGGGGACTTACTAATGGAAAGAATGTTGTTGAAACAGAAAAAGATCTAAAAAAAATATTCTCCTAAAAAAAACTGGAATAAATTACACTTACAGATAATTTATTATGGAAGAGAATTCTGCAAAGCAAGAGAATGCTTTGGTATAGGTTGCAAAATCTGTAAAACTTGTTATCCAAATAGAAAAAAACCTTTTATTACTAAAAAAGCATAAAAATGAAAATTCTTGGAATTGGAAACGCAATAGTAGATGTAATTTGTAGAGTAGATGATAATTTTTTAAAAAATCATCAACTCATAAAAAGCACTATGAAACTTATTGATGAAAATGAATTTCAAAAACTTTTAAAAAACCTAAAAATAGAAAAAACAATAGCTGGTGGTTCAGTGGCTAATACAATGGTTGGCCTAGCAACTCTTAGTAATCATGTAGGTTTTATTGGTAAAATTAATGATGATGATCTAGGACAAAAATACGAAGAAAGTCTTAAAATAGAAAAAGTAAAATATTGCTATAATAAAAAAAAAGAAACACTTCCTACTGGAACTTGCCTAATATTAATCACACCCGACTCTGAAAGAACAATGTGTACTTTCTTAGGTACAGCAGGAAAAATATCTGAAAAGGATATAAAAGAAGAAGATATTAAACAAAGTGAAATAATTTTTCTTGAAGGCTACCTTTGGGATAAAGGAGAACCACAAAAAGCATTTGAAAAAGCATTAATGTTATCAAAAAAAAGTTCAATGACTCTATCTGATAAATTTTGTGTAGAAAGACACAAAAAAGAATTTTATGAACTTGTAAAAAATAAGCTAGACATTGTTTTTGCTAATGAGCAAGAAATAATAGAATTAATTAACGCAAAATCATTTGAAGAAGTAATCGAGTTTGGAAAAAATCTAAACAAACTTTTAATTATTACAAGATCTGAAAAAGGCAGTGTAGCAATACAAGGTCAAAATGTGATTGAATGTGATAGCCAAAAAAATTTAAAAATTGTTGATCTTACAGGTGCTGGTGATCTTTTTGCTGCTGGTTTTTTTAATGGATATTTAAATAACAAAAGCATTAAAGAATCCCTTAATTAATGGAACAGAAATGGCTTCTAAAATTATTCAAAAAATAGGTGCAAGGCTAAATTAAATTTTTTTTTTTCTTTTAAAACTTCCTTTACCTTTTTTTGGTTTTATTACTCTCTTTCTGTACTTTTTTGTAAATAAATCTAATGCAATTTTATTTCTTTTTATCAAAGTGAATAACCCTCTTTAAAAATATTTATAAATTCTTTATCACCAAATTTTTCTAAAACTTTTTTTCTAAGTCTATAAATATGAGTTTCTACTGTATGAGTGTCAGCATCAATCGAATATTGCCAAATTTTTTTTAAAATAAGTTTTTTATTTAATGGTTTTTTTTCATCGTTTAATAAAACTAATAAATTAACTTCTTTCTCAGTTAAATTAATAGATACATTATCTTTTTCATTATTTTTAAATTTTTGTCGATTGTATAATTTTTTATATTAACTGAAGAATTTTTACTAAATTTATAAGATGATAATAAATCGTTTACTTTTTTTTTAAATCTAAAATATTAAATGGAAAATATAATTGATCATCAAATAAAAAATTTTTTTTAACTTTAGATTGTGAATCAATTAATAATAAAATAGGTAATTTAAAACTTTCAAACTTTATCAAATCAACTTCTTTTTGTTTTAGTAAAAATTCATTATCTACTAAATAAAATATGATAATTTTGATTAGTTTGTTTTAAATAATCTTTAGAGTCATAGATAATCAAATTAAAGCTTAATTTATTTTTAATTTCATCTAAAGTTTTGTTGAAATTATGAGAAGCAAAAACTAAAATATTAACTATCATTAATTATGAATATAAAGCTAAAAGGAAAATATTTATACTATTTAAATTATAAAATTAAATGCGCTATCGGTAAAAATGGTATCACTAAAAACAAACAAGAAGGTGATTTAAAAACACCTAGTGGTATTTTTAAATTAAAAAAAATTTTTTATAGAAAAGATAGAATAAAATTTTTTAAATCAGTCTTAAAAAAAAATTTATATTAAAAAAAATATTGGTTGGTGTGATGATCCAAACTCTAAATATTATAATAAAGAAATTAAATTTCCATTTAAAGGTTCGGCAGAAAAACTTTGGAGAAAAGATAATATTTATGATCTAATAATTGTTATAAATTATAATTTTAATCCCATAATTAAAAATAAAGGAAGCGCTATATTTTTACACATATGTAAAAAAAATTATGCACCAACAAAAGGTTGTGTTGCAATTAATAAAAAAGATATGATGAATTTATTAATTAATATTAAAAATAATACAAAACTAATTATTTAGTTACTCTATCTCCAAATATTGCACTTCCTATTCTAACAAAAGTAGATCCACATTGAATGGCCTCTAAAAAATCAGATGACATTCCCATACTAACTTGATCTAACTTTAAAGATTTATTCAACTTATAAAGTTCAATAAAATATTTTTTTGAATTTTTATCGTTTGGAGGAATACACATTAATCCAATAATATTAAGTGAAATTTTTTTACAAAATACATAAAAATTTGATACCTTATTAATCTCCACTCCTGACTTTTGACTTTCATTACCTATATTTACTTGAATAAAATATTTATTTTTTTTTTTAATAAATTTTCATATTTTGCTATTGGCAATTTGCTAATTTTTCATTATCAACAGAATGTATATAATCAAATAATTCAACAGCATCTTTAGCTTTATTAGTTTGCAACCTGCCAATCATATGTAATTGTAAATTAGGATTATTTTGTCGAATATTTAACCATTTATCCTTTGCTTCTTGAACTTTGTTTTCTCCAAAATGATTATGCCCAAAATCAATTAAGGGCTTTATTTTATCTAACGAAAAAGTTTTACTTACGGCAATTATGTTTACATTGCTATTGTTTATTGAAGATCTTATATTTTGAAAATTTTTAACAATATTGTTCACATGATTATTATAAAGAAAAATTATTATTTATACATTGAAAATATAAAAGATTTAAATATACTTTCATTAAAAAATAACAATAAAATTAATATTATTTTAAGAAATATTAAAAATAATGAAATAAAAGAAATAATAAAATTTAGAAAAAAATGTAAAAATAAAAAATTAAATTTTATATTGCAAATAATCTTAAAATTGCTAAAAAATGTAAAGCTGATGGTTTATATATTTCAGCTTATAATAAAAAAAAATATTTTATTAATATTAATAAAATTGGATCTGCTCATAATATAAAAGAAATTAATGAAAAAATTTTCAAGGTTGTAAAAAATAATTTTTTTTCTAGATTATTTAAAACAAATTATATCAAATAAAAAAAAAGTTTTTTGGTGTTGTAAAATTTAATCTTTTAAAAAAAATTTTAAAAAAAAATTTTATCCTCTTGGTGGTATTAATAATCAAAAACTTATTAAAACTAAATATGATAAAATCTGATGGTTTTGCTGTTTCTGTCTGAAAAAAAAAAAAGCCGGCTATTACTAACCGGCTTTTTTAAATTTAAATTTTCTAACTTAAAATTAGACGCCATAGCTAAAGCAAAAATTGTTTCTTTTCATCTCATCTTTATTGTTAGTACATATAATTAGCATTGTCAACTTCTGTCATGAGATAAAGCAATTACAATGTCATTCCACCCATTGTGTAAGCAGCTTGAATTGTCAATTTCAACTTTCTTTTCAACATTGTAGTTTGTAGTTTGTTGCAGCAGTATTGAGTTTTTTTTCTAGCATTTAGATTTTTCATTTGTAAGAAACTGATAAATTTTCATTTACATTAAACCAATGACCGTATATCAGTTTTCATAAATATTCAACTGTAGCTGTACCTGTTAGACTGTAGTTTGACTGCAGAGAACCAAACCTTTTTACCATAACCAACTGTAACTGGACCATATGCATAGTATTTAAAAATAAGCTTCACCTGTTCATGAATGGCATGTTGAGCTTTAGCAGCTATTTTCAACCTGATTCAGATTCTCATAACCAATTGCCAACAGTTAAACCATCAATTGGTTTTCCAGCTCAGTATTTTTGATAACTTGATAATAGTTAATTGATTTACCAAATTTTGCAGTTATTGATGTTCTGAACATGTTGCAGCATTTTACACTTGATCATTAGCTGTTAGCATTGATTGATCAGCCATCACCTTCTTTTGGAGCATAAGCAACTTTAAAACTATTCCAAATGGTAATAAACCAGCTGGTGTGTGATATTGAATGTTATTGATAACTATTAATCATAACCTGTATCTCCTGTTAATTTACCTGTAGTTTCATTATCAGTCATCAGTTGGTGCTTCATAAGCTGCTGCAGTCTAATGCAGCATCTTATGATATCTAAATCCACCTTCTGATTATAAATACCAATTGTTCCAATGGTTGTAAACCTAATTCCAATCATCAATAGTGTCATCATTTTTGGAGCAGTAGTTCTGTTGCAAGCTTTCAGCAGAAGTTGGATCTAATTGAACTTGCATAATTTCCAAGTCCAACCATTATCTAATTCACCAGATTGCAGTAAAATGTTAATTCATTTGAAATACCAAACCTTTACCAGTCGTTCTTGCATTTGTAGAAGAGTTGTTGAAATATTGTAAAGTAGCTTTAGCAGAACCAGTTACTGTTACTTCACCAGCATTTGCAGAAGAAAAAAAAATGAAAAAGAAACAAAAAAACTAATAACTAATTTTTTTATTTTTTTCATTTTTTTTCCTTTTTTTTTTTAATTTATTAAATAATAATGATAATTTTTATTAATTTTTCTTTAAAAAAATTTTTTTAATTTTTAAAATTATTGCTTATAAAATTTTTTTTTTAAATATGTGATATTTTTACAACATATTTAAAATTATTAAATTTTTATTAAATTTAAAATTTTTTAATAATATTTATTAATTAAAAAATTAATAATTTTTAAATAAATTAAAAAAATTTAAAAAAATTTAAATTTTTTAAAAAATTTTTTATTATTTTTTATTTTTTTCTTACATTCAGTGGTTTATTAAAAAAAAAAAGTTGATAAAGAAAAACCCCAACAAATGCTCAAGAAAAGAGCTAGAAAAATGTTGAAGAAGGAAGGGGTGTATCTTTAAAAAATTTTTTTAATAGAAATAAAAACAAATTATGAATTTAGTACTTCAAATCCTCTTGTGGAGAGCATCTTTAGAAACTTTAGATTTTATTCCCTTTAACAACTGTTGATTATTCTGGTGGAATATTATTTACAGATTGGTATAATGATAAAAAAAAAATGAAAATGATCAATTAAAATTACAATTAGATTTTTATCTAATGAAATTAGAACTGATAGTTTAAAAATAATAGTTCATAAAAAAAATTTGTAAAAAAAAAATAAAATGTAAAATAAAATAATTAAATCAAAAATCAAAATTAAGAAGAACTAATTAAAATCAATTTTAAAAAAAGCAGCAATTATTAGAAAAAAAAGATAAAAAAAAAAATAAAAATTTTTAATTTTTTAAATGGAAAGATATAATTTTCAATTAATTGAAAAAAAATGGCAATTTTTTTTTCAAGAAAATAAAATTTATAAAAAAAAAAAAAAAAAATTTTATTGTTTAGAAATGTTTCCTTATCCATCTGGAAAAATTCATATGGGTCATGTTAGAAATTATACAATTGGAGATGTGATTGCGCGCTATAAATACTTGAATGGATATAGCGTTTTACATCCAATGGGTTGGGATGCTTTTGGTTTACCAGCAGAAAATGCAGCTAGAGAAAATAAATTACATCCTAAAGATTGGACAAACAAAAATATAGCAGAAATGAAAAGACAATTAAAAATGCTTGGTCTTTCAATTGATTGGGATCTTGAAATTTCAACTTGTGATGAAAAATATTATAAACATCAACAAGAACTTTTTATTGATTTTTATAATCAAGGGCTTAATTTCTAGAAAAGAAAGTTATGTAAATTGGGATCCTGTTGAAGAAACAGTTTTAGCAAATGAACAAGTTATTGATGGTAAAGGTTGGAGATCTGGAGCTACAGTAGAAAGAAAAAAATTATCTCAATGGGTATTTAATATTTCTAAATATTCAGATGAATTATTAAATGGCTTAAATGAATTATTACATTGGCCAAATAAAGTTAAACTAATGCAAAAAAATTGGATTGGTAAATCAGTTGGTTGTGAAATAAAATTTAAAATTAATGGGCTATCAGAAAATATTAAAGTTTTTACAACAAGACCAGATACAATTTTTGGTGCAAGTTTTATAGCTATTTCTATAGATCATCCATTTTGTAAAAATTTTGAAAATGAAAAAAACTTCCAAATTTTTAAAGAAAAATGTTTAAAAGTAGGAACAACTGAAGAAGCAATAGCTAATGCAGAAAAAGAAGGTTTTAAATCTAATTATTTTGTAAATCATCCTTTTTTAAAAAAAAAATTACCAATATATGCTGCAAATTTTGTATTAATGGATTATGGAACTGGTGCTGTTTTTGGTTGTCCTGCACATGATCAAAGAGATCATGATTTTGCTAAAAAATATAAATTAGAAATAATTGAAGTTGTTTCAAATAATATTAATCATGATGTTTATAAAAAAGCTTACACTGGTCCAGGTAAAATTATTAATTCTGATTTTTTAAATAATTTAAATACTGAAGATGCAAAATCAAAAATTATTGAAAACTTGAGACTAAAAAAATTGGAAAAAAAAAAATTAGTTTTAGATTAAAAGATTGGGGAATATCTCGGACAAAGATATTGGGGATGTCCTATTCCAATGATTTATTTAGAAGATGGTTCTGTTGTTCCAGTTGAAAAAAATGAATTACCAATAAAATTACCTGATGATATAGATTTAAAAACATCCTGGCAATCCATTAGCTAATCACCCTACCTGGAAAAATACAATTCATAAAAAAAGTAAAAAAAAAGCAATTAGAGAAACCGATACAATGGATACCTTTGTTGACTCCTCTTGGTATTTTTTAAGATTTTGTTCTCCTAATAATGACAAAGTGCCTTTTGATATTAAAGAAATAAATTATTGGATGCCAGTTGATCAATATGTGGGGGGTGTTGAACATGCTATTTTACATCTTTTATATTCAAGATTTTTTATGAGAGCGTATAAAACAAAATAATAATAAAATAAAAGTTAGAAGAACCTTTTAAAGGACTTTTTACTCAAGGAATGGTTTGCCATGAAACTTATAAAGATCAAAATGGAAAATGGGTAAATCCTGAAGAAATAAAAAAAGATGAAAATAATAATTTTATTAAAATTAAAGATGGTTCAAAAATAATTGTAGGTCCATCTGAGTCAATGTCTAAATCAAAAAAAAATGTTATTGATCCTGAAAAAATGATTAAAACTTATGGAGCAGATGCTGTTCGTTGGTTTATTTTATCTGATAGTCCTCCAGAAAGAGATGTTCAATGGTCAGATCAAGGTGTAAACGCTGCTTATAAATTTCTTCAAAAAATTTATAATTTAAATTACGAAATTATAAATAGAAAAGATAAAAAAGGATCAGATGATAATAAATTAAATTTAGAAACAAACAATTATCTTGTTAAAATAACAAATTTTATTGAAAATTTTAATTTAAATGTAGCAATTGCAAATGCATACACAATTTATAATACTTTTAATAAAGCTTTAATGCAAAATATTAGCAACAAATGTTTAAAAAATAATTTTATTCAATTTTTAAAAACTTTAATACCATTCACACCACATATTGCTTATGAATGTTTAGAATTACAAAATCAAAATAATGAATATTCTTCATGGCCAATGATTAATAAAAATATAAAAATTCAAGAAAAAGTTAAAATTGCTATTCAAATAAACGGAAAAACAAAACAAATAATTGAAATAAATAAAGATTTAAATGAACAAGAAATTTTTAATGAATTTAAAAATGAAAAAGTATACCAACAATTAAATAATAAAAAAATTATAAAAACTATATTTGTTAAAAATAGAATTATAAATTATTTAATAAACTAGTTATGAAATACTTAAAATTACTAATACTTTTTTTTTTAATTTTATTTCTAAACTCTTGTGGATATAAAAATTTAAATTCAGAAAATCTTAATAATTTTAAAATAAATAAATTAGAAATAAATGGTGAAAAAAAATTATCATATAAAATAAAAAATAATATAGAAATTTATTCATCCCAAAATTCAAAATTTATATACGATATAAAAATAAATTTAATATCAACAAAAGAAACTAAAATAAAAAACACTGCAGGAAAAACCACTAGATACTCAAATAATTTACAAGCTGATACATTAATAACTAACATTGAGACAAAAATGAATATAAAAAAACTTTTAGTTCAACAAATGATTATGATGTTGGCTCAACACATTCGGATACTTTAAATAATGAAAAAAATGCAATTGAAAACAATATAAATTATATTTCTAATGAAATTATAAAATACTTAAAATTATTAAACATCTAATGAATGATAATAAAAAATTATCAATTTAATATAAATACTGAAATAACAAAAAAGTATAAAGCTTTATTACTTTATGGAGTAAATGAGGGTGTTAAAAAAGAATTCATAGAAAAAATTAAACAAGAGAATAAAAAAGCTGAAATTTATACTTTTTTTGAAGAAGAAATTTTAAAAAACAATCAACTTTTTTTTGAAAATATATTTAACAACTCATTATTTGAAGAAAACAAAATAATAATTTTACATGAAGCAACAGACAAAATATTTAATATTGTTGATGAATGTTTAAATAAATTAGACCAAAATGTTAAACTTTATATAATTGCAAATAACTTAGACAAAAAATCAAAGTTAAGAAAACTATTTGAAGACTCAAAAAATGAAGGAATAATCCCTCTTTATGAGGATGATGAAAAAACGTTGTTAAATTACATAAAAAAAGAATTAGATGAATTTAAAGGATTAACAAATGAAATTTGTAATTTGATTATTTCAAATTCTAAACTTGATAGAAGATTAATCCAAAATGAAATCACAAAAATAAAAACATTTTTTAACGATAAAATTATTAAAAAGGAACCTTTACAAAACCTTCTTAATCTTAAAAAGGAAAGTGATTTTGATGAAATTAGAGATAGTGCTATCATAGGAGAAAAAACAAAACTTAATAAATTACTTTCATCAAACAATCTTAATAAAGAAGATCTATTTTTTTCTTAAATTCATTAATATTTAAATTCAAAAAAATTAAAGATTTACTTAGCAATAAAGAAAAAAGTATAGAAAGCATAATAGATAATGCTAAACCACCAATTTTTTGGAAAGAAAAGCCAATATTAAAAAAACAGCTAAATATTTGGTCTAAAAAAAATATTGATAAAATTATTAATACTTTAAATGAAACGGAAATATTAGCAAAAAAAAATTCTCAAATAGAAAGTTCTATAATATTTAATAATTTACTAGTTAATATTTGTAACGAGGCTAGTTCTTAATTAGTAATTTTGATATCATTTCAAATTGATCTAAATTCTCATACTCAATAATAACTTTTCCAGAATTATTTTTTTTAGTTAGAATTTGAGTTTTTAAACCTAAGTTTTCTTCAATTTGTCTTTGGAGTAACAAAGCGTTTGGGTCAGATTTTTTTAAGCCAGACGATCTTTTGTTTTCTAATTCTTTTTCGTTACGAACTAGGTTTTCTATTGACCTTGCGCTTAATCTTTCTTTTATAATTGAATTTGCTAATTGAAGAGCATTATGTCTTCCAACCAAAGGTCTAACTTGTCCTGCTGTAAGTTTACCTTCATCTACCAATTTAATTACTTCCTCTGGAAGCGTAAGCAAGCGTAAAGTATTGCTTATGTGACTTTTGCTTTTACCCATAAAGTTAGAAAGTTTTTCATGATCGTATAAAAATTCGTCCATTAATCGCTTATAACCTCTAGCTTCTTCAATAATATTTAAATCTTCCCTTTGAATATTTTCTACTATTGCTAGTTCTAAAGCTTGAAGGTCTGTAATATTTAAAACAACAACAGGTACTTCATGTAGACCAGCATTTTGAGCAGCAAGCCATCTTCTTTCTCCTGCAATTATCTCATAATTATTATTCTGATTATTGTGTCTAACAATTATAGGTTGTATTAACCCATTTGTTTTGATTGACTGTGTTAGTTCTTCAATTTTTTCTTTACTGAAATGAGTTCTAGGCTGAAATTTGTTAGGCGCCAAATCGCTTATAGATATTGACAAATATTCACTTTTTCCATCAGTTTTAACTTCTTTATTTAGTTCCAAAGGTTGCTCGTCACCAAATAAAGACATCAACCCCCGACCAAGTCCTTTTTTTTGTTTTGTATCACTCATAAACTTTTAAATCTTAAATTCTATTTTGATTTATAAACTCACCAGCTAAATCTAAATAAGATTTACTTCCAACGCACCCTTTATCATATACCAAACATGGAACACCATGGGATGGTGCTTCTGATAACCTGACATTTCTTGGAATTACAGTTTTATAAACCTTATCTTTAAAATATTTTCTTGCCTCTTCATCTACCTGTGCTGATAATTTATTTCTTTTATCAAACATCGTTAATAATATTCCTCTTATTTCTAATTTAGGATTTAAATTTATTTTTATTCTTTCAATTGTTTTCACTAATTGAGTAATTCCTTCTAAAGCAAAAAATTCAGTTTGTAGAGGAACCAATAATTCTTCGGCAGCTACTAGTGACATGATAGTGAGAAGACTTAATGAAGGTGGACAATCAATAAAAATATTTTCATATTTTGAAAATAAATTTTCATTTTTTTTAAAAATTTCTTTTAATAAAAAAGCTCTGTTAGGATCATTAGCAGTTTCAACTTCTAAACCTGATAAATTTACATTTGAGCTAATTAAATCAAGGTTTTTTACACAACTCTCTTGTATAACTAATTCTGGGTTTTTTTGACCTATTATGATTTTATAAATATTTTTATCATTATCATGATTAGATTTTCCAAGTCCAGTCGTTGCATTTACCCTGAGGATCTAAATCAACAACGAGAATTTTTTTCCCAGACTGAGCAAGTGCAGTAGCCAGGTTCACTACCGTAGTTGTTTTTCCAACTCCACCCTTTTGATTTATTACTGAAATTATTTTTTTCATTAAAATAAATTTTTACTTTTTTACATCAAAAATTAAAATTTTGGATTCTGGGTCTGTTATACTTTTTTTAACCTCAAATTTATAATTATTTCCAAAATTCACTTTTTTAATTTCCTCTTCAGCACCTTTGCCTTTTAATAAGATCAATTTATGACTAGTTGAGACTATTTCACGTGAAATAGATAGAACTTCACTAAGTTTTTTGAAAGCTCTAGTCACAACGTAGTCAGCTCTAATGCTAATATCATATACATTTATATTTTCTACAATAACATTATCGATTTTAAGCTTATTTACTAAATTGTTAAGAAATTTACACTTAACTGATGATTTTTCATATAATTTCACGTGAAAACCTAGTTTATAACCATATATAGCTATTATTAAGCCTGGAAGACCTGCTCCTGTACCTAAATCACATATTTTTAGGTTTTTTGCTGGTTTTATAAATTTTATAGTTTGTGCTGAGTCTAAAATATGCCTATCCCAAACAATGCTTTCGGTGGATTTGGATATAAGGTTATATTGCTTATTAAACTTTAACAATTCATCGACATATAGATCTAATAAACCAATAGATTTAACATCAAATTGAAGTTCAGTTTTTAAATATGTGATTACTTCTTCTCTTGTCATTAAGCAGATATTTTATATCTGCTTTTTTTAATATAACCTAAAAGAATTATGGCAGCCGCAGGGGTAACACCATCTATCCTTAAGGCTTGACCTAAAGTTTGGGGTCTTATTGAACTCAGTTTAGATTTAATCTCTTTTGATAGTCCACTAAATGAATCATAGTTAATATCAGCTGGAATTTTAATAGATTCATCTTTTTTAAACGCTGCAATGTCATGAGACTGCCTTTTTAGGTACCCTGAGTAATGAGCGTCTATTTCTACCTGTTCTTCTATAGATTGATCATAATGGGGTATATCAGCCCATATATTTCTAACTTTTGTAAGGGTTACATCTTTTAAGCCTAAAAGCTCTAAGCCATCTCTTTTAACTCCATCTTTGGAAATTTTAACAGAATACTTTGCTGCTTCATTAGGTGTTATCTTTTTAGATCTTAAAACATCTTGGATTTGAACTAACTTAGTTTGTTTTTCTAAAAAAATATTTTTTCTATCATCATGAACCAAATTAATTTTTATACCTAAAGGCGTTAATCTCTGATCAGCATTATCAGATCTTAAAGATAATCTATATTCAGCTCTTGATGTAAACATTCTATAAGGCTCTGAAACACCTTTAGTAATTAAATCATCAATCATAACTCCGATGTATGACTCTGATCTATCTAATACAAATTCATTTTCATTTTTAACTTTGAGTGCAGCATTAGCACCAGCTATCAAACCTTGAGCTGCAGCTTCTTCATAACCAGTTGTTCCGTTTATCTGACCAGCTAGAAATAAATTATTAATTTTTTTTGTCTCTAATGTTGGTTTCAATTCTCTTGGATCTACATAATCATACTCAATAGCATACCCAGCTCTTATCATTTTAACGTCTTCTAAACCCTTGATTTTACTTAATATTTTAAGCTGAACCTCTTCAGGAAGTGAAGTAGATATACCATTTGGGTAAATAGTATTGTCCTTTAATCCTTCTGGCTCTAGAAATATTTGATGCTTGTTCTTTTCCTTAAACTTTACAATTTTATCTTCAATTGAAGGACAATATCTTGGACCAACTCCTTTAATATTTCCTGAGTACATAGCGCTTAAATGAATATTTTCAGAAATGATTTTATGTACCTCATCATTGGTATGTGTAATTCCACAGCTAATTTGTTTGTTATAAGTTTTGTTAGTTAAAAAAGAAAAATAGTAGGGATTATCATCTGCTGCTTGCATTTCTATTTCACTATAATTAATAGTTGTGCCATCTAATCTTGGTGGTGTGCCTGTTTTAAGACGTCCTATTTTTATTTTAAATTTTGATATTTGCTCACTTAATCCTGTTGAAGGTTTTTCATTATACCTTCCTGCTGGTATTTGTTTTTGACCTATATGAATTAACCCATTTAAAAAAGTTCCCGTAGTTAATACAAGTTGCTTGCAATATATTTGTTTTCCACTTTCACATTGAAAACCAATAATTTTATTATCTTCAAAAATAAATTGAGTTACTGGATCGGCAACAACTGTTAAATTTTTATAATTTAATAAAAGTTCTTGCATATGCTTTTTATATAAAGCTCTGTCTGATTGAGTTCTTGGTCCTCTTACTGCTGGACCTCTACTTCTATTAAGTAATCTAAATTGAATTCCTGATTTATCTGTTATAACACCCATTACACCATCAAGAGCATCAATCTCTCTAACAAGATGTCCCTTCCCTAGCCCACCTATGGCTGGGTTGCACGACATTTCTCCTATAGTCTCTATTTTATGTGTAAAAAGTGCAGTATTTACGCCAATTCTAGCCGATGCCGCTGCTGCCTCGCAACCAGCGTGCCCACCTCCTATAACCACTACGTCGTAGCTTACATTCATAAAATGAAATGTATTCTACTATTATAAATTTACAAGGTGTTATTTGCCTATACAGAAATCTTTAAAGATAGATCCAAGTATTTCCTCTACATCTACTTTGCCAATTATTGAACCTAAGTGTCTAGATGCCATTCTTAAATCTTCAGCTGCTAGTTCGATATCTTTGTCGTGTTTTTTTTCTAAGAAATTATTTAACTCTTGAAAACATAAATTTAATTTATTTCTATGTCTTTCTCTAGTGACTAAAATATTGTCATTTTTTATAAATTTATCTTTTAATTGTTTTTTTATTAAACTTACTAATTTGTCGATATTTTTATTTTCTTTAACAGATATTAAAACAACATCATTATTTTTAAATTCTTTTTTAATGTTTGAAGATAAATCAGATTTATTAAAAACAATTATTGAATTTTCTTTAATATTTTTTTCAATTAATGAATCTATTTTATTTGAAGTAATATCAAACAACATCAAATTAAGATCTGACTCTTCAATCTTTTTTATTGCTAAACTAACTCCTTCTTTTTCAACTTTATTTTCGGTTTCTCTAATTCCTGCTGTGTCAGCCAAAATAACTGGATATCCGTCTATATTTAAATAAACCTCAATTATGTCTCTAGTAGTTCCTTTTTCATTAGAAACAATTGCGGCTTTTCTTTTAGATAATAAATTTAACAAAGAAGATTTTCCTGCATTAACCTCCCCTGTTATTGAAACCTTAAAACCTTCTCTTATCTTTTCACCAATTTTTTGATCATCCAATATTTTCTTAACTTCACTGGTAATTTCTTGAACTGTTATTCTTACTTGTTTTAAGACGGTATCTGGTAAATCATCTTCGGCAAAATCTATTTTGGCTTCTATATAGGCCAGCGCCTTAATTAGCTTTTCTCTTAGGTTATTGTAGTGGTTAGAAGCATTTCCTTGCATAATCTGGACAGCTTGCTGTCTTTGCAGTTCAGTTTCGGAATGAATTAAGTCTCCTATGCTTTCTGCCTCTAATAAATCAATTTTATTATTTTGAAATGCAATCTTAGTGAACTCACCTGGTTCAGCCATTCTTGAATTTGCTTGTTTGCTTAAAACATCTAAAAACAAACTTATAACTGCATTACTGCCATGGATATGAAATTCTGCTAGATCTTCACCTGTATAACTATTAGGTCCTGGAAACCATAATATTAAACCTTCATCAATGATTTGATTATTGGTTGGATTATAAAATTTACAAAGATTAGCTTCTCTAGACTTAATGTTTTTTTCTTTTGAAATTAGTTGAGCTATTTTTAATGTATCTTTACCTGATAGTCTTATAATGGCTATACCAGATGGTCCTCTACCAGAAGATAAAGCGTAAATATTCATTTACTTAATTAATAGCACAGAAGGGGATTAAATTAATGAACTAAGCTGGCTTATTCATGGAATCAAAGAAATCTGCATTGTTCTTTGTGTTTTTAAGTTTTGAAATTAAAAACTCTATTCCATCCATAGTTCCCATCGGACTGATAATTCTTCTAAGAACATTCATTTTTGCTAACTCATCTTTTTCAAATAAAAGTTCTTCACGTCTCGTTCCTGATCTTGTGATGTCTAAAGCTGGGAAAATACGTTTGTCAGCAACTTTTCTATCAAGAATTAATTCTGAATTACCTGTTCCTTTAAACTCTTCAAAAATTACTTCATCCATTCTTGAACCAGTATCAATTAAAGCAGTTGAAATAATAGTTAGTGAGCCACCTTCTTCAACATTTCTAGCAGCACCAAAGAATCTTTTTGGTCTCTGTAAAGCGTTTGCATCCACACCACCTGTTAAAACTTTACCTGAGCTTGGTATAACAGCGTTATAAGCTCTGCCTAAACGCGTTATAGAATCTAATAAAATAACAACGTCTTTCTTGTGCTCAACTAATCTTTTTGCCTTTTCAATGACCATCTCCGCTACAGCTACGTGTCGAGAAGCAGGTTCATCAAACGTAGAACTAACAACTTCACCTTTTACAGATCTTTGCATGTCAGTTACTTCTTCTGGTCTTTCGTCAATTAATAAAACTATCAAATAACATTCAGGATGGTTCATGGTTATTGATTGAGCAATATTTTGAAGTATCATTGTTTTACCAGCACGAGGAGGGGACACAATTAAAGATCGTTGTCCTTTTCCAATAGGACTAACTAAATCAATTAGCCTTGCCGTGTTGTCTGGTTTCTTTTCAAGTTTTGTAGATTCTATTTCTAATTTTAATCTCTCGTCAGGATAAAGTGGTGTTAAGTTATCAAATGCAATTTTATTTCTTCCTTTTTCAGGATCTTCAAAATTAATTTTGTTTACTTGAAGTAATGCAAAATATCTTTCTGCATCTTTAGGAGATCTAATTTCTCCTTCAACTGTATCACCAGTTCTTAAACCAAATCTTCTAATTTGACTTGGGCTTACGTAAATATCATCTGGACCAGGTAAATAGTTTGACTCCATAGCTCTTAGGAATCCAAAACCATCTTGTAAAACTTCTAAGACACCTGTTCCCGTAATCTGCTCATTTTTTTCAGCAAGTTTTTTTAAAATAGCAAAAAGAATTTCTTGCTTTCTAAGCGTACTTGGATTCTCAATGCCTAATTTTTCAGCTTGTGAAATAAGCTCAGCAGGATTTCGTTTTTTTAGTTCTTGTAGGTTCATATTGATTGTTGGTCTTAAAGGTAAGTTCTATAAATATAGAGTTTTTTTGGAATATTTCAAGATCTTATACGGGTTTAAATATAACAATAAAAACAATAGCAATTAATAAAACAGTAGGGACTTCATTTAATATTCTATAAAACTTAGGGGTATGTTGGTTTGAGTTTAGACTAAAGTCTTTTAGACATTTAAAAAGAAAGAAGTGATAAAAAGTCAACAACAACACCATAATTAGCTTCAATTGAAGCCATAAATATTGAAAGTTTTCGAAACCAATAGAGTAAATTAATAGAACCCCAAATAACCAACTAGCTACCATTGCTGGGTTCATGATGTAAAAAAAGAGTCTTTTCTCCATCACTTTAAACGTTTCTATTTTTTCTTCATTTGAAATAGTTTCCGCGTGATAAACATAAAGTCTAGGAAGATAAAGTAAACCTGCCATCCAAGAAATCACCGAAATTAAATGTAGTGCTTTAAATAATAAATAATAATTCATAAATTAAATTTGTTGAATACGTGGACATTTTTTAAACTTATCGATGCACTTGATTGACGAAGTAAATCTTTCACCTTTGCTAGCAGATAAAATACTGTTTTTTAAAGAGTTAATAAAATTTTTCTCTACTGTATTAGTTGGCACACGTAAATAATCCCTAGCACCATTTTCAGAAGCAAGTTTTTTATACTCAATATCTAGCTCGACCAAAGTTTCTGAGTGCTCGGAAACAAAGGCAACTGGTACCACCATTATTATTTTATTTTTCTTAGCTTCATCTTTAATAACGTCTTCTGTTGAAGGTCCAATCCACTTTAAAGGGCCTACACGACTTTGGTAGCTTAAAATATAATTTAAATTAGGTATTGATAAATTTTTAACTAGCTCTTGTACTGTGTTTTCAACTTGCCACTGATAGGGATCACCTTTTTTAATTTTAATTTCTGGTAAACCGTGTGCAGAAAAAATTAATATTGTATCTTTTAGCTTTGATTGATCTAATTTGTTTTTTATTAAAGTTGCGTAAGATAATACAAAGTCTTTTTCATTTGGATAGCAACATACAATTTTAGTATCGACCGTAAATTTATCTTTTTTACATAAATCTAACCATTCTTTGATTGATGAGCCAGATGTTGCGTCTGAGTATTGAGGATATAAAGGTAAAAGTATAATTTGATCTGGCTTAAAATTTTTAACTTTTTCTAAAACTTCTTTTGCTCTTGGATGCCAGCATCGCATTACAATAAAACATTTATATTCATCACCTTGATCTTCTAAGCTTTTTTCTATCGCATTTGCCTGGCTTTCTGTTTGTTCTAAAATAGGAGATTTACCGCCCATTTCAGAATAAATACCCTTTGCAATAGGAGCTCTTCTTTTAGAAATTAGTTTGGCTAATGGGTATCTGAATATAGTGGGTAAACTTATAATTGCAGGATCATTGAAAAGATTGAATAAAAAAGGCTCGACTGCATCTAAACTATCAGGCCCGCCTAAATTAAAAAGTATTACAGCTTTTCTCATTTAAAATTATTAACCCGATCAATAACTTTTTGCAAAGTATCAGGGTTAGTTTCTGGCAATAATCCATGACCTAAATTAAAAATATAAGGAAAATTTTTAAAAATATCTAAATATTTATCTACTTCTTTAAAAATAACAGCATCTTTTTCAAATAATATTTTTGGATCCATACCTCCTTGCAAAGTAAAGTTTTTAAGTTTATCTCGAGCCCACTCGGGATCAATGGTATAATCTAAACTTAAACCATCTGGCTTTACAAAATCTGCGAAATCCAAATAATTTTTATTTATATTTCTTGGAAAGCAAATAACTGGAATTTTATTTTTTTTACAAAATTCAACAATTTTTTTATTAGGCTTATAACAATAATCAATTAGCTTATTTTCAGGTATTAATCCTGCCCAACTATCAAATATTTGAATGGTATCAGCACCTGCTTTTACTTGTTGTTCAACATGTAAACATAAATAATCAACTAAATTATTTATAATATCATTAATTAATTTTTCAGATTTTTTCAATTTTTCTAAATCAATTTTTTCTTTATCTTGTTTTAAACCAAGCATGTAAACGATTAAAGTCCATGGTGCTCCAATAAAACCTATTAAAGATTTTTCTTTTTTTAAATTTAATCTAGTAATTTTTATTGCTTCATAAACTGGATTTAACTTATTTTTAAAATTTTCATGATTATTATTATTAAATTCATTTAAATTTAATTTAGATAAAATTGGACCATGATCTTTTTTAAATTCTACCTCTTGACCTAAAGCATAAGGTGTCATTAAAATATCTGAAAAAATTATAGCAGCATCTATGTTAAATCGTTTTAAAGGCTGTAAGGTGATCTCAGAACTTAAACGACTATCCAAACATAATTTAATAAAATCTTTGTTTTTGCTTCTTATTTCTCTAAATTCTGGAAGGTAACGACCAGCTTGTCTCATAAACCATACAGGTAAACAAGTTGTATCTTTCTTTAATAAACAGTTAGTTAATTTACTCATTAATAATAAAATATATTTAAAAGTAATTTATTTAGTGTAGGTCATGTTTGTTGATGAAATAATTAGTTATACATAGTTTTGAACAGTTTGTCTCACAGTCAAAAGTAAAAAAAAACACACTAATTAATAATTTTTTAAATCTATTAAGAAATTAAGTTCATTGATTTTTTAAATATTAACAATGAATAAAATGTTAAGAATATGTTAATTATTGTTAAGTATTTTGTGATTAAAAGTAAGTTTAGGAATAAACACAAGTTATAACAGTTTTATTAACATAATTACCTATGGGACATAAGTACCACATCAATCTAATTTCGGACTCTACAGGTGAAACCTTAGATAGAATATTTTTAGCTATTAAATCTCAATTTTCTCATTTTGATTATGAAAAAAAAGAGTATGTTTTTATAAGAACTGAACAACAAGTTAAAAAAATCGTTGATGAATTACAAAAAAAAGAAAATGTAATTGTTCTTTATACAATTGTAGAAACCAAATTAGCTAAATTTATAGCGCATATTTGTGAAGAAAAGAAAATTCCTTGCTTCGGCATCTTAGGTAACTTGATTTTAAATTTTTCAAAGTTGTTAAATCAAAAAGCAACCCATATACCAAGCGCTCAACACGTTATGAACGAAGAATACTATAGACGTATTGAAGCCATACAGTTTTCGATGTCGCATGACGACGGAATGAAGACAGAAGATATAAAAAATGCCGAAATAGTTTTATTGGGGGTTAGCAGGACAAGCAAAACACCAACATCAATCTATTTAGCTAATAGGGGATATAAAACTTTAAATATTCCACTAGTTTCAGGTCAAGAAATTCCAGAAATTTTAAAAAAAGAAGCTAACAAATTTTGTGTTATTGGTCTGACTGTAGAACCAAGTCGTTTATCTGACATTAGATCTAATAGATTAGAAATTATGAAAGAAGTGAATATACCTAACTATTCTGACATTGAATTCATTAAGAAGGAAATAGAAAATGCAAAAAATTTGTTTAAAAAATATGGTTGGCCAGTAATAGACGTGACCAGAAAATCAGTTGAAGAAACAGCCGCCGCAGTAATAAGGATATTCGAAATTAAGAAAAAACAACAAAAATGAATTTAATTTTAGCCTCGAAAAGCGGAGTAAGAAAAGAAATATTAGAAAGAAATAATTTTAATTGTGAAGTTGTTGGCTCAGGTGTCGATGAAGATCAGGTAAAAGATTCATTATTAGCTGTTGGAGCTGACCCAACATTAATCTCAAAAAATTTAGCAGAATTAAAATCAACTAAAGTTAGTTTAAAATACCCAGATCAATTAGTTTTAGGGGCAGATAGTGTTATAAGTCTCAATAATGAGTTAATAAACAAACCTACTTCAAGAACTGAAGCATTATCAATTTTAAAAAAATTAAATGGTTCAAAGCACTATCTAATAACGTCCGTATGTATTTCTAAAAATGGATCAATGATTTGGAATTTTACTGATCAATCAGAACTAATTATGAAAAATTTAACAGACAAAGAGTTAGATAATTACTTAAAAAAAATCAAAACAGAAACTTTATTAGCCTACGGGGTATATCAAATAGAAGCTGGAGGGCTTGAGCTTTTTAGCGAAGTAAAAGGAGATAGAGATTCTATCATGGGTTTACCAATCAAAGCAGTAATAGCGTATATTAAATCAATTTCATCATGAAAAAAAAATTTGGATTAATTGGAAAGTCTTTAAAGCATTCTATATCGCCCCAAATACATCATCACTGGTATGATATTAATAAGATAGATGCAAATTATGAATTAATTGAAATTTCAGAAAATGAAATACCGTCAGTAATTGAGAGAATTAAAAAAAAAGATTTAATGGGGATTAATGTAACCATACCTTATAAACAAACTGTCATTCAGTTTTTAGACCAAATAATTAATGAAGCTAAAGAAACACAATCTGTAAATACAATTTATCTTAACGACGAAGGTAAAGTGATTGGTGAAAATACAGACGTTTATGGTTTTGAATACTCTTTTATTAAAAAGATAGAAACGATAGACCAAAAAGAAGCTTTAATTTTAGGGGCAGGGGGAGTTACTCCTTCTATTATATGTGCCTTAAAGAAAGCTAATGTAAAAAAGATTTATCTTGCTAATAGAACAAAAAGCAAAGCTTTAGAGTTAAAAAAATCTTTTAATTCTATTGAAATTATTGATTGGGAAACAATTGAAGAAAAAGTTAAGGAAATTGATATTTTAATTAATGCTACAAGCTTAGGAACAAAAGGCGGCGAAGATTTTTCTCAAAAATTTGAAACAATTAAAAAAAGTCTAATTTATTACGATGTTGTTTATAATCCTGCAGAAACTAAACTAATGAAACATTTTTCAAAGCAAGGAGCAAAAGTTTTTAATGGTTTAGACATGTTAATTTTCCAAGCACAAAAAGCATTTTTATTATGGAATAACATAAACCCAAATACTGAAGATTTAAAAAATAAATTAAAAATATGATTAGTATTGGAGTTACTGGATCGATAGCCTCAGGTAAATCAACCGTCTCGCGTTTGATGGCAGGCAAAAAATATCCATTATTTAGCGCAGATAAAGTGGTAACAGATTTATATAAAAAGAAATCATTTATTAATTCTTTAGTTAAAAAATTTAAATTAAATAAAAAAAGTAAAGTTAAAGATCAATTACGATTACTATTAAAAAATAATAAAAAAAATTTTAAAAAGTTAGAAAAAACCATTCATCCTTTAGTGAGAAAAGAGATGAAGAAATATTTAAAGAAAAAAAATAAGATTGTTATTTTTGAAATACCTTTGCTGATCGAGGGTAAATTAAATAAGTATTTTGATACTTTGGTTTATGTGGGTTCAAAAAAAAGCATACGATTAAGAAGATATTTGAATAAAGGTGGAAAAAAACAAACATTTTATACGTTGGATAAAAGACAGTTATCACCAAAAATTAAAGAGAAAATCTGTGATTATAAAATCACAAATAATAAATCTCTTGTATACTTAAAAAAACAAGTAAAAAATTTTATAAAAAAATATGAGTGAAATTTTTCTAGATACAGAAACAACTGGATTGTCTGTAAATGAAAAGCACCGAATTGTAGAAATTGCCTGTATAGAAACCAAAGATTTAATTCCTACAAAAAAAGTATTTCATAAGTTAATTAACCCGGAAAGAGACGTGCCCGAAGAAGCTTTTAAGGTTCATGGATTTTCAACAGAATTTTTAAAGGATAAATCTAAGTTTGCTGAAGTAGCAGATGAGTTTGCAGAATTTATAAAAGGTAAAAAAATTATCATTCATAATGCTCCTTTTGATTTAGGTTTTTTAAACCATGAATTAAGACTAGTTAAAAAGAATGAAATTAATAAAGATCAAGTGGTGGATAGTCTTGAAATAGCTAGAGGAAAATTTCCTGGAACATCAAATTCATTAGATGCACTTTGTAAAAGGTTTAATATTGATTTATCACGAAGAACTAAACACAATGCTCTTTTAGATTGTGAGTTATTAAGGGAAGTTTACATAAATTTATTGGACGCCAAAGAGCCGAAATTTGTTTTTTCAAACGAAACAACAGATTTAGACTTTAAAAATAGAGTTAATTTAACAAAAAAATATTGTAAAAAAGTCATCAAACCTACTGTGGAAGAATTAAAACTTCATAGTGAATTTCTTAAAAGAGATTTAAAAAAAAATTATTTTTAAATGCATAATTTTGATTTAAAAAATAGAACAGCAATAGTAACTGGCGGCGCCCAAGGTTTTGGTTATTCAATTGTAAAAAGATTTTTAGAGTCAGGTGCTAAAGTTATTATATGGGACGTAGATAAAAAATTTATTGATCTAGCGATCAAAGAATCCAATTCAAAAAATTTAGAGTTTCAAATTGTAGATGTAACTAATTTTGACCAGGTGCAAAAAAGTTTTGAAGAAATATCATCAAAACAAAAAATTGATATTTTTGTTAATAATGCTGGCATAGCTGGAGCCAATGAAAAAGTTTGGAATTATAAAAATGAAGAATGGCTTAGAGTATTAAATTTAGATTTAAACGCTGTTTTTTATTGTTGCAAAGTTGTAGTGCCGCACATGATTAAAAATAATTATGGACGGATTGTAAATATTGCTTCTATTGCAGGAAAAGAAGGAAATCCAAATGCGAGCGCTTATAGTACTGCTAAAGCAGGAGTTATTGCTTTGACAAAATCTTTAGGAAAAGAATTAGCTGATAAAAATATCGCAGTGAATTGTGTAACACCTGCCGCAGCAAAAACTAGAATATTTGATCAAATGACCCAAGAACATATTGATTATATGTTGTCAAAAATTCCAAGAAATCGATTTGTTAAAGTAGAGGAACTTGCATCTCTAGTTTGTTGGATTGCTTCAGAAGAAAATTCTTATACGACTGGCGCTGTATTTGATTTAAGCGGTGGAAGAGCGACTTACTAAAATTCTTTAGTAGAAATTTAATTATTGAATAGTTCTTTTTTGATAAAGTTCTCTAAAATCAATTGTCTCTTCAATTTTAATTTTTTTATAACCAGATCTTTCAAAAAGTGAAACGAATAAGCCTCTTATTTCAGGGTAAACTTCATTAGGAACTTTTATTAAAATAACTTCTTCTAAGGATTTTTTATCTGTTAGCTGTCCTTCTATTTCAATGATAGTTGAGAAGACTATTTTAGTATCAATTTTTTCGATATTATTATCAATTGGTTGTAGGGCTAATGTTGTCTGGACCTCAATGATCTGGTCTTTAAATTGATTGCTTTTAATATCAATATTAATTTTATAGTTAGCAATATCTTTTTCTAATGCAAAAAAAACTTTAGGGTTGGGAATTTCAAATTTTAATTCTTTTATATATTTAGCTATGATTTTATAATTCATCTTTATCTTTTTCTTTAGTATCTTCAATTATTTCAGCATCTATAATTTCTTCTTCCCTTGAGACATTTTGATTTTGTTTATTAGCTACCCAATGACCAATAATTAGTCTTCGTGTAAACGGGAAAAGTAATAAAAACCCTATAGCGTCAGTAATAAATCCAGGCAATATTAAAAAAATTGCAGCTATAGCAATAGAAGCACCAGAAATGATTTCATAGAAAGGAATTTTATTTCTATAAATATTCAAAAGACCAGATTTTAAAGTGTTCAACCCTTCTATTCTTGCATAGAAAATTCCAACTGCAGCTGTAAGCATAATCATTAAAATTGTGTTAAGCGCGCCAATTTGCTCTCCAATTTTTATCATTAAGGCAATTTCTAAAATTGGCAGAACAATAATTATAAAAAAAAGGGTGTTCATTTGCTCCTTGTAATTATATGATTAGTATATATTTATCAAATGTATGAGTAACAATTTTGGCTTCATAGATATTATTTTGCTAGCGATGATCGCAGGGTTCATTCTTTTGCGTTTAAGAAGTATTTTAGGCAAAAAAACGGGACACGATGGAAAAGCGCCAAGTATTTTTGATGACAAAAAATTTGAGGAATACAAAGCTCAACTTAACTCAAAACCTATTCTTAAAGAAGTTTCAGAAGAAGATGAAAAAAAGCAGTTTCTTAAAGGAGCAGAAATAGCTTACGAAACTATTTTAACTTCTTTTGCAAAAGGCAAAAAAGACGAGCTTAAAAGACTTTTAACTAAATCAATTTATAGCAGTTTTGAGCAAGTAATAGACCAAAGAAACAAAGAAGGCATTAAATCAGAATTTACTTTTATTGGAATAAAAGACTCTAAAATTGAAAAATATGAAAAAATTGAAAATGAATTATTTGCAACAGTTAAAATTGTTTGTGAAATTATTTCTGTTAAAAGAGATAAGGCAGGAGAAATAATCGAGGGTAATCCTGATAAGATTAAAACAGTTACTGATCATTGGAAATTTACTAAAACTTCTAAAAGTAAAAACCCTAATTGGTATTTGGCTGAAATTATTAGTAAGTGAAAAAAAAAGACGATATTTCGTTAGCCGATAAAAAAGCCTGGGAAAATTACATTAAAGATCCTAAAGACGTATTTGACAAAGAGTTAATAAATAAAAAAAAATCTTTAAAAAGACTCAAAAGATTTAAGTTCGACCTCCACGGCTACACCCTTGATGATGCAAATAAAAAAATAAATGAAATTATTAAACAATGTTCTAGGGATGGGTTTAATGAAATATTATTAATTACCGGCAAAGGATTGCATTCAGATACTGATAACAATGCATATGTTTCTAGGACATTTAGCAAGTTAAAGTATTCTGTTCCAGAATACCTGCAAACCAATAAAGAACTTTTAGAAAAAATTGACTCAATTGCACCTGCAGATTTAAGCAACGGTGGAGAAGGTGCGATAATAATTAGACTAAAAAATTAATTAAACAAGGAAAATAAGAAAGATTCTGAGGCAGTCATACTGATCTGCAAACCAATAAATTTAACTTTTAGAAAAATAATGATACTTAATCATTTAATGGTGCTAATCTTGTATAGTTGTTCATCTAATAAAAATTTTGCAGAAAAAAAGACAATCATTAATGATATTAGTGATTTTCTTGAGATAAACGAAACTGTTTGTAGCAAAATAAGTCGACGACAAAACATTATATGGATGTGGGAGTGCAACTAGTTCAGATTTTAATTTGTCTATTTCCAAGGCATTAAAAAAGTCTTTGTTGAATAAATTCATTAAAAAATGATTCTAAATCAAAGAAGATACTAAGGCTGGAATTGTTAGGAGTTATGATAGCAATGAAAAATCTCAGATATTTGAGGTTTCAATTACAAAATACAAAGTAGTTTTTCAAAAAACGTTTGTGCAGTCTGGGAAATATAGGAGTTACGTTGTTATACAGTATAACCTAGAAACCTAAATATTAATTGGCAATAAATAAACTTGATCTATATTTAACTAAATGACCAAGATAAGAAAACCACTTTCGCTAGAACACACGCTTCAATTTCTTTTAAAGAAGGTTAGTGCTGACAAATACATAAAACTTTTATAAATGCTGACTTAGATTATGCAGTAAATTAGAACAACTTGCAATTTATAAAGGTGTAGGCGTTTCGTTATTAGATTGCTTTACAAGAATGGCTTTTGATGATGTTTTTGACAGGATATCTAAATTAGGAATATCTCATTCTAACGATAAAAACATTAGAGACCAAATGATTGACATAATTCACAAAACAAGCGTTTTAATGCAAACAGTGAAGAAATATACAAAAAAAAGATACCGAAAATAATAGTGCAAAAAAAAGTAGATTTAAATAAAATTTATGATTTAATCTTTAAACTGGAAACGCACATTGCTCGCTTAAAGAGGAACATTTTAAATAATTAGTAAATTGAAAAAAATCTTAGCCTTATTCTTAATTAGCTTATATCTTCATAGTTGCTCTATTTTCCCAAATACCATCAATAATGAAGATTCAAACAAAGTCCTTAAGTCTGAAAATGGAATAATCATAAATGCAAGTAAGGATTAAGGGGCGAAATCAAATTGGCGTAGCAGTAGGGCTGCAATTGGCGGTGGCATTTCAGATGGCAGGGAACAAATTTCACAAATTCTTGCAGTAGTTGGCGGAGCAATCGTTGGATACTACGTTCCCGTTGCATTAGGAACGCACAATGGGTTTGCTTACACGGTAGAAATTGAAGATACCGGAAAAACATTAGTAGTCATTCAAGGAAAGTCTGCGACAAAGTTTAATTTTCAAAAGCTTGATTTAGTGACCATTGTATACGGAAGTAAAGTAATGGTAATTCCTAGATAATTAAAAATGAAAAAAAGATATTTTGGAATAGATTTTAAACACCTTAAGGTTGAAGGTTACAGGAACATAAATGAAATTTATCCTCAATCTAATCAACTTCATGCTTGTGAAACTTTATTTGGGGATTGGAATGCGAGAGTAATGATTTTAGCTCAAGATGCTGCAAATTTTGAGACATTGGATTTACTTTTAAAAAAAAATCCAAAAGAAAATCCATTTCGGCACAGCGAAAAGGTAAAAACAAATTTAAACTTGTATAACTTGTTAAGAGCAACAAAACACTTTGATTTAGGTGATTATTCTATGCCAAATAGCAAAAATTGCGGTGTTTATTATGCAAATGCAGTTTGGTTATTGAAGATTTCACATAGTATGAGCGGTGCGTTAGTAAATAAAGAAAAAGTCTTTGATGCATCAAAAGAGGTAATCAAGGCTACTTTATTTAACTTAAATAATTTGAATTTAATAATAACCTTAGGACGGGAACCATTTTTATTTCTTAAAGAAGTTTTTAAAAATGAAGTTATGGGTGAATGGCCCGAGGTTGTTCTAAAAAGAAAATTGAATAAATTTAATTACCAAGGGAAAGAATATCTTGTAGGATCAATTTATCATACTAGCAATCGAGGAATTATTAGTAGAGCTAATAAGAATGGTTTTATTGGAAAAAATTCAAAAACAAAAGGTGAAGATTTGTGTCTCGAAGATCTTAGAGAAATATTTTCGAAGGCAAAATTATAATTTTAAAATCATTAATCTTGATAGTCATCAATTATCACTTTTTTATTATTAGATTTTTCAACTACTGATAATTGAACTGGAGCATCTATTACAATGTCAAATGATGAGATTTCCCATTCATTTTGAAATTCATAAAGCCAGGCAGTACTTATCTTTAGATCAGGATCATTAGGGTCACCTTCTTGCCAAATTTTTTCAAATTCATTTTTTTCTTCATCATTCCAATGACCTTCATAATTAAAATCAATGGAAAAGAGATCATCAAGGTCATTACCATCACCGACGTCAGGGTTACAAACTATATGATGTTTATTTAATTTATAACCTTTGTTAAAAAAAATGCTTCCTTCTATGTAACCAACGCCCCATCTAAATGTTTCAATTATTTCTACTCTCTTATCATTTTCATTATTATGAAAAATTTTGACTATAAGTTTAGCTGAGTTTTTATCTTTAGGCTTGACCTTGATAACTACTTCTTCTGGATTAAATTTACTTACTTTATTCATAATATAATTTTTTACATATTAATTGATTTTGCTAAAAATTTTGCAAATTGATTAGCTTCATCATCAGTTATGAATGGATAAATTGGCGTTGATCTTATGATTATATTTTTATGCTTAGGCAGTTGCCAAAAAGACTTTCCTCTCCATATGAAAACAATGGCTTCATCATTGATTGCTTTTTCAAGAATAAATTTTTGTACAAGTTCTAATGTTAACTGACTCGAGGGCATATTCAGTAATAAGTCGTTAGGCTTTTTAATGCTGTGATAAGCTATGGACTCAATTAAACAAAAATTTTTACTAAGTATCGAGATGCACCCTTGAAATTTTTATTAGTTAACTTTGCAAACAAGGATGAAATTTTAGGTATTCTTGAGCGATGGTTCCAATATTTGTAACCCAAGGTTTTAGAGGCCTTATCATCAAGGCAAAGGAACTTATCTAGTTTCAAAACAAGGTTTTCTAATACAATTTTTACATATTCTTTATCCCTGTGTTCATCATCGTATATGCTTGTGTGAAAGCCTGGATTTGTCATTAAAAAGTAAATTTTAGAGTTAATAACGTCACCCAAGTAAGGGGCAACTAACATATTGGTTAGAATTTTATGAGTGTAATCTTTTGTTTGCTAAAAATTTTTATTAGCTTCTTCAGTTTTCTGGACCATATTCTTTAGAATAACTTAAATCCAACAATGTTTTTAAATTCATTAAGAACGTTTGATCATCAGGATGTAATTTATATGGCTTATACCTTGACCAAAAATCGATTAATTTTCTTTTCATTAAGAAGTTTAATTTTGTAATTAATTCTTAATATACATAGCTTAATTTTCAATTTACAAGATTTATTATTTCAATAAAGTTTATTTAAAACTAAAAAAGTGAACTCTAAAAACTCTAACTTAAGCAGCAGTCATTCTTATAGGATGTCTAAAATCAGGGGAAAAGAACACAAAACCTGAAATGATTGTTAGGAGATACTTGCACAAAAAAGGTTTTCGTTATTCTTTACATCGAAAAGATCTTCCTGGAAGGCCAGATATTGTATTAAGAAAACACAGGGCAATAATTAATGTGAATGGATGTTTTTGGCATCACCATAATTGTGGAAACTATAAAATACCCAAAAACAATAGAAGATTTTGGTTAAATAAATTAAAGCAAAATAAAAAAAGAGATAAGTTAAATTGTGTTAAATTAAAAAAATTAAGTTGGAAAATTCACAAAGTATGGGAATGTAGTATACAAAAAGATATAAAGTTAATTATAAAAAACTATGACTAAACTAGAGTTATTTAAAGAATTAGCCAAACCAGACTCTAATGGAATGAGTAGAGTTGTATACAGAAGTGAGTTTGTTGGAAAATATAAGAGTCTATATACAGAAAATGGATTAAGCTGGGGAAGGCAAGATTTATTTCCATATATTCTATCTACCAAAAGGCAAGGTGGAAAAATAATTAGTTATCAATGCGTTGGATTTAATAATGTTCCAGACAAAAGTATAAGAACAGAAATAACAAAAATATTAAATAAAAAAAAATGCCTACTTTTAGGAACAAGTAAAGCAGAAGCAGATCACAAGAATGGTAGATATAATAATCCTAGAGTAAATAATAAAGAGACCCAAAAACTTAGTGACTTTCAACCTCTTGGTCAGGCTGCAAATAAAGCAAAAAGACAAGCTTGTAAAAATTGTAAAAAAACCAATCAAAGATTTGATGCAAAAATTTTAGGTTTTGAAAAATCTTTTTCAGAAGGTGGAAAGGAATATCTCCAATCCCCAGATGGATGCATTGGATGCTTTTGGTATGATGTAAGAGATTTTCAAAAAAAAATTAAAATAATTTAAATTTTTATAAATGACCCTTTAAAGTTTTTGCAATTGCAAATCCTAACTTGGGTGGAACTGCATTTCCTATTTGAACTAGGATTTGGCTCTTTGAACCTTCAAAGATGAAATCATCATCAAATGACTGAAGCCTTGCAAGTTCTCTTGGAGTCATAAATCTATCCTTCTCATAGTGAAGAAATACGCCGCCATGGTTTTCCTTGACCGTTCTACTAGGTTCGTTAGGGGGGCATCTAAAGTAAGCATCAGAGAAACCTCCATATACGGTTCTTCCAATGGGTGTTTTTTTAATCTTTCTTTGGAAGTCTTTACCACATTTAGTGAATATGTGATTGAAGGGTACATCTTCGGGAGAATTTTTTAGATCATCTATTGCCTCTTTAACCGTCATCCAATCAGAAAGATTATCCCTAAATAACTCTAAATTTTTTCCGTTTTGTTTTTCCTTGTGCGATGCATCAGGAAATTTTACTGGAAAGCCTTCCAAGGCACCTATGACTATGACCCTTTGCCTTTTTTGAGGCACTCCATAGTCTGCTGCATTTAAAACACTTATTTGAACGTCATACCCCAAGGTTAAGAATCTTTTCTTTATTGTTTCAGTGACCTTTACCCTTAGTGAAGATGTTATTTTTCTTTCTTCTTTTAATTTTTCCTTTATTTCTTCTAGTTGATTTTCCTCTGTCTTTGTGAATTTAATTTTTGGAGTGTTTTTAGACTGTTTCCTCTTAAGTAATAATTCATTTTTTTTATTTTCTAGTTCTTTTATTTTGTCTAGCTTTCTTTGATCACTTTTATTAAGCCTTACCCTGTCGTGTTCCATTGACATAAGGCCTTTAACATTCTCCATAACAGAAATATTTAGGCCTTATTGCTTT
>JAYQTL020000005.1:0-96689 GCA_038147375.2 Candidatus Hypereutrophica brisbanensis | reverse complement strand
AATTGTTATAAATTATAATTTTCATCCAATAATTAGAAATAAGGGAAGTGCTATATTTTTACACATATGTAAAAAAAATTATTTACCAACAAAAGGTTGTGTTGCAATTAATAAAAAAAGATATGATGAATTTAATAGCTAATATTAAAAATAATACAAAACTAATTATTTGATTTGCCTATTTCCAAATATTGCGCTGCCTATTCTAACAAAAGTAGATCCACATTGGATAGCATCTAAATAATCAGCTGACATTCCCATGCTAACTTGATCTAATTTTAAAGATTTATTTAACTTAGAAACTTTAATAAAATATTTTTTGAATAACATTGTTTGGAGGAAATAAATTTTCATATTTAGCTAATGCATTTGCTAATTTTCATTATCAACAGAATATAATCAAATAAATTGAACAGCATCTTTAGCTTTATTAGTTTGTAGTTTACCAATCATATGTAATTGTAAATTTAGGATTTTCATTGTCGAATATTTTAGCCATTTAATCTTTTGCTTCCTGAACCTTATTTTCTCCAAAATGATTGTGTCCAAAATCAATTAAAGGCTTAATTTTATCTAAAGAAAAGTTTTACTAACTGCAATTATGTTTACATTGCTATTATTTATTGAAGATTTTATATTTTGAAAATTTTTAACAATATCATTCATATGATTATTATAAAGAAAAATTATTTTTTATACATTGAAAATATAAAAGATTTAAATTTGGATTCATTAAAAAAAAATGAAAAAATTAGTATTATTCTAAGAAATACTAGAAATAATAAAATTTCAGAAATAATAAAAAATTAGAAAAAAATGTAAAAATAAAAAATTTAAATTTTTATAGCAAATAATCAAAAATTAGCAAATATTTGTAAGGCTGATGGACTTATATATTTCAGCTTATAATAAAAAAATATTATACTAAATATACCTAAAAATAGGATCAGCTCATAATATTAAAAGAAATTAATGAAAAAAAATTTAAAAATGCAAAACTATAATTTTTTCAAGATTATTTAAAACAAATTATAAAAAAAAAAAAGTTTTCTTGGTGTTTAAAATTTAATCTATTAAAAAAAAATAAAAAAAACCTTATTCCTTTAGGTGGAATTAATTTTCAAAATTTATTAAAATTAAATTTAGTTAAATGTAATGGATTTGCTTTTTTATCTGCAGTAAAAAAAAAAAAGCCGGCTATTGCTAGCCGGCTTTTTTAATTAAATTAAACTTATAAATTAGAACGCATTTTTAAACTAAATAAAATGTTTTCTTTCTTCTTATATTTGTTGAGTATAGTCAGTCTATAACATCTTTCATTGAAACCAACTGTCATACCACCCATTGTGTAAGCAGCTTGCAAGTGTCTTTCTCAGCTGTTCTTGTTTTTGTGCCTCTTGCAGCCATTTGCAATGCTGTTCTTGCTTTCTTTTCAATTTATTCAATAAGAAAGAGAAAGTTGCTCATTAACTGCAAAAGCATTGAATAAATGTTGTTTTTTATAAAATCTCTAGCAGCTACAACAGCTGGTTGTAACCTACAGACTGGTCTTTGCTATCCTAATTTTAACTGGTCCCATTGCATACGTTAACGTTGTTGAACCTGACCATCTTCTGTTCCACCTGCACCAGAAGTTCCAGTTTGACCATCTATTTGAGCAGCATCAGCTTTAATTTTAAACCATCAATAGGTGCTAAACAATTACTTGTACTTGTGTCAAACCAGATCCTGTATTTTCAGAAGCAATGTTTTTGCAGAAGCTGCAGCAGCAGTTTGCTGATGTTTGCCAGTGAATCCTGCATAACCAATTTTTACTTTTTATACTAAAGCATTTGCATAAGACCAGCTGGTAATTGTGGGTATTGCAATACGTGTTCCAAATGCCAGGTAATATTTCATAGAATATTTCCAAGTTCATTGATTGAATGATTTATAATCAGCACCTATGCACCAGTAACCAGAACCATGCCAGCTTCAGTGAAATTATAATGCAGATCATCAGTTGCATCTGCAAGTTTCCAAATGTTCCGTTGTAATTGTTCCAAAAGCTAATTCCGAGTATCAACATTAATCATCTGTTGCAGTTGATGTTGCATCATCTAATATTCAGTTTGATATTTCCATGTCCAACCATTATCTAATTCACCAAGAAGCACCAAAGTCTAAATTTGCAATACCAATACCTTTTGTCCTGACCAGTTGTAGTCATACCACCTTAAGTTGATATAAGTAGCTTTAGCAGTACCAGTTACTGTTAAAAACACCAGCAAATGCTGAAGAATTGAAAGAAAATAAACCAAGCTAACAAATATAAAGCTAATTTTTTAATTATTTTTTTCATTTTTTTTCCTTTGTTTTTTTAATTAATTATTAATTAATAAATTACCTTGAAAAATGTTTAATAAAATTCCTATTTTATTAACCTTTAAATTTATTAATTTTTTTATATCTGTGATATTTTACAACAATTAAAAACAAATATTTTATTATATTTTATAAAAACTATAATTTTAAAAATTTAAAAAATCTAAAAAAAGTATTAGAAAAAAAAATATTTTAAAATGAAATTCAAAATTTTAAATTTTTAATTTTTTTTATTGTATTATTTTTATTTTGTTTTTAGAAAAACAGATAAGACCAACTGACCCAAAATGGATGCAGAAGAAAGAAAGAAAAAAATATTGATGAAGGAAGAGGAATTTCAAAACAAAATAATTTAGGTGCTAAAACACTAATTATGAATTTAGTACTTCAAATCCTCTTGTGGAGAGCTTCTTTAGAAATTTTGGATTTTATTCCACTTACAACAGTTGATTATTCTGGTGGAATAATTATTACTGATTGGTATAATGATAAAAATAAATGATGAGTCAATAAAAATTACTATTAGATTTTTATCTAATGAAATTTCAGCAGCAAGTAGTTTAAAAATTATTGTTCATAAAAAAATTGTAAAAATGAAAATAATTGTAAAATAAATTTGATTAAATCAAAATAAATGAAGAATTAAAAAAAATCTATTATTAAAAAAAAGCTGCTATCTTAGAAAAAAAAAAAAATAAAAAAAAATTTATATTAAAATTAAATGAAAGATATAATTTTCAATTAATTGAAAAAAAATGGCAATCTTTTTTTGAAAAAAAAAAGTATTAAATAAAAAAAAAAAAAATTTTATTGTTTAGAAATGTTTCCTTATCCCTCAGGAAAAATACATATGGGTCATGTTAAGAAATTATACTATTGGTGATGTTATAGCCAGATTCAAGTATTTGAATGGCTTTAATGTATTACATCCAATGGGTTGGGATGCTTTTGGTTTGCCTGCAGAAAATGCTGCGAGAGAAAATAATCTTCATCCAAGAGATTGGACAAATAAAAATATAGCTGAAATGAAAAGACAATTAAAAATGCTTGGTCTTTCTATTGATTGGGATCTTGAAATTTCAACCTGTGATGAAAAATATTACAAACATCAACAAGAGCTATTTATTGATTTTTATAATCAAGGCCTAATTTCAAGAAAAGAAAGTTATGTAAATTGGGATCCTGTTGAAGAAACAGTTTTAGCAAATGAACAAGTTATTGATGGTAAAGGTTGGAGATCTGGTGTTGCAGTAGAGAGAAAAAAATTATCTCAGTGGGTATTTAATATTACTAATTTTTCTGATCAACTTCTAAAGAGCCTCGAAACATTAGATAAATGGCCTGATAAAGTTAAACTAATGCAAAAAAATTGGATTGGTAAATCAGTTGGATGTGAAATAAAATTTAATGTAGCTGATATAAATAAATCAATTGATGTTTTTACAACAAGACCAGATACAATTTTTGGTGCAAGTTTTTTAGCTATTTCTATAGACCACCCATTTTGTAAAAATTTTGAAAATGAAAAAAACTTTCAAATTTTTAAAGAAAAATGTTTAAAAGTAGGAACAACTGAAGAAGCAATAGCTAACGCAGAAAAAGAAGGTTTTAAATCTAATTTCTTTGTAGAACATCCATTTTTAAAAAAAAAATTACCAATATATGCTGCAAATTTTGTATTAATGGATTATGGAACTGGTGCTGTTTTTGGTTGTCCAGCTCATGACCAAAGAGATCATGATTTTGCTAAAAAATATAAATTAGAAATAATTGAAGTTGTTTCTAATAATATTGATCATGATGTTTCTAAAAAAGCTTACATAGGTCCAGGTAAAATGATTAATTCTGATTTTTTAAATAATTTAAATACTGAAGAGGCAAAATTAAAAGTTATTGAAACATTAGTTGCTAAAAAAATTGGAAAAAAAAAAATAAGTTTTAGATTAAAAGATTGGGGAATATCTCGGCAAAGATATTGGGGATGTCCTATTCCAATGATATATCTTGAAGATGGTTCTGTTAAACCAGTTGAAAAAATGAATTACCAATAAAATTACCAGATGATATAGATTTAAAAAACAAGTGGTAATCCATTAGCTAAATCATCCTACCTGGAAAAATACAATTGATAAAAAAAAGTAAAAAAAAGCAATTAGAGAAACTGATACAATGGATACTTTTGTTGACTCTTCTTGGTATTTTTTAAGATTTTGTTCTCCTCATAATGATAAAGTACCTTTTGATATTAATGAAGTAAATTATTGGATGCCAGTTGACCAATATGTAGGAGGTATAGAACATGCTATTTTACATCTTTTGTATTCAAGATTTTTTATGAGAGCAATAAAACAAAATAATACTAAAATAGAAGTTAATGAACCTTTTAAAGGACTTTTTACTCAAGGAATGGTTTGCCACGAAACTTATAAAGATCAAAATGGAAAATGGGTAAATCCTGAAGAAATAAAAAAAGATGAAAATAATAATTTTATTAAAATTAAAGATGGTTCAAAAATAATTGTAGGTCCATCCGAGTCTATGTCTAAATCAAAGAAAAATGTTATTGATCCAGAAAAAATGATCAAAACTTATGGAGCAGATGCTGTTCGTTGGTTTATTTTATCTGATAGCCCTCCAGAAAGAGATGTTCAATGGTCAGATCAAGGTGTAAATGCTGCTTATAAATTTCTTCAAAAAATTTATAATTTAAATAATGAAATTATAAATAGAAAAGATAAAAAAGGATTAGATGATGAAAATTTAAATTTAGAAACAAATAATTATATATCGAAAATCACTAATCTTATTGAAAATTTTAATTTAAACGTTGCAATTGCAAACGCATATACAATTTATAATATTTTTAACAAAGCTTTAATAGGAGAATATTAGCAACATATGCTTAAAAAATAATTTTATTCAATTTTTAAAAACTTTAATACCATTCACTCCACATATTGCTTACGAATGTTTAGAATTACAAAATAAAAATAATGAATATTCTTCATGGCCAATGGTTAATAAAAATATAAAAATTCAAGAAAAAGTTAAAATCGCTATTCAAATAAACGGAAAAACAAAACAAATAATTGAGATGGATAAAGATTTAAATGAAAAAGAAATTTTTAATGAATTTAAGAATGAGAAAGTATACCAACAATTAAATAATAAAAAAATTAATAAAACAATATTTGTTAAAAATAGAATTATAAATTATTTAATAAACTAGAAATGAAATACTTAAAATTAATATTAATTTTTTTTGCAATTTTATTATTAAATTCTTGTGGATATAAAAAGTTAAATTCAGAAAATCTTAATGATTTTAAAATAAATAAATTAGAAATAAATGGTGAAAAAAAATTAGCATATAAAATAAAAAATAATATAGAAATTTATTCATCCCAAAATTCAAAATTTATATACGATATAAAAATAAATTTAATATCAACTAAAGAAACTAAAATAAAAAACACTGCAGGAAAAACCACTAGGTACTCAACTCAGTTACAAGCTAATACGTTTATATCTAATAAGAATACGCAAAATGAATATAAAAAAACTTTTAGTTCAACAAATGATTATGATGTTGGTTCAACACATTCGGATACTTTAAATAATGAAAAAAATGCAATTGAAAATAATATAAATTATATTTCTAATGAAATTATTAAATACTTAAAATTATTAAATATCTAATAAATGATAATAAAAAATTATCAATTTAATATAAATACTGAAATAACAAAAAAGTATAAAGCTTTATTACTTTATGGAGTAAATGAGGGTGTTAAAAAAGAATTCATAGAAAAAATTAAACAAGAAAATAAAAAAGCTGAAATTTATAATTTTTTTGAAGAAGAAATTTTAAAAAACAATCAACTTTTTTATGAAAATATATTTAACAACTCATTATTTGAAGAAAACAAAAATAATATTTCTACATGAAGCAACAGACAAAATATTTAATATTATTGATGAATGTTTAAATAAATTAGACCAAAGTATTAAGCTTTATATTATTGCAAATAACTTAGATAAAAAATCAAAGTTAAGAAAACTATTTGAGGACTCAAAAAACGATGGAATAATCCCTCTTTATGAAGATGATGAAAAAACGTTGTTAAATTATATAAAAAAAGAATTAGATGGATTTAAAGGATTAACAAACGAAATTTGCAATTTGATTATTTCAAATTCTAAACTTGATAGAGGATTAATTCAAAATGAAATCACAAAAATAAAAACCTTTTTTAATGATAAAATTATAAAAAAGGAAACGTTAGAGAGCCTTCTTAATCTTAAAAAGGAAAGTAATTTTGATGAGATTAGAGATAGTGCTATTATAGGAGAGAAACAAAACTTAATAAATTACTTTCATCAAATAATCTTAATAAAGAAGATCTATTTTTTTTCTTAAATTCATTAATATTTAAATTCAAAAAAATGAAAGATTTACTAAGCAGTAAAGAAAAAAGCATAGAAGGCATAATAGATAATGCTAAACCACCAATTTTTTGGAAAGAAAAGCCAATATTAAAAAAACAGTTATATATTTGGTCTAAAAAAAATATTGATAAAATTATTAATAATTTAAATGAAACGGAAATCTTAACAAAGAAAAATTCTCAAATCGAAAGTTCTATAATATTTAATAATTTACTAGTTAATATTTGTAATGAGGCTAGTTCTTAATTAGTAACTTAGATAGCAATTCAAACTGATCTACATTCTCATATTCAATAATAACTTTTCCAGAATTATTTTTTTTAGTAAGAATTTTAGTTTTCAAACCTAAGTTTTCTTCAATTTGTCTTTGGAGTAACAAAGCATTTGGATCAGTTTTTTTTAATCCAGACGATCTTTTGTTTTCTAATTCTTTTTCGTTACGAACCAGGTTTTCTATTGACCTTGCGCTTAATCTTTCTTTTATAATTGAATTTGCTAATTGAAGAGCATTATGTCTTCCAACCAAAGGTCTAACTTGTCCTGCTGTAAGTTTACCTTCATCTACCAATTTAATTACTTCCTCTGGAAGCGTAAGCAAGCGTAAGGTATTGCTTATGTGACTTTTGCTTTTACCCATAAAATTAGAAAGTTTTTCATGATCGTACAAAAATTCGTCCATTAATCGTTTATAACCTCTAGCTTCTTCAATAATATTTAAATCTTCCCTTTGAATATTCTCTACTATTGCTAGTTCCAAAGCTTGAAGGTCTGTAATTTTTAAAACAACAACAGGTACTTCATGTAGACCAGCATTTTGAGCAGCAAGCCATCTTCTTTCTCCTGCGATTATCTCATAATTATTATTCTGATTATTGTGTCTAACAATTATAGGTTGTATTAACCCATTTGTTTTGATAGACTGTGTTAGTTCTTCAATTTTTTCTTTACTGAAATGAGTTCTAGGCTGAAATTTGTTAGGCGCCAAATCGCTTATAGATATTGACAAATATTCACTTTTTCCATCAGTTTTAACTTCTTTATTTAGTTCCAAAGGTTGCTCGTCACCAAATAAAGACATCAACCCCCGACCAAGTCCTTTTTTTTGTTTTGTATCACTCATAAACTTTTAAATCTTAAATTCTATTCTGATTTATAAACTCGCCAGCTAAATCTAAATAAGATTTACTTCCAACGCACCCTTTATCATATACCAAACATGGAACACCATGGGATGGTGCTTCTGATAAACTGACATTTCTTGGAATTACTGTTTTATAAACCTTATCTTTAAAATATTTTCTTGCCTCTTCATCTACCTGTGCTGATAATTTATTTCTTTTATCAAACATCGTTAATAATATTCCTCTTATTTCTAATTTAGGATTTAAATTTATTTTTATTCTTTCAATTGTTTTCACTAATTGAGTAATTCCTTCTAAAGCAAAAAATTCAGTTTGTAGAGGAACCAATAATTCTTCAGCAGCTACTAGTGACATGATAGTGAGAAGACTTAATGAAGGTGGACAATCAATAAAAATATTTTCATATTTTGAAAATAAATTTTCATTTTTTTTAAAAATTTCTTTTAATAAAAAAGCTCTATTAGGATCGTTCGCAGTTTCAACTTCTAAACCTGATAAATTTACATTTGAGCTAATTAAATCAAGGTTTTTTACACAACTCTCTTGTATAACTAATTCTGGGTTTTTTTGACCTATTATGATTTTATAAATATTTTTATCATTATCATGATTAGATTTTCCAAGTCCAGTCGTTGCATTACCCTGAGGATCTAAATCAACAACGAGAATTTTTTTCCCAGACTGAGCAAGTGCAGTAGCCAGGTTCACTACCGTAGTTGTTTTTCCAACTCCACCCTTTTGATTTATTACTGAAATTATTTTTTTCATTAAAATAAATTTTTACTTTTTTACATCAAAAATTAAAATTTTGGATTCTGGGTCTGTTATACTTTTTTTAACCTCAAATTTATAATTATTTCCAAAATTCACTTTTTTAATTTCCTCTTCAGCACCTTTGCCTTTTAATAAGATCAATTTATGACTAGTTGAGACTATTTCACGTGAAATAGATAGAACTTCACTAAGTTTTTTGAAAGCTCTAGTCACAACGTAGTCAGCTCTAATGCTAATATCATATACATTTATATTTTCTACAACAACATTATCGATTTTAAGCTTATTTATTAAATTGTTAAGAAATTTACACTTAACTGATGATTTTTCATATAATTTCACGTGAAAACCTAGTTTATAACCATATATAGCTATTATTAAGCCTGGAAGACCTGCTCCTGTACCTAAATCACATATTTTTAGGTTTTTTGCTGGTTTTATAAATTTTATAGTTTGTGCTGAGTCTAAAATATGCCTATCCCAAACAATGCTTTCGGTGGATTTGGATATAAGGTTATATTGCTTATTAAACTTTAACAATTCATCGACATATAGATCTAATAAACCAATAGATTTAACATCAAATTGAAGTTCAGTTTTTAAATATGTGATTACTTCTTCTCTTGTCATTAAGCAGATATTTTATATCTGCTTTTTTTAATATAACCTAAAAGAATTATGGCAGCCGCAGGGGTAACACCATCTATCCTTAAGGCTTGACCTAAAGTTTGGGGTCTTATTGAACTCAGTTTAGATTTAATCTCTTTTGATAGTCCACTAAATGAATCATAGTTAATATCAGCTGGAATTTTAATAGACTCATCTTTTTTAAACGCTGCAATGTCATGAGACTGCCTTTTTAGGTACCCTGAGTAATGAGCGTCTATTTCTACCTGTTCTTCTATAGATTGATCATAATGGGGTATATCAGCCCATATATTTCTAACTTTTGTAAGGGTTACATCTTTTAAGCCTAAAAGCTCTAAACCATCTCTTTTAACTCCATCTTTGGAAATTTTAACAGAATACTTTGCTGCTTCATTAGGTGTTATCTTTTTGGATCTTAAAACATCTTGGATTTGAACTAACTTAGTTTGTTTTTCTAAAAAAATATTTTTTCTATCATCATGAACCAAATTAATTTTTATACCTAAAGGTGTTAATCGCTGATCTGCGTTATCAGATCTTAAAGACAATCTATATTCAGCTCTTGATGTAAACATTCTATAAGGCTCTGAAACACCTTTAGTAATTAAATCATCAATCATAACTCCGATGTATGACTCTGATCTATCTAATACAAATTCATTTTCATTTTTAACTTTGAGTGCAGCATTAGCGCCAGCTATCAAACCTTGAGCTGCAGCTTCTTCATAACCAGTTGTTCCGTTAATCTGTCCAGCTAAAAATAAATTATTAATTTTTTTTGTCTCTAAAGTTGGTTTCAATTCTCTTGGATCTACATAATCATACTCAATAGCATACCCAGCTCTTATCATTTTAACGTCTTCTAAACCCTTGATTTTGCTTAATATTTTAAGCTGAACCTCTTCAGGAAGTGAAGTAGATATACCATTTGGGTAAATAGTATTGTCCTTTAATCCTTCTGGCTCAAGAAATATTTGATGCTTGTTCTTTTCTTTAAATTTTACAATTTTATCTTCAATAGAAGGACAATATCTTGGCCCAACACCTTTAATATTTCCTGAGTACATAGCGCTTAAATGAATATTTTCAGAAATGATTTTATGTACCTCATCATTGGTATGTGTAATTCCACAGCTAATTTGTTTGTTATAAGTTTTGTTAGTTAAAAAAGAAAAATAGTAGGGATTATCATCTGCCGCCTGCATTTCTATTTCACTATAATTAATAGTTGTGCCATCTAATCTTGGGGGTGTGCCTGTTTTAAGACGTCCTATTTTTATTTTAAATTTTGATATTTGCTCACTTAATCCTGTTGAAGGTTTTTCATTATACCTTCCTGCTGGTATTTGTTTTTGACCTATATGAATTAACCCATTTAAAAAAGTTCCCGTAGTTAATACAAGTTGCTTGCAATATATTTGTTTTCCACTTTCACATTGAAATCCAATAATTTTATTATCTTCAAAAATAAATTGAGTTACTGGATCGGCAACAACTGTTAAATTTTTATAATTTAATAAAAGTTCTTGCATATGCTTTTTGTATAAAGCTCTGTCTGATTGAGTTCTTGGTCCTCTTACTGCTGGACCTCTACTTCTATTAAGTAATCTAAATTGAATTCCTGATTTGTCTGTTATGACACCCATTACACCATCAAGAGCATCAATCTCTCTAACAAGATGTCCCTTCCCTAGCCCACCTATGGCTGGGTTGCATGACATTTCTCCTATAGTCTCTATTTTATGTGTAAAAAGCGCAGTATTTACGCCAATTCTAGCCGATGCCGCTGCTGCCTCGCAACCAGCGTGCCCACCTCCTATAACCACTACGTCGTAGCTTACATTCATAAAATGAAATGTATTCTACTATTATAAATTTACAAGGTGTTATTTGCCTATACAGAAATCTTTAAAGATAGATCCAAGTATTTCCTCTACATCTACTTTGCCAATTATTGAACCTAAGTGTCTAGATGCCATTCTTAAATCTTCAGCTGCTAGTTCGATATCTTTGTCGTGTTTTTTTTCTAAGAAATTGTTTAACTCTTGAAAACATAAATTTAATTTATTTCTATGTCTTTCTCTAGTGACTAAAATATTGTCATTTTTTATAAATTTATCTTTTAATTGTTTTTTTATTAAACTTACTAATTTGTCGATATTTTTATTTTCTTTAACAGATATTAAAACAACATCATTATTTTTAAATTCTTTTTTAATATTTGAAGATAAATCAGATTTATTAAAAACAATTATTGAATTTTTTTTAATGTTTTTTTCAATTAATGAATCTATTTTATTTGAAGTAATATCAAACAACATCAAATTAAGATCTGACTCTTCAATCTTTTTTATTGCTAAACTAACTCCTTCTTTTTCAACTTTATTTTCAGTTTCTCTAATTCCTGCTGTGTCAGCCAAAATAACTGGATATCCGTCTATATTTAAATAAACCTCAATTATGTCTCTGGTAGTTCCTTTTTCATTAGAAACAATTGCGGCCTTTCTTTTAGATAATAAATTTAACAAAGAAGATTTTCCCGCATTAACCTCCCCTGTTATTGAAACCTTAAAACCTTCTCTTATCTTTTCACCAATTTTTTGATCATCCAATATTTTCTTAACTTCACTGGTAATTTCTTGAACTGTTATTCTTACTTGTTTTAGAACGGTATCTGGTAAATCATCTTCGGCAAAATCTATTTTGGCTTCTATATAGGCTAGCGCCTTAATTAGCTTTTCTCTTAGGTTGTTGTAGTGGTTAGAAGCATTTCCTTGCATAATCTGGACAGCTTGCTGTCTTTGCAGTTCAGTTTCGGAATGAATTAAGTCTCCTATGCTTTCTGCTTCTAATAAATCAATTTTATTATTTTGAAATGCAATCTTGGTGAATTCACCGGGCTCTGCCATTCTTGAATTTGCTTGTTTGCTTAAAACATCTAAGAACAAACCTATAACTGCATTACTGCCATGGATATGAAATTCTGCTAGATCTTCACCAGTATAACTATTAGGTCCTGGAAACCATAATATTAAACCTTCATCAATGATTTGATTGTTGGTTGGATTATAAAATTTACAAAGATTAGCTTCTCTAGACTTAATGTTTTTTTCTTTTGAAATTAATTGAGCTATTTTTAATGTATCTTTACCTGATAGTCTTATAATGGCTATACCAGATGGTCCTCTACCAGAAGATAAAGCGTAAATATTCATTTACTTAATTAATAGCACAGAAGGGGATTAAATTAATGAACTAAGCTGGCTTATTCATGGAATCAAAGAAATCTGCATTGTTCTTTGTGTTTTTAAGTTTTGAAATTAAAAACTCTATTCCATCCATAGTTCCCATCGGACTGATAATTCTTCTAAGAACGTTCATTTTCGCTAACTCATCTTTTTCAAATAAAAGTTCTTCACGTCTCGTTCCTGATCTTGTGATGTCTAAAGCTGGGAAAATACGTTTGTCAGCAACTTTTCTATCAAGAATTAATTCTGAATTACCTGTTCCTTTAAACTCTTCAAAAATTACTTCATCCATTCTTGAACCAGTATCAATTAAAGCAGTTGAAATAATAGTTAGTGAGCCACCTTCTTCAACATTTCTAGCAGCACCAAAGAATCTTTTTGGTCTCTGTAAAGCGTTTGCATCCACACCACCTGTTAAAACTTTACCTGAGCTTGGTATAACAGCGTTATAAGCTCTGCCTAAACGCGTTATAGAATCTAATAAAATAACAACGTCTTTCTTGTGCTCAACTAATCTTTTTGCCTTTTCAATGACCATCTCCGCTACAGCTACGTGTCTAGAAGCAGGTTCATCAAACGTAGAACTAACAACTTCACCTTTTACAGATCTTTGCATGTCAGTAACTTCTTCGGGTCTTTCGTCAATTAATAAAACTATTAAATAACATTCAGGATGGTTCATGGTTATTGATTGAGCAATATTTTGAAGTATCATTGTTTTACCAGCACGAGGAGGGGACACAATTAAAGATCGTTGTCCTTTTCCAATAGGGCTAACTAAATCAATTAGCCTTGCTGTGTTATCTGGTTTCTTTTCAAGTTTTGTAGATTCTATTTCTAATTTTAATCTCTCGTCAGGATAAAGTGGTGTTAAGTTATCAAATGCAATTTTATTTCTTCCTTTTTCAGGATCTTCAAAATTAATTTTGTTTACTTGAAGTAATGCAAAATATCTTTCTGCATCTTTAGGAGATCTAATTTCTCCTTCAACCGTATCACCAGTTCTTAAACCAAATCTTCTAATTTGACTTGGGCTTACGTAAATATCATCTGGACCAGGTAAATAGTTTGACTCCATAGCTCTTAGAAATCCAAAACCATCTTGTAAAACTTCTAAGACACCTGTTCCTGTAATCTGCTCATTTTTTTCAGCGAGTTTTTTTAAAATAGCAAAAAGAATTTCTTGCTTTCTAAGCGTACTTGGATTCTCAATGCCTAATTTTTCAGCTTGTGAAATAAGCTCAGCAGGATTTCGTTTTTTTAATTCTTGTAGGTTCATGTTGATTGTTGGTCTTAAAGGTAAGTTCTATAAATATAGAGTTTTTTTGGAATATTTCAAGATCTTATACGGGTTTAAATATAACAATAAAAACAATAGCAATTAATAAAACGGTAGGGACCTCGTTTAATATTCTATAAAACTTAGGGGTATGTTGGTTTGAGTTTAGACTAAAGTCTTTTAGACATTTAAAAAGAAAGAAGTGATAAAAAGTCAACAACAGCACCATAATTAGCTTCAATTGAAGCCATAAATATTGAAAGTTTTCGAAACCAATAGAGTAAATTAATAGAACCCCAAATAACCAACTGGCTACCATTGCTGGGTTCATGATGTAAAAAAAGAGTCTTTTCTCCATCACTTTAAACGTTTCTATTTTTTCTTCATTTGAAATAGTTTCTGCGTGATAAACATAAAGTCTAGGAAGATAAAGTAAGCCTGCCATCCAAGAAATCACCGAAATTAAATGTAGTGCTTTAAATAATAAATAATAATTCATAAATTAAATTTGTTGAATACGTGGACATTTTTTAAACTTATCAATGCACTTGATTGACGAAGTAAATCTTTCGCCTTTGCTTGCAGATAAAATACTATTTTTTAAAGAGTTAATAAAATTTTTCTCTACTGTATTAGTTGGCACACGTAAATAATCCCTAGCACCATTTTCAGAAGCAAGCTTTTTATACTCAATATCTAGCTCGACCAAAGTTTCTGAGTGCTCGGAAACAAAGGCAACTGGTACCACCATTATTATTTTATTTTTCTTAGCTTCATCTTTAATAACGTCTTCTGTTGAAGGTCCAATCCACTTTAAAGGACCTACACGACTTTGGTAGCTTAAAATATAATTTAAATTAGGTATTGATAAATTTTTAACTAGCTCTTGTACTGTGTTTTCAACTTGCCACTGATAGGGATCACCTTTTTTAATTTTAATTTCTGGTAAGCCGTGTGCAGAAAAAATTAATATTGTATCTTTTAGCTTTGATTGATCTAATTTGTTTTTTATTAAAGTTGCGTAAGATAATACGAAGTCTTTTTCATTTGGGTAGCAACATACAATTTTAGTATCGACCGTAAATTTATCTTTTTTACATAAATCTAACCATTCTTTAATTGACGAACCAGATGTTGCGTCTGAGTATTGAGGATATAAAGGTAAAAGTATAATTTGATCTGGCTTAAAATTTTTAACTTTTTCTAAAACTTCTTTTGCTCTTGGATGCCAGCATCGCATTACAATAAAACATTTATATTCATCACCTTGATCTTCTAAGCTTTTTTCTATCGCATTTGCCTGGCTTTCTGTTTGTTCTAAAATAGGAGATTTACCGCCCATTTCAGAATAAATACCCTTTGCAATAGGTGCTCTTCTTTTAGAAATTAGTTTGGCTAATGGATATCTGAAAAAAGTGGGTAAACTTATAATTGCAGGATCATTGAAAAGATTGAATAAAAAAGGCTCGACTGCATCTAAACTGTCAGGCCCGCCTAAATTAAAAAGTATTACAGCTTTTCTCATTTAAAATTATTAACCCGATCAATAACTTTTTGCAAAGTATCAGGGTTAGTTTCTGGCAATAATCCATGACCTAAATTAAAAATATAAGGAAAATTTTTAAAAATATCTAAATATTTATCTACTTCTTTAAAAATAACAGCATCTTTTTCAAATAATATTTTTGGATCCATGCCTCCTTGCAAAGTAAAGTTTTTAAGTTTATCTCGAGCCCACTCAGGATCAATTGTATAATCTAAACTTAAACCATCTGGCTTTACAAAATCTGCGAAATCCAAATAATTTTTATTTATATTTCTTGGAAAGCAAATAACTGGAATTTTATTTTTTTTACAAAATTCAACAATTTTTTTATTAGGCTTATAACAATAATCAATTAGCTTATTTTCAGGTATTAATCCTGCCCAACTATCAAATATTTGAATGGTATCAGCACCTGCTTTTACTTGTTGTTCAACATGTAAACATAAATAATCAACTAAATTATTTATAATATCATTAATTAATTTTTCAGATTTTTTTAATTTTTCTAAATCAATTTTTTCTTTATCTTGTTTTAAACCAAGCATGTAAACGATTAAAGTCCATGGTGCTCCAATAAAACCTATTAAAGATTTTTCTTTTTTTAAATTTAATCTAGTAATTTTTATTGCTTCATAAACTGGATTTAACTTATTTTTAAAATTTTCATGATTATTATTATTAAATTTATCTAAACTTAATTTAGATAAAATTGGACCATGATCTTTTTTAAATTCTACCTCTTGACCTAAAGCATAAGGTGTCATTAAAATATCTGAAAAAATTATAGCAGCATCTATGTTAAATCGTTTTAAAGGCTGTAAAGTGATCTCAGAACTTAAACGACTATCCAAACATAATTTAATAAAATCTTTGTTTTTGCTTCTTATTTCTCTAAATTCTGGAAGGTAACGACCAGCTTGTCTCATAAACCATACAGGTAAACAAGTTGTATCTTTCTTTAATAAACAGTTAGTTAATTTACTCATTAATAATAAAATATATTTAAAAGTAATTTATTTAGTGTAGGTCATGTTTGTTGATGAAATAATTAGTTATACATAGTTTTGAACAGTTTGTCTCACAGTCAAAAGTAAAAAAAAACACACTAATTAATAATTTTTTAAATCTATTAAGAAATTAAGTTCATTGATTTTTTAAATATTAACAATGAATAAAATGTTAAGAATATGTTAATTATTGTTAAGTATTTTGTGATTAAAAGTAAGTTTAGGAATAAACACAAGTTATAACAGTTTTATTAACATAATTACCTATGGGACATAAGTACCACATCAATCTAATTTCGGACTCTACAGGTGAAACCTTAGATAGAATATTTTTAGCTATTAAATCTCAATTTTCTCATTTTGATTATGAAAAAAAAGAGTATGTTTTTATAAGAACTGAACAACAAGTTAAAAAAATCGTTGATGAATTACAAAAAAAAGAAAATGTAATTGTTCTTTATACAATTGTAGAAACCAAATTAGCTAAATTTATAGCGCATATTTGTGAAGAAAAGAAAATCCCTTGTTTCGGTATCTTAGGTAACTTAATTTTAAATTTTTCAAAGTTGTTAAATCAAAAAGCAACCCATATACCAAGCGCTCAACACGTTATGAACGAAGAATACTATAGACGTATTGAGGCCATACAGTTTTCTATGTCACATGACGACGGAATGAAGACAGAAGATATAAAAAATGCTGAAATAGTTTTATTGGGGGTTAGCAGGACAAGCAAAACACCAACATCAATCTATTTAGCTAATAGAGGATATAAAACTTTAAATATTCCACTAGTTTCAGGTCAAGAAATTCCAGACATTTTAAAAAAAGAAGCTAACAAATTTTGTGTTATTGGCCTGACTGTAGAACCAAGTCGTTTATCTGACATTAGATCTAATAGATTAGAAATTATGAAAGAAGTGAATATACCTAACTATTCTGACATTGAATTCATTAAGAAGGAAATAGAAAATGCGAAAAATTTGTTTAAAAAATATGGTTGGCCAGTAATAGACGTGACCAGAAAATCAGTTGAAGAAACAGCCGCCGCAGTAATAAGGATATTCGAAATTAAGAAAAAACAACAAAAATGAATTTAATTTTAGCCTCGAAAAGCGGAGTAAGAAAAGAAATATTAGAAAGAAATAATTTTAATTGTGAAGTTGTTGGCTCAGGTGTCGATGAAGATCAGGTAAAAGATTCATTATTAGCTGTTGGAGCTGACCCAACATTAATCTCAAAAAATTTAGCAGAATTAAAATCAACTAAAGTTAGTTTAAAATACCCAGATCAATTAGTTTTAGGGGCAGATAGTGTTATAAGTCTCAATAATGAGTTAATAAACAAACCTACTTCAAGAACTGAAGCATTATCAATTTTAAAAAAATTAAATGGTTCAAAGCACTATCTAATAACGTCCGTATGTATTTCTAAAAACGGATCAATGATTTGGAATTTTACTGATCAATCAGAACTAATTATGAAAAATTTAACAGACAAAGAGTTAGATAATTACTTAAAAAAAATCAAAACAGAAACTTTATTAGCCTACGGTGTATATCAAATAGAAGCTGGAGGGCTTGAGCTTTTTAGCGAAGTAAAAGGAGATAGAGATTCTATCATGGGTTTACCAATCAAAGCAGTAATAGCGTATATTAAATCAATTTCATCATGAAAAAAAAATTTGGATTAATTGGAAAGTCTTTAAAGCATTCTATATCGCCTCAAATACATCATCACTGGTATGATATTAATAAGATAGATGCAAATTATGAATTAATTGAAATTTCAGAAAATGAAATACAGTCAGTAATTGAGAGAATTAAAAAAAAAGATTTAATGGGGATTAATGTAACTATACCTTATAAACAAACCGTCATTCAGTTTTTAGACCAAATAATTAATGAAGCTAAAGAAACACAATCTGTAAATACAATTTATCTTAACGACGAAGGTAAAGTGATTGGTGAAAATACAGACGTTTATGGTTTTGAATACTCTTTTATTAAAAAGATAGAAACGATAGACCAAAAAGAAGCTTTAATTTTAGGGGCAGGGGGAGTTACTCCTTCTATTATATGTGCCTTAAAAAAAGCTAATGTAAAAAAGATTTATCTTGCTAATAGAACAAAAAGCAAAGCTTTAGAGTTAAAAAAATCTTTTAATTCTATTGAAATTATTGATTGGGAAACAATTGAAGAAAAAGTTAAAGAAATTGATATTTTAATTAATGCTACAAGCTTAGGAACAAAAGGCAGCGAAGATTTTTCTCAAAAATTTGAAACAATTAAAAAAAGTCTAATTTATTACGATGTTGTTTATAATCCTGCAGAAACTAAACTAATGAAGCATTTTTCAAAGCAAGGAGCAAAAGTTTTTAATGGTTTAGATATGTTAATTTTCCAAGCACAAAAAGCATTTTTATTATGGAATAACATAAACCCAAATACTGAAGATTTAAAAAATAAATTAAAAATATGATTAGTATTGGAGTTACTGGATCGATAGCCTCAGGTAAATCAACCGTCTCGCGTTTGATGGCAGGCAAAAAATATCCATTATTTAGCGCAGATAAAGTGGTAACCGATTTATATAAAAAGAAATCATTTATTAATTCTTTAGTTAAAAAATTTAAATTAAATAAAAAAAGTAAAGTCAAAGATCAATTACGATTACTATTAAAAAATAATAAAAAAAAATTTTAAAAAGTTAGAAAAAATTATTCATCCTTTAGTGAGAAAAGAGATGAAGAAATATTTAAAGAAAAAAAATAAGATTGTTATTTTTGAAATACCTTTGCTGATTGAGGGTAAATTAAATAAGTATTTTGATACTTTGGTTTATGTGGGTTCAAAAAAAAATATACGATTAAGAAGATATTTGAATAAAGGTGGAAAAAAACAAACATTTTATACGTTGGATAAAAGACAGTTATCACCAAAAATTAAAGAGAAAGTCTGTGATTATAAAATCACAAATAATAAATCTCTTGTATACTTAAAAAAACAAGTAAAAAATTTTATAAAAAAATATGAGTGAAATTTTTCTAGATACAGAGACAACTGGATTATCCGTAAATGAAAAGCACCGAATTGTAGAAATTGCCTGTATAGAAACCAAAGATTTAATTCCTACAAAAAAAGTATTTCATAAGTTAATTAACCCGGAAAGAGATGTACCCGAAGAAGCTTTTAAGGTTCATGGATTTTCAACAGAATTTTTAAAGGATAAATCTAAGTTTGCTGAAGTAGCAGATGAGTTTGCAGAATTTATAAAAGGTAAAAAAATTATCATTCATAATGCTCCTTTTGATTTAGGTTTTTTAAACCATGAATTAAGACTAGTTAAAAAGAATGAAATTAATAAAGATCAAGTGGTGGATAGTCTTGAAATAGCTAGAGGAAAATTTCCTGGAACATCAAATTCATTAGATGCACTTTGTAAAAGGTTCAATATTGACTTATCTAGAAGAACTAAACACAACGCTCTTTTAGATTGTGAGTTATTAAGGGAAGTTTACATAAATTTATTGGACGCCAAAGAGCCGAAATTTGTTTTTTCAAACGAAACAACAGATTTAGACTTTAAAAATAGAGTTAATTTAACAAAAAAATATTGTAAAAAAGTCATCAAACCTACTGTGGAAGAATTAAAACTTCATAGTGAATTTCTTAAAAGAGATTTAAAAAAAAATTATTTTTAAATGCATAATTTTGATTTAAAAAATAGAACAGCAATAGTAACTGGCGGCGCCCAAGGCTTTGGTTATTCAATTGTAAAAAGATTTTTAGAGTCTGGTGCTAAAGTTATTATATGGGACGTAGATAAAAAATTTATTGATCTAGCGATCAAAGAATCCAACTCAAAAAATTTAGAGTTTCAAATTGTAGATGTAACTAATTTTGACCAGGTGCAAAAAAGCTTTGAAGAAATATCATCAAAACAAAAAATTGATATTTTTGTTAATAATGCTGGCATAGCTGGAGCCAATGAAAAAGTTTGGAATTATAAAAATGAAGAATGGCTTAGAGTATTAAATTTAGATTTAAACGCTGTTTTTTATTGTTGCAAAGTTGTAGTGCCACACATGATTAAAAATAATTATGGACGGATTGTAAATATTGCTTCTATTGCAGGAAAAGAAGGAAATCCAAATGCGAGCGCTTATAGTACTGCTAAAGCAGGAGTTATTGCTTTGACAAAATCTTTAGGAAAAGAATTAGCTGATAAAAATATCGCAGTGAATTGTGTAACACCTGCCGCAGCAAAAACTAGAATATTTGATCAAATGACCCAAGAACATATTGATTATATGTTGTCAAAAATTCCAAGAAATCGATTTGTTAAAGTAGAGGAACTTGCATCTCTAGTTTGTTGGATTGCTTCAGAAGAAAATTCTTATACGACTGGCGCTGTATTTGATTTAAGCGGTGGAAGAGCGACTTACTAAAATTCTTTAGTAGAAATTTAATTATTGAATAGTTCTTTTTTGATAAAGTTCTCTAAAATCAATTGTCTCTTCAATTTTAATTTTTTTATAACCAGATCTTTCAAAAAGTGAAACGAATAAGCCTCTTATTTCAGGGTAAACTTCATTAGGAACTTTTATTAAAATAACTTCTTCTAAGGATTTTTTATCTGTTAGCTGTCCTTCTATTTCAATGATAGTTGAGAAGACTATTTTAGTATCAATTTTTTCGATATTATTATCCATTGGTTGTAGAGCTAATGTTGTCTGGACCTCAATGATCTGGTCTTTAAATTGATTGCTTTTAATATCAATATTAATTTTATAGTTAGCAATATCTTTTTCTAATGCAAAAAAAACTTTAGGGTTGGGAATTTCAAATTTTAATTCTTTTATATATTTAGCTATGATTTTATAATTCATCTTTATCTTTTTCTTTAGTATCTTCAATTATTTCAGCATCTATAATTTCTTCTTCCCTTGAGACATTTTGATTTTGTTTATTAGCTACCCAATGACCAATAATTAGTCTTCGTGTAAATGGGAAAAGTAATAAAAACCCTATAGCGTCAGTAATAAATCCAGGCAATATTAAAAAAATTGCAGCTATAGCAATAGAAGCACCAGAAATGATTTCATAGAAAGGAATTTTATTTCGATAAATATTCAAAAGACCAGATTTTAAAGTGTTTAAGCCTTCTATTCTTGCATAGAAAATCCCAACTGCAGCTGTAAGCATAATCATTAAAATTGTGTTAAGCGCACCAATTTGCTCTCCAATTTTTATCATTAAGGCAATTTCTAAAATTGGCAGAACAATAATTATAAAAAAAAGGGTGTTCATTTGCTCCTTGTAATTATATGATTAGTATATATTTATCAAATGTATGAGTAACAATTTTGGCTTTATAGATATTATTTTGCTAGCGATGATCGCAGGGTTCATTCTTTTGCGTTTAAGAAGTATTTTAGGCAAAAAAACGGGACACGATGGAAAAGCACCAAGTATTTTTGATGATAAAAAATTTGAGGAATATAAAGCTCAACTTAACTCAAAACCTATTCTTAAAGAAGTTTCAGAAGAAGATGAAAAAAAACAGTTTCTTAAAGGAGCAGAAATAGCTTACGAAACTATTTTAACTTCTTTTGCAAAAGGCAAAAAAGACGAGCTTAAAAGACTTTTAACTAAATCAATTTATAGCAGTTTTGAGCAAGTAATAGACCAAAGAAATAAAGAAGGCATTAAGTCAGAATTTACTTTTATTGGAATAAAAGACTCTAAAATTGAAAAATATGAAAAAATTGAAAATGAATTATTTGCAACAGTTAAAATTGTTTGTGAAATTATTTCTGTTAAAAGAGATAAGGCAGGAGAAATAATCGAAGGAAATCCTGATAAGATTAAAACAGTTACTGATCATTGGAAATTTACTAAAACTTCTAAAAGTAAAAACCCTAACTGGTATTTAGCTGAAATTATTAGTAAGTGAAAAAAAAAGACGATATTTCGTTAGCCGATAAAAAAGTCTGGGAAGAATACACAAAAAATCCAAAAGATATTTTCGACAAAGATATAAAAGAGAAAAATAAAATAATCCCAAGGAAAAGATTTAGGTTTGATTTACATGGCTATACGCTTGATGAAGCCAATACTAAAGTAAGACAAATAATTATTGATTGTCAGCAAAAAGGCTTTAACGAAATATTATTAATTACAGGTAAAGGATTGCACTCAAATACAGACTCTGATGCTTATGTTTCAAAAGATTTAAGTAAATTAAAGTTCTCTGTGCCTGAATATCTTAATACTAACAATGAGCTTTCTCAAAAAATCATTTCTATAGAGCCAGCAACTGTTGCTGATGGTGGTGAGGGTGCAATATTAGTTAAATTAAGAAAATTATAAAATAAATTTACTTAGATCCATATCTTTAGCTAATTCGCCAAGATTTTTTTCTATGTATTTTTTATCAATAATAATTTTTTCACCTGATCTGTCAGGTGCAGTAAAACTAATTTCATCAAGTATTTTTTCAAGAAGTGTATGTAGTCTTCTTGCTCCAATATTTTCAACTGAAGCATTAACTTCTGCTGAAACTTTAGCAATTAAATCAATTCCATCTTCAGTAAATTCTAAATCTACATTTTCAGTTTTAAGTAATGCTGCATATTGTTTAATTAAACTATTATCTGGTTCTTTTAGAATTCTTTTAAAATCATCTTCTGAAAGAGCATTTAATTCTACTCTAATTGGTAATCGACCTTGAAGTTCTGGTAAAAGATCAGAAGGTTTAGCTAATTGAAAAGCTCCAGAAGCTATAAACAATATGTGATCTGTTTTAATAGGACCGTATTTTGTGCTTACAGTTGTTCCTTCTATTAATGGTAATAAATCTCTTTGCACTCCTTCACGAGACACATCACCTCCAACACGATCTCCTCTTGCAGAAATTTTATCAATTTCGTCTAAGAAAACTATACCGTTATCTTCAGTAGATTTTTTAGCTTCACTAATAATTTTATCTTGCTCAATTAGTTTATCAGATTCTTGATTGATTAAAATCTCATGAGATTCTTTTACAGTCATTTTTTTCTTTTTAGCTTTTTGACCCATTGATTTTCCCAAGATCTCAGAAACATTAATCATTCCTATGTTGCCTCCAGGCATTCCAGGTATTTCAAAACTTTGCATGTTTGAAGGGTTTTCATTAACCTCAATTTCTATTTCAGTGTCATCTAAATCACCGTTTCTTAATCTTTGTCTAAAACTTTCTTTAGTAGCAGCACTAGCTTTATTGCCTACTAAAGCATCTAAAACTTTTTCTTCAGCTGATGATTGTGCTTTTGCATAAACTTCTTTTCTTTTTTTCTCTTTTTCTAAAGCAATAGCAATTTCTATAAGATCTCTAATAATTTGCTCTACGTCTCTACCAACATAGCCAACTTCAGTAAATCTTGTTGCTTCAACTTTTATAAAGGGTGCTTGTGCTAATTTAGATAATCTTCTTGAAATTTCTGTTTTACCTACACCAGTAGGTCCGATCATTAATATATTTTTAGGCAATACTTCTTCACGCATTTCTGCATCAAGCGCTTGTCTACGCCATCGATTTCGTAAAGCAACTGCGACTGCTTTTTTTGCATTTGTTTGTCCAATAACATAACGATCAAGTTCAGACACGATTTCTCTTGGAGATAAAGCGCTTACTCTAGAACTTTCATTTTTTTTATCGTTTATAACTAAATTTAGATTAGTAACTTTATTAGCTTCTTTCATAAATTAAACTTTTTCTACCGTAATATTGTTATTAGTAAATACACAAATATCAGATGCTATCTTAATAGCTTTTCTCGCGACTTCCTCAGCTGATAAATTTGTTTCCATTAAAACTTTTGCAGCTGCAAGTGCATAGTTTCCACCAGAGCCAATTCCAATAATTCCATCTTCAGGTTCCAACACATCTCCTGTTCCTGATATAATGTAGCTTGTGTCTTTGTCAGCTACCGCCATCAAGGCTTCAAGTCTTCTTAAATATTTATCTGTTCGCCAATCTTTTGCTAATTCTACAGCAGCACGTGGAAGGTTGCCTGCGTGTTTTTCTAATTTAGCTTCTAGTCTTTCAAATAAAGTCAAAGCATCTGCAGTTGAGCCAGCAAACCCAGCTATAACTCCACGTTTATCAATTTTTCTAACTTTTTTTGCTTTGCTTTTTAGAATGGTGTTGCCCAAGCTTACTTGACCGTCACCTGCAACTACTGTCTCATTATTTTTTCTTAGCAATACAATAGTAGTTCCATGCCATTTTTCAGCTGTATTCATTTTAGAATATGTGGAGACTAATTTGAAATCTTCAATAGTTAAATAGCATTTATTGATAAAATACTAATTTCTATATATATCATTGGCTAAATTGACTTAATTATTATGAGTAGAAAAGCAAAAATTATAAGAAAGACTAAAGAAACCAGTATTTCTGTTTCAGTAAACTTAGACGGAAAAGGAAAATATAAAATTGAAACTGGAATAGGCTTTTTGGATCACATGCTAGAGCAACTATCAAAACATTCTTTGATAGATTTAGAAGTTAAAGCAAAAGGTGATACTCATATTGATTTACACCACACAACAGAAGATACTGGAATTGCAATTGGTGAGGCAATTAAAAAAGCTGCGGGTAATCGAAAAGGTATAACTCGATATGCTTCAACAATCATCCCTATGGATGAAACATTAAGTCGAGTTTCGATTGATGTATCAAACAGACCTTATTTAATTTGGAAAGTAAACTTAGCAGTAGAGAAGCTTGGTGAAATGGATACTGAATTATTCAAAGAGTGGTTTCAAGCATTCTCTCAAGCAGCAGGTGTAACCTTACACGTTGAAAATATTTATGGTGAAAATAGTCACCACAAAATTGAGTCTTGCTATAAAGGTTTAGCTAGATCATTAAAAGATGCTTTAGCGATAGATAAAAGAATTAAAAATTCGATACCATCGACAAAAGGTTCTATTTAGATTTAATGAATGTCACAATTGTTGACTACCAATCGGGCAACATAAGCTCAGTTATAAATTCTTTTACAGAGGTAGCTAAAGATAAAGTAAATATTGAAGTTACTTCAGATATCAAAAAAATAAAATCTAGCGACAAAATCGTTTTACCAGGCCAAGGTTCTTTTAAGAGCTGCGTTGAGTCATTAAATAGTATCAATGGTTTAGTTGATGCTCTTAAAGAGTTTGCAATTTCTAATCGAAAACCACTCCTTGGAATATGTGTCGGCTTACAAATGTTTGGAGATGTAGGTTATGAAGAAGCAGAAACAAAAGGCTTAGGCTGGATTGCTGGGAAAGTTTCAAAAATCGATAACAAAAATGGAAAATTCAAATTACCTCATATTGGCTGGAATGAAATTGAAATAACTAAAGATAGTAAAATTTTTAATGGGATCCAGAATAAATCTCACATGTACTTTGTTCATAGTTATGAATTTATTCCAGAAGATAAGTCAGTTATTTCTGCAACAACAGATTATTCTACAAAAATAGTCTGTGCTGTTGAAAAAGATAATTTGTTTGGTACTCAGTTTCATCCAGAAAAAAGTGATAAAATTGGACTAAAAATAATTGATAATTTTATAAAACTTTAATGAAAATATTTCCTGCAATAGATATCAAAGATAAGAAATGTGTAAGACTTATCAAAGGAGATTTTGAAAAAAAGACAGAGTACGAAACATCACCTATTGATCAAGCTAAAGAGTACAAAAATAAAGGATTTAAAAATTTGCATATCGTAGACCTTGATGGTGCACTATCAGGTAAAACAATTAATTTAGATGTTATAAAAGACATAGTTAAACAAAGTGGCTTAAAAATTGAAATCGGTGGCGGCATTAGAACGTTAGAAAGTATTCAAGAGTATATCGATATTGGTGTCGAAAAAGTAATTTTAGGAAGTGCAGCAATAAAAGATAAAAATTTTTTAAAAGAAGCTTGTAATAAATTTAAAGACAAAATTGCCTTAGGTTTAGATGCAAAAGATGGAAATTTATCTGTGTCTGGATGGAAAGAAAATTTAAAAATTCAAACTCTAGACTTTCTAAAAGAAATAAATGCTTTTGGTGTTAGTAGGATAATTTATACAGATATCAATAGAGACGGAATGAAAGCCAGCCCAAATTTTGATGAAACTGTAAAAATAGCAGAACAATCAAATTGCCCAGTAGTTATCTCAGGTGGTGTTTCTTCAATGACAGATATTAAAAAGGCAAAAGAATTAAAAAGTAGAAACATTGAAGGCATAATAGTTGGTAAAGCAATTTATGATGGAGATATTAAGCTAGAAGAATTAGCAAAGGAGATTGATGCTTAAAAATAGAATTATTCCTTGTTTAGATGTTAAGAATGGAAGAGTTGTTAAGGGAATTAATTTTGTAGAATTAAAAGATGCTGGTGATCCAGTTGAACAAGCTAAAATTTACAGCGAAGGTGGTGCTGATGAAATTTGTTTTTTGGATATTACCGCATCAAATGAAAATAGAGAAACTATTGTAGAAATAGTTAGAAAAACTGCAAAAGCATGTTTCGTACCACTAACAGTTGGCGGGGGCGTTAGAACCATCCAAAATATTACCGATTTACTTTTAGCTGGTGCAGATAAGGTTTCTATTAATACAGCTGCTGTAAATAATATTGGTTTTGTAAAAGAAGCTTCAAAAAAATTTGGTTCACAGTGCATAGTAGTAGCTATTGATGCAAAAAAAGTTTCAGATCAAAAATGGGAAGTATTTACTCATGGCGGAAGGAACAAAACAGGCATAGATGCTATAAAATTTGCTAAAGATGCTGAAACAAATGGAGCAGGAGAAATCCTGCTAACATCGATGGATAAGGATGGGACTAAATCTGGCTACGATATTGATCTTTTACAAGCGGTGACGAGTAGCACCAACATACCTGTAATCGCATCTGGTGGAGTTGGAACATTAGAACATCTACATGATGGTATTGTTAAAGGTGGCGCTAGCGCCGTACTTGCTGCTTCGATATTTCATTATGGAGAACACAAAATTAAAGACGCTAAAGAATATTTGAATTCTAAGAATGTATCGGTAAGATTATAAAATGTTTAAAAATCTAGAACAATTAATAAAAACTATTAGAGAAAGAAAAAATTCTTCCCCAGATAAATCATATACTAATAAACTTCTTAACGATAAAAATTTAAGTGTTGAAAAAGTTAAAGAAGAAATTGGAGAATTAATTGAGTCGGTAGAACAAAATTCAAATAAAATACATGAAGCAGCGGATGTTATTTATCATTTAATGGTTTATCTTGAAGCGAATGATATTAAAATTGAAGATGTAATGAATGAATTAAAAAAACGTCAAAAATGAACTACGATAAAAATAATATATTTGCAAAAATTTTACGTGGTGAAATTCCATGTAAGAAAGTTTATGAAAATGAATATGTATTATCTTTTCATGATATTAATCCTCAAAAAAAAATTCATGTATTAGTAATTCCTAAAGGTCCTTATGTAGATTTAGATCATTTTAATGAAGCTGCTTCGGACAAAGAAATAGTTGAATTCAATAAAGCTATTAGTCATGTTACAAAATTACTTAAAATATCAAATGCAGAAGGTGGCTATAGAGTTTTAAGCAATATTAGTCAAAATGGAGGGCAAGAAGTACCTCACTTACATTATCACATTTTTGGTGGTGAAAAGATTGGTAAAATGGTTAGTTAGTTGTCTTACCAATGCCTAAAGTAAAAAGATATTTTCTTGAAATAAAAAAAGAAAATTTAAAATTAGAAAAAGCAGTTTTGCCTTCAGACATCCAAATTATTTTAGATAAAAATAAAGACATAAATATAAATAAATTTTTTTACAGACAAATTGGCAAAGATCATTTTTGGAGAGACCGATTACTATGGTCTGATAAAGAGTGGGAAAGATATATAAACAATCCTAATCTGATTACTGGAATAATGAAAAAAAATGATGATTTAGTGGGTTTTTATGAGCAAGAACACCACAGTTCCTCTTTTGAAATTGAGCTTATCCAAATGGGCATTTTAAAGGAGTACCAAGGTAAAAATCTTGGCTCAATGCTTTTAAAGCACATAATTAGCCAAGCTTTTAATGAGAAGATTAAAAGGTTGTGGGTACACACTTGTACATTAGATCACAAAAATGCATTAAGGAATTATCTATCAAGAGGTTTTAAAGTTTTTAGAGAAGAAGAAATTAATTTTAGTTATTGATTAATCTTAGGTGTTTTAAAGATATTATTATCTATCATCACATTCATTGACAAAATTTTTATAAAAAAATTAATTTGATTTTGAAAGTTATCTGTAATTTGCCAACCTAATAAAGTATAATCTGATTTATTAAAATAAACAGTAATTTCACTTTCAGAGATATAATTCAGTTCAATTCTTTCATTAATATTTAAATTAGCATCTTTAATTATATTGATTAAATTTTCTTTATTTAAAATTTTTACAAATGGAGAGTTTTTGAGAGGATAAAAGAATTGCTTATTATATCTTTTTTGTGTGACTATTAATGAATCCTCTTTTATTAGAATTTCTTTTTGATATTCATCATTATACTTACAATGAAGTTTATTATTAAAAACTAAAGTGCAATTACCCTTTTCAGTTTTTTCATTAGATGTTTGAGTAAAATCAAAATTGAGATTATTAGTAGATATAAGTTGATCTATAATGAAATTTTTTTCATTAGCGTTTAGTTCTAGAATACTTAAATAGAAAATAAATAGGAAAAAAAAAAATTTTTTGTACAAAATTTATAAAACCTCTCTTTTACCAACATGATTAGCTTTACTTACAATACCTTTTTCTTCCATCATATCAATAATTCGAGCCGCCCGGTTATAACCAATTTGTAATTTTCTTTGTAAAAAGCTAGTAGATGCCTTTCCTTCTGTTTTAACAATATCTAGGGCTTCATTGTATAAATCGTCGGTTTCCCCATCTGTATCTGAAATAGAGCTTTCTACTTTATCATTTGCTGTAATCTCATCAATATAATCTGGTTCTCCTTGAGCCCGAAGAATATTTGTAATTTTTTCAATTTCTTTTTCAGATACGTATGGACCATGAATTCGAACTATTCTATTAGCTGAAGACATAAACAACATATCTCCATTACCCAATAATTGTTCAGCACCTTGTTCACCTAGTATAGTTCTGCTATCGATTTTAGAACTTACTCGAAAAGATATTCTAGTTGGAAAGTTAGCCTTAATTGTTCCAGTGATAACATCAACACTAGGTCGTTGCGTGGCCATGATAATATGAATACCTGCCGCTCTTGCCATCTGAGATAATTTTTGTATGTAGTTTTCAATTTCTTTTCCTGCCACAAGCATCAAGTCAGACATTTCATCAACTACGACAACAATATAAGGCATTTTAAGCTTATGCTTTGCATTATAGCCATCTATGTTTCTGACACCTTCTCTACTCATCAATTTGTACCTACTATTCATTTCTCTAACTGTCCAACCGAGTGCAGAAGCAGCTTTCTTAGAGTCGGTAATAACTGGAGACAATAAGTGTGGAATACCTTCATAAGCGGAAAGCTCTAGCATTTTTGGGTCTATTAAAATAAATTTACATAGTTCAGGACTCAGTTTGTATAGAAGAGAAACTATAATCGTATTAATACAAACAGATTTTCCAGATCCCGTAGTTCCAGCGATTAGTAAATGAGGCATAGTAGTTAAGTCTCCAATCAAAGGCATACCAGATATACTTTTACCTAGAGCGATTGGAAGTTTGATTTCTTTTTTTTGAAATTTTTCGTTAGTAACAATTTCTTTTAAATATACACTTTCTCTAGACTCATTAGGAATTTCAATTCCAACTGTATTTTTTCCAGGAATGGTAGATACACGAGCTGATGTTGAACTAGTGTTTCTAGCTAAATCATCAGATAAATTTATTATTTTAGAAACCTTTACACCTGGAGCTGGTTCAAATTCATATAAGCTTACAACAGGTCCATTGTTAATTTTTTTAATTTTACCATCGACTCCAAAGTCTAGAAGAACTTTTTCAATAAATTCACCTTCTGGTCTATTTTTAGATTGATCAAGTAAATTTAATTTTGAAGGAGGTTTTTCTAAAAGCTCAACTGAAGGAAGCTTAAATTCTTTTAAATTATTCTCTTTTGGTTTTTCTTTTTTTTTCTATTATTTTTTCAAAAAGAAAAGATCGTTGTTTTTTTTCTTCTAAAGGTAAATCTTTTTCTTCATCAATTTCTTCAGTATTAATATTTTCAGCAACTGGGGTAATATTTTTCTTACTAAATAGATTAAAAATCTTTTTTATTGCATTTAAAAAAATTCTAAAATTTATTTCAGATGCAAGTAAAAAAAATATTAATGTTAAAACTATTAATACAAAAGGCGTATATTGATTTTTAAGTATTGGAATATAATTTATAGTAAAATTATAAATAAAGTGCCCAACAAATCCAGAGTTACCATTGTCAATCAACCAAAATGAATTATTAAAAGTTGAATAAATTAAGGTAGAGCCAAAAATAATATATAAAACTACAAAAAGACTTTTAGTTAATATATTTGAAATAGATTTTTTCACTATTAAATGAATACCCCAAGATAAGAATGTAATCAGAATCATGAAAGATATGAGACCAAAGCTTTGAAGTAGAAAGTCAGCTACTAAGCCACCATAAATTCCTAATAGATTGTTTATTTGAACATTTTCTGCATTATAGACATAGGACGGATCTGCAGGTGAATATGAAAAAAAAGAAATGCTTAAAACAATAGCTGCAGATACTATTATTAAGCCGACTAATTCAATGGTTCTATTTTTCAAAAAATCTAATATTTTATTGTAAATCATTGTTTAGTTATCGAATCATTTATTTTACTTTGTATCATTTTTATTTAATTGATAAAATTTTTTTAAAAAATTATGCAAAAAATTTGTATTATTGGAGACGGGCTAAGCGGATTAACAACCGCTAATATTTTAGCTAAACAAAATATTAAAATAGACTTTTATTGCTCACCTAAAATTTCCTCAAAACCTTTAAAAGATTTAAGGACGACAGCCATATCAGAGACTAATTATAAATATTTAATTGATAAATTAGAAGTTAATAAGAATATTTTTTTTCCAATCAAAGAAGTTAAATTATTTTATGAAGACAACAATAAGATATTTAATTTTTTGAATTTAGATGAAAAAGAAAAAAAATTAATGTTCATCTATAAAAATGAAGAATTAAAAAATTTTCTTAATAAAAAGCTTTTAAAAAATAAAAATATTAAAGTTATTAAAAAAAAAATTACTTCAATTAACTATCAAACAAGTAGCATTGAAACTAAAGCAAAATCTTATGAATATGATTTAATTATTTTGTGTATTGGAAGCAGGTCAAAATTATATGATAAAATTGCTGAAAATAGAGATATCGAAAAAAATTATAAAGAATTTTCAGTTACAACTACTATCCATCATAAATCACAGGTCATTTCGGCAGCCCAATATTTTTTGAAAGAAGGACCTTTAGCAATTTTACCAATTCAAAAAAATATTTTTTCAGTTGTTTGGAGTGTAGATTCTGAATTTTTTAGAGCTAATTCAAAAAATCTAAGATTGATATTAAAAAATAAGATCAAAAATATTTTACAAAATATTAAGATAATAAAAATTAATAACATAAGTTCTTTCCCAATTTTTCTTAACCTAAAAACAAAATATTTTAAAAAAAATGTTTTAATATTAGGAGATGGACTTCATGCTATTCATCCAATGGCAGGGCAGGGATTTAATTTAATATTAAGAGATATTAGAAAATTAGAAAGTCTTCTATTAAAAAACAATAATTTAGGTATTTCTTTAAAAAATACTTACATCCTAAAAGATTTTTACAATTCAAGGAAACCTGAAAATACCATGCTTAGTCTTGGGATAAATTTAACTAATTTATTTTTTAAAGATAGGAAGCATATATCTCCAATTAGAAATTTAGTTTTACAAAATGTTAAAAATTTTAATTTTATAAAAAAAATTAGTAAAAAGATTTCAGATACAGGAATTGTATTTTAGTTACTGCAGTGTAGCTTTATTTTCAGTTTGATCGTGAAGATAAAAATTAATAATTTCAGATAAGGTTTTAGTTTTTGTTTTTAATTGTACTGATTCTAAAATCGTTTGTTTTTCTTCATTAGAAATTGGCGCAATCATTGCTAGCGTGTTTATTCTTTGATTTTCGTCTAATTTTTCAAATTCATTCCAGTTAAGCAACAAACCATTTTTTTTAAAAAAGATTTTTGTTTTTTTGTACAATTCACTTACTTCATCAAAAGATTTTATCTCTTCATTAACTTTTTTTAGGTCATCTGAAAATTTTTCATAATCAACTATAAATTCTCTATAAAGTTTATTATTATTTAACTCAGATTTAATTTGAAATCTTGTTACGCCGACAAGATTAATTAAAAGACGACCATCATTTGTTGTTTTATGTTCTGTTATTTTTCCAAGACACCCTACTGAATAAACGTCTGATGTATTATGTTTAGCTTGTATCATTCCCATATATTTATTTGATTTCATGCAATCACTAACTAATGCTAAGTATCTCGGCTCAAATATATTAAGTGGTAAATTTGTGTTTGGAAAAAAAATCACACCACTTAAAGGAAACACAGGAATTGTTTTTGGTAAATCTATTGCTTTCATTTAGTAATCTTATAACATTATGTTGACCATTTTAAAAATAATGTATTATATTAACTAAATTTTGCGGGCATAGCTCAGTGGTAGAGCGTCTCGTTGCCAACGAGAAGGTCGAGGGTTCGAGCCCCTTTGCCCGCTCCATGAAAATATGGATCCTCTTCATAAAAAAAAATGTGTTGCCTGTGATGGAAATACTATTCCATTTGATGTTAGTGAAATTCATAAATACTTAAAAAAAATAGATGGTTGGGATGTTAAAAGTAATAATGATGAAAATTATTACTTAGAAAAAGAATTTAAGTTTAAAAATTTTAAGGAAAGTCAAATTTTTATCAATAAAGTAGGAGAGATAGCTGAGACTGAAGGCCATCATCCAGATATTTTATTTGGTTGGGGTTATGCAAAAATTAAAATTTTTACACATGCAATTAAAGGTTTAGCTGAAAGTGATTTTATTTTAGCAGCAAAAATTGATCAAATTTAGTTAATGATTAAAATGTCTAATATTAGTAAAAATCATCTTAGCATTTGATTTATTAGCAGCGTTTATTACTTCTTGGTCTCTAATCGATCCACCTGGCTGCACAATCTTTTTTACACCAGCATTAATTAGTAATTTGACTCCATCAGCAAAAGGGAAAAAAGCATCAGATGCTGCAACGGAATTTTTAATCTTTTTTGGCTGAAATAATTTTGCTTTTTGAATAGCAATTTTACAACTATCAAGTCTAGAAGGTTGGCCAGCACCTATGCCGATAGTAGAAAAATCATTTGTTAAAACTATTGCATTTGATTTAACAAATTTTGAAATATTAAATGCAAATTCCATCTCTTTTAATTCTTTTGATGTTGGTTTGTTTTTTGTCATTGTTTTAAGATTTTTTTTGTAAAAAATAGGTTTATCTTTTTCTTGCATTAAGAAAGAACCATCAAATGTTTTAAAAGTAGTTTGATTTTTTGTCTTAAATTTTGAAATATCTATTACTCTTAGATTTTTCTTTTTACGTAAAATTTTAAGAGCATCTTTTTCAAATCCTTTAGCTAAAATAACTTCAAGAAAATTTTTGTTAATTTCATTAGCAATTGCTTTATTAACTTTAAAATTACAAGCAATAACGCCACCAAAAGCACTAACTGGGTCACATGCGTAAGCGTTTTTAAAAGAGATAATTGGAGATCTATTTATTGAAACTCCACAAGGGTTAGCATGTTTAATTATTACTGTAGCTGAAATTTTTTTAAAAGAATCTAAAATATCTAATGAAGCATAGATATCATTATAGTTATTGTAACTAAGTTCCTTGCCATTAAGTTGTTTTAAATTTAGCTCCTTATCATTGTAATCACTTACATAAATAGAGCTTTTTTGATGAGGATTTTCACCATATCTAAGTTCAGATAATTTACGTCCAAATATCGTTTTTCTTTCAGGAAATTTAATGTTTAACTTTTTGTTAAACCAATTAGCGATCATAGCATCATAGTAAGCAGTTAAACCAAATGCTTTGCTAGACATGTATTCTCTAAAGTTAAGTGATGTTTTGCCTTTATTTTTTTCTATTTCATTTATTAAATCTGCATAATCATTTTTATTTGTAATGATTAAAACATTATTAAAATTTTTCGCTGCAGCTCTAACCATGGTTGGTCCGCCAATATCAATATTTTCTATAATGTCTTTATTATTCTTAGAATTAAGAACAATTTTCTGAAATGGATAAAAATTAACAATAATTAAATCTAAAGAAGGAAAATTTTGTTTATGCATTTCTTTAGCATGCTGCTTATTAGAACGGTCATGAAGAATGCCAGCATGTATTTTTGGATGTAAAGTTTTAACTCTCCCATCAAGCATTTCTTTAAAACCTGTGTAAGCAGATACTTCTGTGCAAGCATATCCAAGATCTTTTATAGTTTTATAAGTCCCTCCAGAGCTAATAATTTTTACTTTATATTTGTGTAGTGTTTTAAGAACACCAGATAAATCAGTTTTATCTGAAACAGAAATTAATGCAGTTCGAATTTTTTGAGTACTCATTAGTTATTTCTTTTTAATTCCCATTTAATTGTTTTATTTTTATTTTTTTCAAGAATACCTGTAATTGTTATACAAAAATTATTAACTATTTTATTTCTTCCTAAAAATATACTTTTTTCTAAGCTAAGATTTTCTTCATTAGCCTTGAAAATTAATGATTTGCTCTTGTCAATTTGAACCAATATTGAATTTTTTCCCATAGTTTGTACTGCATTAACTCCAGGATAAAGGTGAAATCTAATGTGGTAGAAATTATCTGTTTTTGATCCCATGTGATCTGTGGTTAAATTATCTTCTCCAAATAAATCATTAGTTTTTTTATCAATTTTAATAGTCCTTTCATGAATGTAATTAAATTTATCTTTATAAGCATCGTGTTTAGCTGAAAGAGTTAAATAATTATTTTCGTCATTTTCTTTAAAGTCAAAAACTTTAAAAGAAGAGGAGATAGTCGAACCAAAAGCCTCATAAATTAAATTGTTTTTTTCAAAATTTAAAACTGAAGTGTCGTTTAAAGTTAGGGTCGATTGAGCTGAAGTTAATCGACTTATAAACTCTAATTTTCTAGATATTTTATGTCCATAGCCACAATTTGTTATAATTTTTTTTCCTTCATTAAAGTATTCAAATGACAAGGGGCCAAGTTGATAATTATTGGAATAAGTTCTTTTAGGAGGTGAGCCAATATCAAAAAATAGTAAATTTTTTTTACCTCTAGCTATAAAAATATTACTTACTTTTTTTAATAATTCTTTAGGTTTATAATTTAAGCCATCTAAATATTCTAAATAGGTATCTAATTTAAATTCACTAGCACCATTAAAGAGTGGGCTTTTATCCGTTGGGTTTTTAAGTGAATAAACGCAAACAACTATTTTTTGAACAATATCATCTAAATAGTCAGGAATATATTCCTGAGCATCTCTACAACACTCTTTGATAATTATTAAAAATTTTGAGCACTGAACTAAATCATAAATATCTCGACTAATTGGTGCACCATCATTATCAAAAAAATCTTCAACTATATTTTTTAATAATTTAAGTCCTATTTCAAAGTTATTATTGTAATCTTTAAAAACTAAGCCCGATAATATTATTGCAGAAATAATTTCAATTTTTTTTACAGGATCATGTTCGCTATTAAGAATTTTTTTTAAATGATTTACTTGACTTATAATGGAGTTAAAGAATTTATCTCTAAAAGACTTATCTCCATGATTAAGAATAATATCTGCATTAAGTAGCCAGGCCAAAACTCTTTTGCTTGTATTAAGACTATTCCAAGTTTTATGATTATATTTTCTATTTAAGTTGATCCAATTCGTTATTATTTGTTGAACCACTAAGCCACTATTTTTTCGGTTAATTAAATTTAACCAAAAAAAACTATTCAAATTTTCTTCTTCTTTGGGGTCTTTATGATGAGTCCAAAAATTTTCTTCATCAATCTTTGAAAGTTTAAAATTAAATATTTTTTGATTTATAAATGAAGAAAGTAAATAGGGGTTAGGGTAGAAGTATAATTTCTCAGGAGTTTTTGTCTTAAGAGAATTATTGTAATAGCTAGTATTAAAATAAAGTTGTTTAATAAAACGCCAAGATAAAATCCTTACTGCTAATAAGTAAAAGTACCCAGCCTTTAAATTAAACATTAATTGGTTCTAAGCAGTTGAATATTCTTTTTTAGATCACCATTATTTTCTTTAAAAACAGTTGATCCTGAAACTAAAATATTTGCACCAAATTCTTTTGCTTTGCTACTATTTTCAAAATTTATTCCACCATCAATTTCAATATCAACGTTAAGTTTTTTTTCATTAACGATATTTCTTAGTTTTTTCATTTTATCTAAAACCTCTGGCATAAATTTTTGTCCCCCAAAACCAGGCTCAACACTCATAATTAAAATTAAATCTATATCTTTTAAGTGGTTTTCAATTAAATCAATGGGAGACTTAGGTTTTAAAGAAACACCCACTTTTTTTCCAAAACTTTTAATTAGTTTTATTGTTTGAGATAAATCTTTTGTGGCTTCTGGATGAAAAGTAATGATATCTGCACCTGCATTTGCAAAATCTTTTACAAAATTGTCTACCGGTGCAATCATTAAATGCACATCAAAAGTTAATTTAGTGACGGGTCTTAATCTTTTAATTACCTCTGGTCCAATTGTAATATTGGGTACAAAGTGACCATCCATTACATCAATATGAATATAATCCGCTCCTGCTTTTTCTAAAGAAATTATTTCTTCACCTAATTTACTAAAATCAGCGGATAAAATACTTGGAGAAATTTTTACAGCTTGAGCCATAAGTACTTATATATTTGATATTTTGATCTTGTCAAAATTATTGCTTATAAAAAAGTTGATAAATCGATTTTGAAAAATCACTCTCTAGTGGAAACGAAAGCATACCCATTACTGAATAGCCAAGTAAATAAGGCATTAAATAAAAACGAATAAGATAAAAAAACCAAGCGACGTATAAAGGCACAATAGGTCCTGCAATAAAAGAAGGTGTTATAAATTTGAATAAATTAATTAATGGTTGTGTAATCATCACAAAGGCTTTCATGAAAAAGAAATTGGAGTCTTCTCGTTGAAATACATTCATGGCAGATCTACCAATTAAGGTCCACATGATGATACCTAGAACATAATCTAAAATAATTATCCAGATTGGCATAATTTAAACTATCATTTTTTGAGATAAAAAAAAGGGGCGAAAAATTCGCCCCTTTAATTTTTAAACCTAAGATATTTTCTTAAGCTTTAGAAGAAATAATTGTTTTACCTGCTGGTACTCTGCAGTCATCAACCATTTTCTGAGTTGCAGCATCTGGCTCTTTTGTAGCAAGAGATACAACTACCATTGCGATCAAGCTCACGGCAGCTCCGATGATACCAAATCTTAAGTTATCGATTTGTAACCAAGGAGTTTTGTTCATGAACGCTGGCGCCACGTAAATAAGGTATGCAGTTCCGGCAATTAAACCACCTAAGATACCTGCTATTGCACCTTCTCTAGTAGCTCTCTTCCACCATACACCAAGTACAAGTGGGAAGAATAGACCAGACATCGCAAAGTCGAACGCCCAAGCAACCGCTCCTAAGATACCAGTAAGTCTCATAGATGCGATGTAAGCACCAAGAGCACCAATGATAACTAGTAGGATACGAGCTGTGATCAATCTTTTTCTAACATCGGCTTTAGGGTTCACGATTTTGTAGTAAATGTCGTGAGATAAAGCGTTTGCTATCGCAAGAATTAATCCGTCCGCAGTTGACATCGCAGCAGCCATACCTCCAGCAGCTACTAACCCTGATATTACATAAGGTAAGCCGGCTACTTCAGGTGTTGCTAATACAACAACGTCGCCTCGCATGAACCATTCATTCATTTGCAAGATACCATCATTGTTAAAGTCAGCTATGAAAGCTTGTTTAACTGCGATCCAATTTTTAACCCACTCTATATTCTGAACATCAGAAATAGATTTACCAATAATTCCAGTTGATAGAGTTGGATCGATCAACGAAATTTTTGATAATGTAGCTAACATTGGAGCTGATGAATAAAGCAAGAAAATAAAGAATAGCGACCATGCTACTGATTTTCTAGCTGATTTAACAGAAGGAGTTGTAAAGTATCTCATAAGAATATGAGGTAACGATGCAGTTCCCACCATCATACAGATCGCAAGCGAAATGTATTTCCAAGCTGATCCTGCTGGTACAGCAGAGTGTGGTGTGCTGATATAAGCTAAACCACCTGGTACACCAGCTGCTTTTATTTGTTCAGCAGTGTTTTTAACTAATCCATACTGAGCTTCAAGTTCAGCAATACGCGCAACTTCTGCTCCTAATTGTAGATGTGGAAATACTCCATATCCAAATTTGTTACTAATCCAGAATACTGGAATTAGATAAGCAATAATTAACACGATATACTGAGCTACTTGAGTCCAAGTTACAGCTCTCATTCCTCCAAGCATTGAACATAACAAGATACTTAATAATCCAACCCAAACACCTTGTCCGAATGGAATGCCTAAGAATCTTGATGCAATTGTACCTGTAGCGTTAATTTGTGCAGTCACGTAAGTGAATGAAGCTATTACTAAAACTAGTACTGCGCAGAAACGAACAAAGTTTCCACCGTATCTTGTTCCAATAAAATCAGGCACTGTGTAGCAACCAAATTTTCTAAGGTATGGAGCTAGTAGAGAAGCAACAAGCACGTATCCGCCTGTCCAACCTACTAAGAAAGCCATATAGATGTAGCCACCAAAGTAAATACCACCTGCCATTGCAACGAAAGAAGCACCAGACATCCAATCGGCTGCTGTTGCCATTCCGTTAAATACAGTTGGAACTTCTCGTCCAGCTACATAATAAGCATCTACTTGTACGGTTCTTGATAACCAGCCAATCAAGGCATAGATTAAAACTGTAAAAGCTAAGAAGAACTGACCAATTGTTTTGGCAGAAACTCCATTTGATTCAAGTACAGCCATCAATAAGATGAATACTATGAATCCGCCTGTATACAGACCGTATATCTTCGGTAGATTTTCTACGAAGGATTTACCTTGTAATGAACTTGCCATTAGTCATCCTCCCTTTCTCCGAAGCCGAATTCTTCGTCGATGTCTTCTTGTTTACCTGACATCCAGAATATTAGAATGATGAACGCTAGGAGTGAACCTTGTGCTGTCATGTAATATGCTAGAGGGTACCCAAGAAAACTTGAAGTGTTTAAGCTCTCACCGAACATAAACACAACTGTTGAAAAGAAAAACCAAATCACCAATGTAACTATCATATGGCTCCTTGTTTTTTCCCAATGAGCATCTTTATTACTCATATGTTTTCCCCCTTTTTTAACGTTTTTTATTAACTAGTTAACTTAATGCGAGAGATCATACTGATCTATTAAGTAATTAAAAGTTAAAAAAGGCAAAAAAAATCTATATATTTCAAGGAAAATTGTAAAAAATAAAATAAGGACAACTAAAAATTGAATATTAGTAAAATTTTCTCAATACTTAAAATAGGCTTAAGTGATCTTAAAGATATGGCCTTTGCTTCGCTAAAAATTACGAAAAAAATTAGTTCATTGGAGTCCGAAGATGAAATTAAACTTTTTATTCAGCAAAGATCAGCATTAGTCACTCAAACAACTTTGTATGGTTATCTTAAAACTAGAATTGGAACTCGATATTTATCAATGTTTGAAGATGATAAATTTTCAGAGTCTATAGAAATCGCGAAGTGGAATATTTATCTAGTCGCATTAGCTGATTGCACACTTTATGTCTATTCTTATTTAATAGATAAAAAAGGATTGAAAGAAGTTAATGTTGGAAAAATATTTTCTGAAATACTTCAATCCGAAAAAAGTAATGGCTTAGATGATAAACTCATTAGAGAGGCTAATTTAGAATTTGAACAAAGACTAAGAGAGGTTAATTGGAGTTCTTATCATGCAACAGATCCTTTTATTAAAAGTGGACAAGCTCTTTATCGTTGGTCGCCAATAGCAGATGAATTAAAAGTTTTAGACAAAGAAATTGTTTTAAATTCTATTATGTTAAAATGGAATTTAGTTAAGAATGAATTCTTAGAGTTAACAAAGAAGTTGTAAAAAACTATCCTCTATTTTTTCTGTTTTCTACCAACGAAGCTACCACACTTGGATCTGCAAGTGTTGTTGTGTCCCCAAGCTCTTCATGTTGATTAGCAGCAATCTTTCTTAAAATTCTTCGCATGATTTTACCTGATCTTGTTTTAGGTAAACCCGGTGCAAATTGAATTATATCTGGTGTTGCTAATGGTCCAATTTGTTTTCTAACCCAAAGTTTTAAATCTCTTTCAAGGTCACCACTTGGTTGCTCACCTGATTTTAAAGTTACGTAACAATATAGAGCGTTACCTTTAATGTCGTGTGGGTAGCCAACAACAGCAGCTTCAGCTACTTTTGGATGAGCCACAAAGGCGCTTTCTATTTCTGCAGTTCCTAAATTATGACCCGATACGATGATAACATCATCTACCCGGCCTGTAATCCAGTAGTAACCATCTTTATCTCTTCTAGCACCGTCACCTGTAAAATATTTTCCATCAACTTGTGAAAAGTAAGTATCGATAAATCTTTGGTGATCACCATAAACAGTTCTCATTTGACCAGGCCAAGAAGCAGCCATACATAACCTACCTTCACCTTCACCTTTTATCACTTTACCTTTCTCATCTACCAATTCAGGCTTAATACCGTAGAAAGGTTTAGTCGCTGAACCTGGTTTTAAATCAATCGCGCCAGGTTGTGCTGAAATAAGAATTCCACCTGTTTCCGTTTGCCACCAAGTATCAACAATTGGACATCTAGAGTCACCAACCACTTTGTAATACCACATCCAAGCTTCTGGGTTGATTGGTTCACCTACGGTTCCTAAAAGTTTCAAAGATTTTCTGCTTGTAGATTTAACCAAAGCATCACCTTCTTTCATTAAAGATCTGATTGCAGTTGGAGCTGTATAGAAAATATTAACTTTATATTTATCAATTATTTGCCACCAACGTGAGCTGTCTGGATAATTTGGAATTCCTTCAAACATAATTGTAGTTGCTGCATTCGAAAGTGGTCCATAGATAATATAGCTGTGTCCAGTAACCCAACCGATATCAGCTGTACACCAGTAAATATCTTTAGGCTTGTAATCAAAAATATATTGATGTGTCATTGAAGCATAAACTAGATAACCACCTGTTGTGTGAAGAACTCCTTTAGGTTTTCCAGTTGAGCCAGACGTATAAAGAATAAATAATGGATCTTCTGAATCCATTACTTCAGGATCACATTTTGTGGATGCATTATTCATCATTCTTTCATACGAAACATCTCTCTCATCATTCCAGTTAACATCACCACCAGTGTGTTTAATAACTAAACATTTTTTAACACCAGGGCATTGTTCCAAGGCTTCGTCTGCGATTTTTTTAAGTGGAATAGTTTTACCACCTCTTAAACCTTCATCTGCTGTCACTAAATATTCAGACTCACAGTTATTCACTCTTGTTGCAATCGAGTCCGATGAGAATCCACCAAATATAATTGAGTGAACGGCACCAATTCTTGTGCATGCCAACATCACATAAGCAAGTTGAGGTATCATAGTTAAGTAAATTGTAACTCTGTCACCTTTTTTAACACCCATGTTTTTTAAAACATTTGCCGTTTTGCAAACATTTTTGTGTAATTCTTTGTAAGTAATTTCTTGAGAATTTTTTGGATCATCTCCCACCCAAATGATGGCAGTTTTGTTACCGTGCTTTTTTAAATGTCGATCAATACAGTTAGCTGAAACGTTTAGTTTACCGTCAAGAAACCATTTAATTTTTACATCTGTTTTACTGTATTTAACTTCCTTAATTTTTTTATATGGTTTAATCCAAGATAATCTTTTTCCTTCTTTTTTCCAGAAGTCATCATTTTTTTTAATCGATTGATTATATTTTTTATTGTAACCGTCTTTATTAACGTAAGCTTTTGCAGCCCATGGCTTTGTTACTTTAAACACTAATTCATCTTCGTGATGTGAGCTGGTATTTTTTTTTGAAGTTTTTAATTTTGAAACTTTTAATTTTTTCTTAACTTTTTTCTTAGTTTTCTTTTTTTTGTTTCTTTTAGCCATAGATCTATTTTTTAATTTTTAAATTTTACTCATATTATTTATTATTTTCCAGCTATTAGAGTCAATTGGCATTACTGATAATCTGCTTTGTTTAATGAGTGGTAAATGCTGAATTTCTTTAGTTTTTTTAATTATTTCAAGGCTTATGGGTCTTTCTAACTTTTCTTTAAATTTGATTTGCACCGCAACAAATTTTTTACTTTTGTCTGTTACATCGGGAAAGGCGGTCTTAATTATCTCCACGATCCCTACAATTTCTTTACCAATATTTGAATGATAAAAAAAACAAAGATCTCCTTTTTTCATTTTTTTTAGATTATTAGCTGCTTGATAATTTCTAACTCCATCCCATGCTACACCCTTAGCCCCAGCATTCTCTTGTTGATCGATAGACCATACATTAGGTTCAGATTTTACTAGCCAATACTGCATTAATTAAAATTGTTCTCAAAGTTACAAAACAAGTTATAATTAATAATTATGATTAAAAAAGAAAAAAAATTAACAGCAAAAGATTTTGATCAAAGAATACTTGAACTTTATGATCATTATGCTCACGGAAAAATTACAAAAAGAGAATTCTTAAAAAATGTAGGTAAGTACACCGCAACAGGTGTTACGGCTTTAAGTGTCTTCAATAGTTTAATTCCTAATTATGCTTATGCAGAGCAAGTAAGTTTTAATGATCCTGATATTAAAGCTAATTATGTTGAATACGAAAGTAAAAATGGAAACGGAAAAATAAAAGGTTATTTTGTAAAACCTTCTAAAGCAAACGACAAAACGGCAGCTGTTTTAGTAGTTCATGAAAATCGTGGACTTAATCCTTATATTAAAGATGTTGCAAGAAGAATTGCAAAAGCAGGTTTCATTGCACTAGCGCCAGATGGCTTGAGCTCTCTTGGTGGGTACCCTGGAAATGATGCTGATGGAAAAGAATTACAAAGTAAAATTGATAATCAAAAACTCCTTAATGATTTTTTTAATGGGTTTGAATTTTTATACAATCATGCTGATACAAATAAAAAAATTGGTGCGGTTGGATTTTGTTATGGTGGAGGTGTTTGCAATGCCTTAGCCGTTGCTTATCCAGAATTATCTGCTTCAGTTCCTTTTTACGGCAGTCAAGCTAAAGCGGAAGATGTTCCAAGAATTAAAGCTCCTCTTTTACTTCATTATGCAGAACTAGATGAAAGAATTAATAAAGGTTGGCCTGATTATGAAGCTGCATTAAAAGCTAATAAAAAAAATTATACAGCACATATTTATAAGGGCTGTAATCATGGTTTCCATAACGACTCTACACCTCGGTATGATAAAACAAACGCTGACTTAGCTTGGAAAAGAACGATAGAGTTTTTTGAAAAAAATTTAGTTTAATTTTTTAATTTCAGCTTGTGCAGCAGTTAATCTAGCAATTGGTACTCTAAAAGGAGAACAGGACACATAGTTAAGTCCAACTTTGGAGCAAAACTCTATACTTTTTGGATCACCACCATGCTCACCACAAATACCAAGCTTAATATTTCTATTTGTCTTTCTTCCTTTTTCAGACGCAATTTTAATTAGTTCACCAACTCCATTTTGATCAAGACTTACAAATGGATCAATTTCAAATATTTTATTATTGATGTAATCATTTAAAAACTTTCCAGAGTCATCACGACTAATACCAAAAGTAGTTTGTGTTAAATCGTTTGTTCCAAAACTAAAGAAATCTGCGTGTTTCGAAATTTCCTGTGCTTGTAACGCAGCTCTTGGTAGTTCAATCATCGTGCCAACCACATAATCTAATTTAAGTTTATGTTTAGCTTCAATTTTTTTTGCAACACGATTAACTAATGCTCTTAAAATTTGAAGTTCGGTATCCGTTGAAACTAATGGAATCATAATTTCTGCAGTTACAGATTTAATTTTTTCTTTTTTGCATTCAACTACAGCCTCAAAAATAGCTTCACATTGCATTTCATAAATTTCAGGAAAAGAAATACCTAATCTGCATCCTCGGTGTCCTAGCATCGGGTTTTGTTCGTGTAATTCATCGGTACGATCTTTAATTTCTTTATGATCAATACCTGTTGAATTTGCTACTTCTTCGATTTCTTTATCTGTTTTTGGTAAAAACTCATGAAGTGGAGGGTCTAATAGTCTTACTGTAACTGGCAATCCATTCATTACTTTAAATATGCTCTTAAAGTCATTTTTTTGGTGAGGTAATAATTTTGCTAAAGCTTTGTTTCTATCTTCTTTTGATTTAGACAAAATCATTTCTCTAACAGATAAAATTCTTTCCTGATCAAAAAACATATGCTCTGTTCTACAAAGACCAATTCCTTCAGCTCCAAATTCTCTAGCAACTTTTGAATCTTTCTCAGTTTCTGCGTTAGTTCTGATTTTAAGTTTTCTAAATTGATCAGCCCAACTCATTACTTTTGAGAAATAACCTGATATTTTTGGCTGAACAGTTGGAACATTTCCTAAAATTACTTCACCACTAGTTCCATCGATTGTAATCATTTCACCTTCTTTGACGATGATATCTCCAGCTTTAAATTGTTTTTTTTCATAATCGATTGAAATGTCAGTTGAACCAGAAACGCACGGTCTACCCATTCCTCTAGCAACTACAGCTGCGTGACTTGTCATTCCACCACGTGCAGTTAAAATTCCTTTTGCAGCATGCATTCCATGAATATCTTCAGGTGATGTTTCTACTCTGACTAAAATTGTATTTTGCATCATGCCATTTAATCTTTCTGCTTCTTCTGCAGTAAACACAACTTTTCCTGACGCAGCACCCGGTGAAGCAGGTAATCCTTTTGCAATTATTTTTTTCTCTACATTTTTATCTAATGTCGGATGCAATAAAGCATCTAAAGCGTTTGGATCAATTCTAAGCAGAGCATCTTTTTTTGAAATTAATTTTTCAGCAACCATATCAACTGCAATTTTGACAGCTGCTTCAGCAGTTCTTTTTCCAGATCGTGTTTGTAAAATCCAAAGTTTTTTATTTTCAACAGTAAACTCCACATCTTGCATATCTTTGTAATGGTTTTCTAATTTGAGCAAAGTTTTTTTTAAATCTTGATAAACTTTTGGCATCGTCTCTTCCATCGAAGGATCTTTTGCTCCAGCACTTTTTTTTGCTTTCGTAGTTATGTATTGAGGTGTTCTTGTTCCTGCCACAACGTCCTCACCTTGTGCATTGATTAAATATTCACCAAAAAAATTATTGTCTCCCGTTGAAGGGTTTCTTGTAAAAACAACACCCGTAGCACAATCATTTCCCATATTTCCAAATACCATCGATTGAACGTTTACAGCAGTTCCCCAGTGACCAGGGATTTGATTTAATTTCCTGTAAGTTTTTGCTCTTTGACTTTCCCAAGATAAAAAGACAGCGCTAATGGCTCCATAAAGTTGATCTTGGACATTTTGAGGAAATTCTTTTTTGGTTTGTTTTTTTACAAGCTCTTTAAATCTTACAATTAATTCGTCCCAATCATTTTCATCAAGTTCAGTATCTAGCAATACTCCTTTTGTTAATTTTTGATTATCAATCATGTCTTCAAATAAATGACCCTCAATATCCAAAACAACGTTGCTATACATTTGAATAAACCTTCGATAACTGTCTTTAGCAAATCTTTCGTTTGAAGTTTTTTTAGCGAGCGCTTTAACTGTTTTATCATTTAACCCTAAGTTGAGGATCGTATCCATCATACCTGGCATTGATATTCTAGCCCCTGAACGAACTGATACTAACAGTGGATTTTTTAATCACCAAATTTTTTATTAGTAAGTTTTTCAATCGATTTAAGTTCAGTTTGAATATTTTTTAAAATCTGTTTTGGTAATTTTTTTTTATTTTTATAAAAGAGATCACATACATCAGTTGAGATAATAAACCCTGGAGGAACAGGCATACCCAAACGACCCATTTCAGCTAAATTAGCTCCCTTGCCACCCAAGGTATTTTTTGGGTTCTTAATTTTTTTAATTTTTGGGTCTTTAAAATTAAAGATCAAATTTTTCAATATATCCTCTTTTTTTGATGAGACTACTTTTAACAAATTGAAATTTGAATTACATGAAACAAAAGATAGCAGCTGCGCAAACTGAGTATTTATTCACAAAAAAGTATTAGTTTTAATTATAATTTGAGACCAGGTCCTTTTAAATACTTAGCATTTGGATCTAACGGCCATCTAGATCTTGCCTCTATATCAAGTTTGTCAGTTTGGTTTTTTTTAAATTTTTGTATACCAGCCCAAGCAATCATAGCTGCATTATCACCACAAAATTTTATATTAGGAAATTGTGGGACGAAATTCATCTCTTCACAAACCTCTGTCAAGGTTTTACGTATAGATTGATTAGCAGCAACACCTCCTGCCACTATAAAAGGTATTTTATTTTTTGAAGGTATTTTTTCTTTAAATTGTTTCATTGCTTCTTTTGTTTTTTTCTTAAGTATCTGATTGATTGTGTATTGAAATGAAGCAGCTAAATTATATTTAAGTTTTTCATCATTATTTATTTTTTTGGCTTCTCTTAAAACTGCAGTTTTAAGACCAGCGAAAGAAAGATTGCAGCCAGCTCGATTAATTATAGGTTCAGGTAATTTAAAATATTTTTCGTCACCAAGTTTTGCAAACTTTTCAACATTCGGTCCGCCTGGATATCCTAAGTTTAAAATTTTTGCAGTTTTGTCGAATGCTTCTCCCAAAGCATCATCAATTGTTGTGCCTAGTTGTTCATATTCATTTATATCTTTGACAATAAGATATTGAGAATGTCCGCCTGAAATTAATAAAAGTAAATAAGGAAAGCTCATTTTGTGTTCTAGTCCAGGACTGAGCGCGTGCCCCTCTAAATGATTAACTGCTACAAAAGGTTTGTTTCCAAAAGCTGCAATTGATTTTCCAACATTAAGACCAACAGTCAGACAAACAATTAAACCCGGTCCAGCAGTTGCAGCTATACCATCCAGCTCACTAATCTCAGATTTACTATCTGTTAAAGCTTTTTTAATTATAAAGTCGATGTTTTCGATATGAGCTCTTGCAGCTAGTTCAGGAACGACTCCTCCAAATTTTTCATGCTCTTTAATTTGGCTTGAGACAACATTTGATAAAATTTTTGCTGAACCATCTTCATTTTCTTGAATAACAGCAGCCGCTGTTTCATCACAACTAGTTTCTATCCCTAAAAATTTAATATTTTTTTTCATTATTTTTTAAACTCGTAAAAAGAATAGTATAAAGTAGAAATCATAGAAATATAGGTTATTAATGAAAAAAATTATTATAGGAGCAAGAGGGAGCAAACTATCTCTTGCTTATGCAAATAGAGTTAGGAAGTTAATTTTAAAAAAAAATTCTCATTTATCTGATGCTATGATTGAAATTAGCCCGATCACAACATCGGGAGATATATTTCATGATAAAAAATTATCAGAAATAGGTGGAAAAAATTTATTTTGTAAAGAAATCGAAGAAGCCTTACTGCAAAACAAAATTGATATCGCTATTCATTCTTTAAAAGATATGGCTTCAGAGGAAATAGAATCTCTACATATTGGAGCCTATATTGAAAGAAACGATCCCAGAGAAGCTTTAGTGAGTTTAAAATTTAATAATATTAAACAGTTAGATAATGCCATTATAGGATCCAGTTCGAGACGAAGAAATTTACAGTTACAGTTAATAAATAAAAATATTTTAGTTAAAAATATAAGAGGCAACATTGATACTCGCATACAAAAGTTAAAAGATGGCGAATTCGATGCAATTATACTTGCTTTGGCTGGCCTTAAATCTCTTGAGCTCGAACAACACGCTAAGCAAATTTTTTCAACTTCTGAAATGCTGCCAGCAGTTGGACAAGGAATTATTGCTGCTCAATGTAAAAAAGAAAATAAAGAAATTACAGAAATTTTAAAACCAGTTGATCATCATGAAACAAGAGTATGCGCAATCGCAGAAAGAAATTTATTAAAAGTTTTAGGTGGAGACTGCGATACAGCTGTTGGCGGCTTTGCAAGATTAGAGGGTCAATATTTAATATTAAGCTCACAGTTGTTTTCAGACTCCGGATCAGAAGCTTTTTATCATGAGGTTAAAGGAAAAATTGAAGATGCAGAAAGCATTGGCTACACCGTAGCAACTGAACTTTTAAAAAAAGCAGGAAATCATTTTAAAAAAAATTAATGAACATTTTAATTACTAGACCTTTAATTGATGCAGAAGATATGATGCAAAAATTATTTTCTAGTGGACATAAAATTTTTCATTTACCAACTTTAAAAATTACTTCAAACAATGCATCTTCAATTAATTCTGATGACTATGATGCATTTATTTTCACAAGCGCAAATGCAATTAGACATTTAAGTTTAAAAAATAATAACAAAAAAATTCAATGTTTTTGTGTTGGCACCATGACAGAAAAAATTGCAAGACAAAATGGATTTACCAATACTATTTCAGCAGGAGGGACTGTCAATGCATTAAAAAATTTGATTTTAATTTCAGACAAAGTAAATAAAAAATCTAAATTAGCTTATTTTTGTGGGGATTATATTTCGTATGATCTTGAAGGTGAGTTAAAAAAAGAAGGATTTCAAATAGATAAAATTATTAATTATCAATCAACAAAAATAACTGAGTTAAATAATGAAAATAAAAATTTACTAAACCAGTATCCACCGGATTTAGTTTACATTTATTCTTTAAGAAGCGCTGAAAGTTTTATTGATATAGTAAAAAATTATTCCTTGACCCAATTGATGACACATTCAAAAGTTATGTGTATAAGTGAAAAAATTGCAAAAGCCTTTAAATTAGCAGGCTGGAATAAAATCGAGGTTTTTAATCCTGGAGAAGAATTGTTAAGAATATAAATTATGAGCATATTAGAAAATTTTAAAAATCTTTTTTTAGAAGTTTGGATAAAAGGAATTTCAGGAATTAATATTTCTGAGATTGTTATTGCTCTAGCTATATTTATATTCTTTCTGTTTTTAAGAGGTGTTCTATCAAAGTTTATTGTAAGAAGGTTGGAGAGCTTTGTTTTAAAATCATCTAATAAGTTTGATAATTCTCTCGTTCAGGCCTTGGAAGGTCCTGTAAAGTTTTTTCCAATCGTTTTAGGTTTTTTTGTTGCAACAAGTTATTTAACGGTTGAAAGCAATGTTATTGATACTCTTAATCGTTCGTTGATAACCATTTTAATTTTTTGGTCTTTTCATCAAGTCATTGGTCCTCTGTCAGTAGTGATTAAGTCTATCGAGATGTTGCTCTCTAGAGATTTAGTTAATTGGATCATTAACGCAATTAAAGTTCTAATAATTATTTTAGGTCTAGCAGCAGTATTAGACTTATGGGGTATAAAGATCGGCCCCGTTGTAGCTGGACTAGGTTTATTTGGTGTTGCGGTGGCTTTAGGTGCACAAGATTTATTTAAAAATTTAATTTCAGGTATTTTAGTTTTAGTTGAGCGAAGATTCCAAGTAGGTGATTGGATTTATGTCGAAGGTATTATTGAAGGTATTGTAGAAAACATTGGATTTAGATCTACAGTGATTAGAAGGTTTGATAAATCTTTAGCTACCATTCCTAATTTTCAATTTGCAGAAAAAGCTGTGATCAATAATTCTTTAATTACTAATCGAAGAATTGATTGGATGATTGGAGTTGAGTACCGAACAACCAGCGATCAATTAAAAAAGATAAAACAGGAAATTGAAAATTACATTCGTTCAAGTAAAGAATTTCTTATATCCGAAGAGACCATGCTGTCAGTTGAAATTGATAAATTTGCAGCGAGTTCAATTGATATTAGATTAATTTGTTATACAAAATCAGGCGACTACGTCGATTGGCTTAAAGTTAAAGATGCACTTGCTTTGGAGATTAAAACGATCGTTGAAAAAAATAATGCATCATTTGCTTTTCCAAGTACTTCTATTTACGTGGAAAAAAAATAATGAATTCTATTCTAATTTTATTTAATCAAGTGGTTGAAATTTATATTTGGGTTTTAATTATTAGTGCTGTTGCAAGCTGGTTAGTTGCTTTTAATGTGATTAATATTAGTAATCGTTTTGTTTATTCTATTTTAGAAGTTGCTTATAAATTAACCAACCCACCTTTAAGTTTTATTAGGAGATATATACCAAGTTTAGGTTCGGTAGATATTTCTCCAATTATATTAATTCTAGGTTTAGTTTTTTTAAGAAACTTTATTAATGAAATGTTTTATAAGTTTTTAATTTAGATATGATCATTGACGGAAAAAAAGAAGCGGCTTTATTAAGAGAACAAATTAAAAAAGAAGTTCTTTCTTTAAAAGAAAAATATAACAAAATACCTGGACTGACTGTTATTTTAATAGGTGAATTTGCACCAAGCCAAATTTATGTAAAAAACAAAGAAAAAAATTCCAAAGAAGTTGGAATGAATTCGAATGTCGTTAAATACCCAAGTAATGTAACTGAAAAAGAAGTTTTAGAAAAAATTAAAAAATTAAACCAAGATGATTCAGTTTCAGGAATATTAGTTCAATTACCATTGCCTAACCAAATTAATAAAGAAAAAATTATTAATGCTATTGATCCTAAAAAAGATGTAGATGGTTTTCATCCTGTGAATGTTGGAAATCTTGCATCAGGTTATAACGCCATAGTACCTTGTACCCCTCTTGGCTGCTTATATTTGATAAAAAAAACAGAGAAAAATCTTTCAGGCAAGCATGCTGTAATCTTAGGTCGCTCTAATTTAAATGGGAAACCGATGGCTCAACTTTTATTAAAAGAAAATTGCACCGTTACAATCGTGCATTCAAAAACAAAAGATTTAAAATCTGAATGTCAAAAAGGAGATATTCTTGTTGCTGCTGTGGGTGTAGCGGAGTTAGTAAAAGAAGATTGGGTTAAAAAAGATGCAATCGTGATTGATGTTGGAATTAATAAAGTTGGAGATAAAATAGTTGGTGACGTTGATTTTAAGAAAGTAAAAGAAAAAGCAAAAGCTATTACACCAGTTCCAGGCGGGGTTGGTCCAATGACAATTGCATGTTTACTTCAGAATACTTTAAAATGTTTTAAAGATCGTTTGATTTAGTATGATCAATTTTTAGATACTTACTATTTCTCATTCTGATTACCACTGCAGCTATTGAAATAATTAAAATTGCAAGAGCAATATAAATTAAAGTTGCAGGCTCACCATCTTTATCCTGTAAAATTATGTATCTAGCTAAAGCAGTAATAGCAATTACAAGAGGGTAGGTAATTCTTACAGCCCTTGTTTCCCAGTATGATCTTACTAGACCTATTACCTCTATGTAGATGAACATTAGTAATAAGTCGGCAAGCGCTATGTGTTTTTGTTCAAACATAACTTTAAGCTCAATAAAAAAAGCTATTAAAGTAGAAGCCAATACAAATAAAACAGCTGCTAGCTGAACGTATCTAATAAAATTAATCATCTTCATAACTATAGTTATGTTAGCAGATTATTAGGCTTTATGTAATTGATTTGCATGAAACTTAATAAATCGCTCTACCTTTGACTTATTAAATGTTTTATTTTCTTCAAAAGAAACCTTTTTCATAGAATAAGCTTTACTTGAAGTATTTCGAGACATGATCGTAACGTTACCTTTGTAAATTTTTAATTTCACAAATCCGTTTACTTTATTTCTATTTCTGTCGATTATTTTTTGAAGATTAATTCTTTTTTTTGAAAACCAGTAACCATTGTAAACTAGCTCAGCATAAAGAGGCATAATTCTTTCTTTTTCATGCATAGTTTTTTTATCTAAAGTGACAGACTCCATTGCTCTATGAGCTTTGTATAAAATAGTTCCGCCTGGTGTTTCATAAACGCCTCTAGATTTAATTCCAATAAATCTATTTTCCACTAAATCAACTCTGCCAACTCCATTTTTTCCAGCAATCTGATTTAATTTTTCTAGAAGTTTTGAAGGACTTAATTTTTTTCCATTAATAGAAACTGGCTCACTATTTTTAAAACCAATTTTTACACTAGTTGGTTTATTGGGTGCTTTTTCAGGTGAGATTGTTCTTTGAAAAATAAATTCAGGTGCAGAATTTTTTGGATCTTCTAAAGCCTTACCTTCTGTTGATGTGTGAAAAAGATTATCATCTACAGAAAAAGGTGGCGCACCTTTTTTATCTTTTGGTATAGGAATATTATTTTTTTGTGCGTATTTAATTAAATCTGTTCTTGAGGCAAGGTTCCATTCTCTCCAAGGTGCAATAACTTTTATTTTTTTTCCAAAGAAAGCATAACCTAATTCAAATCTCACTTGGTCGTTACCTTTTCCAGTTGCTCCATGTGACACAGCATATGCACCATATTTTTTTGCGATTTGGATTTGTCTTTTAGCAATTAATGGTCTTGCGATTGAAGTTCCTAATAAATAAGTTCCTTCATATAAAGCATGGCCTCTTAACATTGGAAATACATAGTCTTTTACAAAAACATCTTTTAAGTCTTCTATAATTATTTTTTTAACTCCAAGTCTTTTAGCGTTTCTAATTATTTTTTTTCTATCAATAACTTGGCCAATGTCAGACGTATAAGCAATAACTTCAGCATCATAGTTTTCTTGCAACCATCTTAAGATGATTGAGGTATCAAGACCACCAGAATAAGCTAGGACAATTTTTTTCATTTATTAGCTACAGCTTTTTTTAGCTGCATTATAAGCGTTTGTGAAACCCATCATAGAATAATGATCAACTGTTTGAGAACCTTTAGGTTCATTTGCAATGATCATTATATTTGAAGCTTTTTTCATAAGACTTATAAACTGTTGTTCATTTTTCTCATCTTCAATCCATGCAAAGTTTTCTTTTGAAAAGAAAGGATATTCATTTTTACCAGACTTTGCGTTCACTGTTGAAGGTTTAAAAGTGTAACCACTTGTAACGCTTACTTCGTCTTTAACATTTTCATTTGGTCTAAATGTTACAAAAAGTCTTGAAGGTTCTCTTTCAAAATTTTTTGGTGATCTTTCTTTTGGTTCAGATTGAGCAAAGCAAATTTTGCCTTGTTCAGTATCTGCAGTAAAAACTTCCCAATCTTTAAATTTTCCACCAGAAACAGGATTAGCTGCAAAAGCATTTGAAGTTAAAAATACAATGGAAATAAAGCAGATAATTTTTTTAAAATTCATTTTGATTTTTTATACTAAATTTAATTAATTTCAATAATTAGTCTTTATGGCGTTGGATTTGGATTTCCAGCATGTATTAAATTTATTTCTTCAATTATTTTTTCGTCTAAATTTACATTCACGCTACCAATATTTTCTTTTAATTGTTCCATTGTTGTAGCGCCTATAATATTGCTAGTTACAAATGGCCTAGAGTTTACAAACGCAAGAGCTAACTGAGTTAAGCTTAGTCCATTTTTTTTTGCTAAATTGAAATAACTTACAACAGCTTTTTTTGCATTGTCTTCTCGGTATCTAACCCAGAAGTCATAATACAAAGCTACTCTAGATTTTTTAGGCAATTGATCATTCATATATTTGCCTGACAAATACCCAATCGCTAAAGGTGAGTAAGCTAAAAGTCCTGCTTTTTCTCTGCATGAAATTTCTGACATTCCAATATCATAAGCTCTGTTCAATAAATTATATGGATTTTGAACTGATACGACTCTCGGTAATTTATTTCTTTCAGCAATTTCTAAAAATTTTGAAAATCCCCACGGAGTTTCATTGGATAAACCCACATATCTAATTTTTCCTTGGTCTACAAATTTTTTAAGACCAATTAAAACAGACTCAATATCATTCCATTTTTGTTCGTTATCACTATGCGCATAATCTCGTTTGCCAAAAAAATTTGTGTTTCTTTCTGGCCAATGTAATTGATAAAGGTCGATATAATCTGTTTGTAGTCTTTTTAGACTCCCTTCAATGGCAAGAGCCATATTCTTTTCTGTAAAATTTCCACCGCCACCTCTTATCCAACTTGGACCTGGTCCAACCATTTTTGTTGCTAATATAATTTTGTCTCTTTTCTTAGTTTTAGCAAACCAGTTACCAATAATTTCTTCTGTTTTTCCTTGAGTCTCTTCTCTAGGTGGAACTGAATAAACTTCTGCTGTATCAAAAAAGTTAACACCTTGATCAAAAGCATAATCCATTTGTTCAAAACCTTCTGCTTCAGTATTTTGCTCGCCCATATTCATGGTGCCTAAACAAATTAAACTTACGTTAATATTTGTATTACCTAACTTTTTAAATTTCATAGTGATTCATTACTTGATTTTGGTTTTAACATCAAAACGTTATTTAGTTATGGTGTAGGATTTGGATTATTTAAGTGAACTTTATTAATATCTTCAACAATCTCTTTATTTATTTCTACGTCAATACTTTCTATATTTTCCTTAAGTTGTTCCATCGTAGTAGCACCAATAATATTACTTGCAACAAAGGGTCTTGTATTTACAAATGCTAAGGACATCGCTGTTAAAGATAGATTGTGTTTTTGGGCAACCTTGAAATATTCGTCGACCGCTTTGTAACCATTCTCTTTTCTATATCTTGGCCAGATATCTGCGTATAAACCCATTCTTGAATTTTTTGGCATTTGATTATTTCTATATTTTCCAGAAAGGTATCCAAAAGCTAAAGGTGAATAGGCTAGTAAACCAACATTCTCTCTACAAGAAATTTCTGCCATACCAATTTCATATGTACGGTTCAAAAGACTGTAAGGATTTTGAACAGAAACAATTTTTGGTAGACCAGTTAGTTTTGCTATTTCTAAAAATTTTGAAAACCCCCAAGGAGTTTCATTTGATACCCCGATGTATCTAATTTTTCCTTGTTTAATATATTTTTCTAAAATTCTTAAAACTGACTCTAAGTCATGCCATTTAGTTTCATTTGGATTATGATCGTAATCCAAACGACCAAAAAAATTTGTACTTCTTTCAGGCCAGTGGAGTTGATAAAGATCAATGTAATCTGTTTGAAGTCTTTTTAGACTATCGTGCAAAGCCGTTTCTATTCCTTTTGCATGGTATTCATTTCCACCACCTCTGATCCATTTCCAACCAGGTCCTGCAATTTTAGATGCTAATACAATCTTGTCTCTTTTTTTTGTTTTAGCAAACCAGTTACCAATAATTTCTTCTGTTTTTCCATAAGAATGATCCATGGGTGGTGTCGCATACAATTCAGCTGTATCAAAAAAGTTAATTCCTTTTTCTAATGAATAATCCATCTGCGCAAAACCATCCTCTTGAGAGTTTTGTTGTCCCCAAGTCATAGTTCCAAGACATATTTGGCTTATATTTAGTTCTGTGCCCGGAAGTTTTCTGAATTTCATAAAAGTTTACTTATTTAGGCGGTAATTCTGGGTATGTAAAGCCAGGTAGGTATTGAAAAAATCCTAAAAGCTAATATATAAGAGAGTATATGGAATACAATAAACGAACATCAGCAATAAAATCATCAGTTTCAGAAGCAATTATTGACCAGGGGTTAAGAACTTACATGCTTAAAGTTTATAACTATATGGCCTCAGGAGTATTACTTACTGGATTTATTGCATTATTATTTTTTAAATTATCAGTCGTTACAGGTGAGTCAGGTGAGATTTTAGGTTTAACTAGTTTTGGTAATGCTGTTTATGCCTCTGCATTACAATGGGTATTTATATTAGCACCTCTAGGAATAGTTTTTTATATGAGTTTTAATATTTTAAAAATGAACGCAGCTAAGGCTCAAACTACTTTTTGGATTTTTGCAGCTTTAATGGGAGCTTCACTATCTTCAATATTTTTACTTTATACTGGAACAAGTATTACTAGAGTATTCTTTATTACATCAGGAACTTTTGGCGCGATGAGTATTTATGGTTACACAACAAATCGAGATTTAACAAAATTTGGTTCATTTTTAATGATGGGTTTATTTGGAATCATAATTGCATCAATCGTTAACATCTTTATGAAATCATCAATGATGTATTTTGTTATTTCAATTTTAGGCGTTTTAATTTTTGTTGGTTTAACGGCTTACGATACTCAAAAAATTAAAAACATGTATCTTGAAAGCGATAGTGGTGAAGTTATAGGCAAAAAAGCTGTTATGGGTGCCTTAACTTTATACTTAGACTTTATAAATCTATTTATAATGCTTTTAAGACTTTTTGGCCAAAGAAGATAATCAAACAGCACGAAGATTATTCCACTGAACCTTTTTGATTAAATCAAAAAGGTTGCTAGATCTTTGTAGAATATTTCCGTGTCTATCTTTAATAAAAAATCTATCATTGTAATGTTTAGGCTTAAGATTTTTTAATATTCTAAAAATAGGTTTTTCCGAGGCTCTTTGATAAATATCAAATGAAATTTCTCTAGGACCAATTGAAAGTCCGTAGTCTTTCCACGATCCATTAGAAACCATTTTTCCATATAAATTTAAGATAGTTTGCAGTTCTTTTTTTACAAAGAAAATTTCTTTTTCTTGTGTTTTGACTACATTATTAACGACAAGTTTTAAGTTTCTCATAATTTATGTTTATTAATTAACGGTACTTGAAAAGCTGTAAAAATAAATGTTAACGGTAAAATACCCCAGACTTTAAAATTTACCCAAATCACTTCTGTTTGAGTTCTCCAAACAGCTTCATTTATTAAAGCTAAAAAAATAAAAAAACCTACCCAACGATTATTAAGCTTATCCCAGCCTATTTCATCCATTTGAAGTGCATTATTAAAAAATACTTTTAGTAAGTTTTTTTTTAAAAAAACTTTTCCAAAAATTAAAACAAATGCAAAAATAATATTAATAATCGTTGGCTTCATGTATAAAAAAACAGGATTATTAAAGTACAAAGTTAATCCACCAAAAATAGATATTATTATTCCACCCACTAAAGGCACGTAAGGTATTTTTTTTTCAAATATATAATTTATTATTACTGCTATTAGAGTAGCAATAATAAGTGGAGGTATGGCTAATTGTAAATTGTTTCCGCTTTTGTAATAAACTGTAAAGAAAATTAATAAAGGTCCAAAGTCAGTTATAAATTTTAATAAAGACTTATTCACACGAAAACTCTAACATAAATTAATTATTAATTAAATTTATATATTGATTTTTAAATAAAAGTTACTATCTTTTAATTAATGGTTGCAAGTGTTGCAAAGTTTTCAATCGGGACAATCGTCAAACATAAACATTTTGATTTTCGTGGTGTGATTTACGATGTAGATTTTGAATTTAATAATTCAGAAGAGTGGTACCAATCTATCCCTAAAGCAGTTAGGCCACGTAAAGATCAGCCGTTTTATCATTTACTTGCTGAAAGCAATGATGTGACTTACGAAGCTTATGTTTCAGAGCAAAATTTACTTATTGATCATTCAAAAGAGCCAGTTAAACATCCGCTCATCAATGAAATATTTGTCGGAAAAAAAGGTAAAAATTACCTAAAACTTTCGAACTAAATCAAGGCTCGCCACAAATCTAACAACATTAGATCAAATCTAAAACATAGAATTAAACTATATTTTAATCATAAGTGCCTAATTGAGATATATTTTACCTCTTTAACTCCCTCAAATCTCAATTAGGCAAAACTAGCATCTTTCCATAAAAGCTGAACTATTATAATTGTACCTCAGTACAATGTTGAAATTTTTATCTCCGAGTAACGTTTATTCCTTTATTCAATCTTTAATAAAATTTATTAATTCTATTTTCTTTTTAATTCTACTTATCGGTTTAACCTTTGCTTTAATTTTATCACCACCTGATTTTATCCAAGGAGATTCAGTGAGAATTATGTATGTGCACGTTCCATCTGCATGGATAGGTTTATTATGCTTTTCAGTTATAACCTTGCTTTCAATTTTAAATTTTATTTTTAAAATTAAAAATTTTTATCTAATCAATAAAAGTATCGCTCCAATTGGTTTGCTATTTACAAGTTTAGCAATCATTACAGGATCTTTATGGGGGCAGCCAACCTGGGGCACATGGTGGGCATGGGATGCCAGACTTACTTCAATGTTAGTACTAATGTTTTTTTATATTCTTTATATTTTATGTTTTAAGTTTATAAAAACGGATGAGGCAACGGTCAAATGGTCTTCAATTGTTGCGATAATCGGCTCCATAAACTTACCCATTATTAAATATTCAGTTGATTGGTGGAATACGCTTCATCAACCAGCGAGCATAAAACTAACTGGTTCTAGTAGCATTCATAGCTCTATGTTAATGCCATTATTGGTGATGTTATTAGTATTCTTATTATATGCTGCGTTAATTTTTCTAATGAAATACAAAACAGAAATCATTAGAATAAAGAAAAAAAATATAAAAAAAACATGATTTCAGAATTTTTAAACATGAATGGATACGGACTTTATGTTTGGTCTTCATTCAGTATCGTATTAATTTCGTGTGCAGCTGTTTATCTTAGAACAAGAAAAACTCTAAGAAAATACGAGCAAGAATTTTTAAAAGAACTACAATCTTTGTCGCAAGAAGAACAAAGCAAAGCTGTAGCAACTTCTAAAATTGCACAACAAATTTTAGCTACAAATACAAAAACAAACTAAAAGCATTTTAAATGCTTTCAAAGAAAGTTAAAAATAGGTTTGTATTTTTAACCTTTGTTACTGTTGTCACTATCGTTGTTGTTATTTTTATCATTCAATCTTTAGATAAAAATATTTTATATTTTTCTTCACCTACCGAAATAAAACAGTCAGAAGATGTGATTACCAATAAAAAAATGCGAATTGGCGGCATGGTCAAGAAAAATTCAATCACAATTAAAGAAAATAATATTCAATTTATTGTAACCGATTTTAAAAATGAAATAATTGTCAATTATTCAGGCACAGTACCTAATCTGTTTGCAGAAGAAAAAGGAGTAGTGGCTGAAGGAAAATTAAAAGATAAAACTTTTTTTGAAGCTGATAGGATTTTGGCAAAACATGATGAAAATTATATGCCACCAGAAGTAAAGGAAGCTATTAAAAAGTAATGCTTAGTGAATTTGGACAGTTATCAATTTTTCTTGTTACAATTTTTTCTGTTTTAATAATCTATAAATCTTTTTTAAGTTTAAAAAATAATATTCAAATTATAGAACCAGGAATTTACCAATTAAGTTTATGGCAAGTTACAGTAACTATTTTATCTTTTTTAGTTTTAATCGCTGCTTATTTAGTTTCAGATTTTTCACTAATCAATGTTTATGAAAATTCTCATACCGCTAAACCTTTATTTTATAAAATTGCAGGTTCGTGGGGAAACCATGAAGGAAGTTTATTATTATGGATTAATATATTAGTTATTTTTTCTTACTTATTTCTTATATTTAATTTCAAACACAAAAAAAATTTCAGACTATTAACTTTAGTAATTCAAAATTTAATAATTTTAGGTTTTACACTCTTTCTTATTTTTAATTCTAATCCATTTAGTCAATTAGAACCTGTGCCTTTAGAAGGTCTTGGTTTAAATCCAATACTGCAAGATCCTGCTTTGGCTTTACACCCGCCAATGCTTTATGTTGGCTTTGTAGGATGTTCAATTTATTTTTCCGCGGCAATTGCGTCAATGCTTTCAAATTATCGAGGAAAATTATTTGCAAATTCAATTAAATCTTGGGTTCTTATTTCATGGTGCTTTCAAACTTTAGGAATTTCACTTGGATCTATTTGGGCCTATTACGAATTAGGCTGGGGTGGTTTTTGGTTTTGGGACCCTGTTGAAAATGCATCTTTATTGCCATGGTTTGCAATTACAGCTCTTATGCATTCTGTAATGGTTTTAGAAAAAAGAGATAATTTATATGCCTGGGTAATTATTCTTTGTCTAATTACATTCATCTTAAGTGTTACCGGGACTTTTTTAGTCAGATCAGGAATTCTTAATTCTGTACATACGTTTGCTAGCGATCCAGCAAGAGGTATTTACATATTATTATTTTTGTCAGTAATGATTTTTTCTTCTTTAATTATATTTTTTAGGACGTTTAAAAAAGAAAGTTATAATTTTTATTTTAAAAGCAAAGAGACTTTTATTTTAATTAATAATTGGTTCATGGCTTTCTTTCTGGTGACGGTATTAGTTGGAACTTTGTATCCTATTTTTTTAGATGTCGTGACTAACGAAAAAATTTCTGTTGGACCTCCTTTTTATAATATTGTCATTATACCTTTAGCGGTGCCATTATTAGTTTTAATGGTTGTAGGACCACAATTAAGTTGGATTAATTCTAAGTCATTTAAAATTATTAAGCATAAAGCATTAATTATAATAGGAGCTTTATTAATAAATTTTATAATTTATTTAATTTTTGGCAGTTCCAGTTTTTTATCTAATTTAATTTTTATTTCAGCGTTATTTTTAATTATTCATTCAATTCTTGAAGCTTATAAAATTTATCAAAAAAAAATAAAATTCGAACTTCCAAGAGTCATTTCCCACCTTGGTTTTGGTCTACTTGTGTTATTTATTGGAATTAATCATAATTTTTCTAATGAGCAGGATTTTAATTTAAAAGTAGGAGAAGAAAAAAAATTTGATGAATACAGCATTACTTTTAAAGATTTAAAATTAAAACAAGAAAAAAACTACAAGGCGATCATCGGAGATTTTGAAATTAAAAATTTTGATAAGAAAATTAATAAAATATTAAATCCAGAAATTAGGATTTATTCAAATCCTGAAACACTAACTTATGAAGCGGCTATTAAAACAAGAATAGACTCAGATTTGTATTTAACCATGAGCAATATTTCGAGATCAGATTATTACAATATTAAATTTCAACATAAACCACTCATGATTTGGATTTGGATATCAGTTCTAATGATAGTGCTTGGTGGATTCTTACAACTGATGAGAAATAAAAATGAGAGTTAATTTGACCAGAATAATAATTTTTGGCTTTGTATTTTTTTGTTTATCTATTTTTTGGTTTGGTCTTAAAAAAGATCAAAGTTACGATACCAGGAACCTAATTGGTAATAAAATTAGTGAATTTAATATACCATCTTTAGATAATACTAATTTTTTTTCAGAACAATATTTTCTAAATAATAAGTTCACGATAGTAAATTTTTTTGCTTCTTGGTGTGCTCCTTGTCGGGATGAACATAAATATTTAGTAGAGTTGTCAAAAAATGGAGTTCATATCGTTGGTGTTAGTTTCAAAGACAAGAAATCAAATACATTAGATTTTTTAAATGAATTAGGTAATCCATATAAATTTGTTGCAGCAGATAATGATGGCAAAGCATCAATCTCTTTTGGTATTTATGGCATACCAGAGTCTATAATTATAAACAGTGAAAGTGTTGTTGTAAAAAAAATTATTGGACCAATTAATCAAGAAATTTTTAAAGAAATATTAAACATTATAAAATGAAATCAAAAATAATATTTTTTATTTTAGCTTTTTTTATTTTCAGCTCTATACACGCAAATGAAAATATAAAAGTTAATGATATTTTTAAAAATTTAAGATGTCTAGTTTGCCAAGGTCAATCTATAGCGGATTCAAATTCTGATTTTGCATCTACTGTAAAGTTGGTTGTTGAAGATCAAATTAAACAAGGCAAGAGCGAGAAAGAAATTTACAGTTTTTTAATTAGCAAATATGGGGAATGGATTGTTTACAAACCTTCTTTTGATACGAAGAATTTTTTCTTATGGATTTTGCCTTATCTGGTTTTAGTTTCAGGAGGAATAATATTGTACGTTTTGCTAAGAAAAAAACCCAAGTTATAAGCTATATTCGATATATACTTTTTATAACTTAGGTTGTATTTTTCAAAAAAAAATGAAACAAAAAAATATTTTTTTATTTTTATAATTTTACTACTTTTTATTTCAATCTTTGCTGCAGAAGTTGAAGAAAGATATTTTTGTAAAAAAATCCACCTGAAAAGAAAAAAATAAAAAACTTTAAATAGTATTTCAAATAGTACATCTTCAAATAATTAACAAACAAAATATCAGACTGTTTTATTAATCAAAGTTTAAAGACTAATAAACTCTTCTGAAGTTAAAAATACTTACCAAAAAAAACAGACTAATAATTTTGTAGAAGATAATCATAATATTATGGCTTACACAGGAACATTTGACGTTATCGATAAAGAAGGCGATGACAAAACAACTTTATTTGGAATAGAACACAAAAACGAAAATTTATTTAGAGACACTTGGATTGGAAAATTTTCTCCAGTCACAGGAGCTTTTATTACAGGAAAAAATTCAGTTTATTTATACACGGGCATTGAAGCTAATTATGAGCTTGGGCCAGTAAATATTTCTCCTAGCTTTGCACCAGGATATTATGAAGCTGGTGATGGTAAAGATTTAGGAGATGTTTTAGAATTTAAATCAGAAATTAGAATTGGAATTGATCTTTTTAAAAACGCTAACCTTGGATATAGCTACAGCCACATTTCGAATAATGATTGGGGAAAAGTCAATCCTGGAACGGATAACCAATCAATAACTTTTTCTAAAAAGTTTTAAAAAGAAATGTCGATAAAAGATTGTTACAATTTTGAAGATTTTAGAAAACTTGCAAAAAAAAATCTTCCTTCACCTATTTTTCACTACATTGATGGCGGAGCTGATGACGAATCTACATTAAGAAGAAATACTGACTCTTTTTCAAAGTGTGATCTCATACCAAACATTTTAGCGAGCGTTGGAGAACCAGATCTTTCTGTGGAAGTTTTTGGTCAAAAAATTAAAATGCCATTATTTTTATCGCCTACTGCGATGCAAAGGCTTTATCACCATGATGGCGACAAAGCATCAGCAAGAGCTGCAGAAAAATTTGGAACTTTTTACAGCATGTCTACAATGGCTACTTCTTCTATCGAGGAAATTGCAAATATTTCGAGCGGGCCAAAATTATTTCAATTGTACATTCACAAAGATCAAGCACTTACAGACAATCTAATTGACAGATGTAAGAGCGCAGGTTTCAAGGGATTGTGCTTGACCGTTGATACTGTAGTTGCTGGAAATAGAGAAAGAGATCATCGAACAGGATTTACAACTCCTCCAAAACTTACTTTAAAAAGTTTAATGAGTTTTGCAGCACACCCTAAATGGACAATCAATTATCTTTTACATGAAAAATTTAAATTAGCTAACGTTGCTCATTTTACCAACAAGGGAACTAGTATCGCTAAAGGTGTTATGGAATATATTAATGAACAATATGATCCTGCTATGAGCTGGAAAGATGCAGAGTATTGTATCAAACGTTGGCAAGGACCTTTTGCATTAAAAGGCTTGATGTCAGTTGAAGATGCAAAAAGAGCAGTTGATATTGGAGCTTCTGCAATTATGTTATCCAATCACGGTGGAAGACAATTAGATGGCTCAAGATCTCCTTTTGACCAACTTCCGGCTATTGTTGACGCAGTGGGTGGTAAAATAGAAATTATTGTTGATGGTGGAATTAGAAGAGGTACACATGTGCTTAAAGCATTAGCGTTAGGAGCAACTGCTTGCAGTTTTGGTAAAGGCTTTTTATTTGCGCTTGGAGCAGGTGGTCAACAAGGTGTAGAAATGTTTTTGCATAGATTAAGAGAAGAGATTAGAAGAGACATGATTTTAATGGGTTGCAAATCAATCAAAGATTTAAATCCAAGTAAGATCGCTTACCGATAAACATTTATGAAATTAGCAAAAAATTTAGAAAGATTAGGAACAGAGTCCGCCTTCAGCATATTAGCTGAAGCAAAAAAAGTTGAAGCTTCAGGTAAAGAAATGATTTATTTAGGTTTAGGTCAGCCTGACTTTAAATCTCCAAAACATGTTGTAGAAGCTGCCAAGAAAGCACTTGATGATGGTCATCATGGCTATGTTTTATCAACTGGAATTTTAGAATGCAGACAAGCAGTCACTAGAAAAATAAAAAAACTTTATAATAAAGATATTGATCCTGAGAGAGTCATGATTATGCCTGGCGGCAAACCTACAATGTTTTTTGCTATATCTATGTTTGGTGAACCTGGATCAGAAATTATATTTCCTACTCCTGGTTTTCCTATTTATGAGTCAATGATTAATTACTCAGGAGCAAAAGGAGTTCCTTACGATATTTTAAAAGAAAAAGATTTAAAGTTTGATCCAGAAAAAATTCTCTCTTTAATAACAGATAAAACAAGATTGTTAGTTATTATAAACCCTAATAATCCAACTGGAAGTTTTGTAGAAAAACCTGCGATAGATTATTTAGCTGAGGGTTTAAAAAAATTCCCGCACGTTTCAATTTTAAGCGATGAAATTTACAGTAGACAAATTTACGACAATAAAGAAATGCCTACTTTCTTTAACTATCCTCACCTTCAAGATAGATTAATTGTTTTAGATGGCTGGAGTAAAGCTTACTCGATGACAGGTTGGAGATTAGGATGGAGTGTATGGCCTGAAAACTTAATTCCACATGTAAATAGACTAGCAGTTAACAGTTTTTCTTGTGTAAATGCAGCAGCACAATATGCAGGTATAGCAGCTTTGGATGGCCCAGATGATTTTATTAATAATATGATGAAAGAGTTTAACGTTAGAAGAAAACTTGTAACAGATGGTTTGAATAATATTCCAGGTATCGAATGTCCTATGCCAGGAGGAGCTTTTTATGTCTTTCCTAAAGTTATAGGCACAGGAATGAATGGTTCAGAATTTACAAAAAAATGCATGTATGAAGCAGGAGTAGCCGTTGTTCCTGGAACTGCATTTGGTTCAACAGCTAAGGATTATATAAGAATAAGTTTTGCCGCTTCTCAAGACAATATTAGCAGAGCTCTTGAAAAAATTAAAAAAATGCTTGGATAACTTGCATTGTTTTTTGACCTATTAATATAATAATTATAGAATAATTTTATGACAAATCTTCAAATGCCAAAAGTTGAGAAGTCGATTTTATCAATGAAAGATAAAATAGTTTCTGATTTTGAAAATATTATTGATCGTAAAAACATTTTATTCCACGATGATGAAATTAGACCCTATGAAACAGACGCTCTAGCGGCATATAAACAAAAACCTTTATTGGTTGTTTTACCTGAAACAGTAGAAGAGGTTAGTAAGATTTTAAAATATTGTAACGAACATAAAATAAAAGTTGTTCCACGTGGTGCCGGCACAGGTTTATCTGGTGGTTCTTTGCCATTAGCAGACTGTGTTTTATTAGGTATGGGAAAGTTTAATAAAATTTTAGAAATTGATTATAAAAATAAATGTGTTGTTGCTCAGCCTTGCGTAACTAATTTAGCAATTACACATGCTGTGCAAGATAATAAATTTTATTATGCACCAGATCCATCAAGTCAATTAGCTTGTTCTATTGGCGGTAATGTTGCTGAAAATTCTGGAGGCGTACACTCTTTAAAATATGGGGCTACCACTAATAACCTTTTAGGTATTCAGGTTGTTTTAATGGATGGAACAATCACAAGGTTTGGCGGAAAAACTCTAGACGCTGAAGGTTATGATTTATTAGGCTTGATGACAGGTTCAGAGGGTTTGTTGGGTGTAATCACAGAAGTGACAGTAAAAATTTTAAAAAGTCCAGAAGTGGCTAAAGCTGCTTTAATTGGTTTCTCAAGCATTGAAGATGCAGGTAGATGTGTCTCTGAAATTATTGCTAAAGGAATTATTCCTGCTGGTATGGAAATAATGGATAAGGCTTTAACCAAAGCAACAAATGATTATTGCAAAGCAGGCTATCCAGTTGATGCAGAAGCCATGATGATTGTTGAACTAGATGGAACAGAGTCAGAAGTTAACGAATTAATTAGTAGAGTTGAAGAAATAGCAAAAAAAAATAAATGCTCTAGCGTAAAAATTAGTAAATCAAACGAAGAAAGATTAAAATTTTGGGCAGGAAGAAAAGCTGCTTTCCCTGCATGCGGAGATCTTGCTCCTGACTATATGTGTATGGATGGGTCGATTCCAAAAGGTAAACTTGCAGAAGTATTAAAAGAAATTCAAAAAATGTCAGAAAAATATCAATTACCTGTAGCTAATGCTTTTCATGCGGGAGATGGAAATTTACATCCTTTAATTATGTTTAATGCAAACGATCCGGAACAGATGAGAAAAACAGAGGAGTTTGGTTCTGAGATTTTAAAATACTGCGTAAAGGTTGGAGGCGCTTTAACTGGAGAGCACGGAGTTGGAATTGAAAAGAGAGAATTGATGTGTGAAGCATTTAACGATAACGACATTCAACAGCAACTAGATATAAAAAAAGCACTTGATCCAAATACATTGTTAAACCCAGGTAAAGTTTATCCAATTTTAAGAAAATGTGCGGAAGAAGGGAGAGTTCATGTCCACGGAGGAAAAACTAAGTTCCCAGACTTACCAAGATTTTAAATCTTCAGTCTTAAAGCCAGAAACAGAAGAACAAATTGCTGATATCGTTAAGCGTTGTTATAGAAAAAATATCCCTCTTGAAATACAGGGCAGAAATACTAAAAAAAATATCGGTAGAAATTTTCAAACACAAAAAGTCTTAGATTTATCTAATTATTCTGGAATAATTAAGTACGAACCAGAAGAGCTTTACATAAAAGTAAAATCAGGAACACCTATAAAAGAAATAAAGGAGGCAATTGATAAAAAAAACCAACAACTTGCTTTTGAACCTATTGATTTTGGACCTTTGTTTTCTGGTAAATCAAATGAAGGAACAATCGGAGGGGTGTTAGCTTGTAATTTTGCAGGTCCCAGAAGATTTAAGTCAGGCAGTGCCAGAGATCATCTTTTTAGGTTTTAAAGGTGTGAATGGAAAAGGTGAGATTATTAAATCAGGAGGAACAGTTGTTAAAAATGTGACTGGTTATGATTTAAGTAAAATTTTAACAGGTTCTTATGGAACTTTGTCAGTTTTTACAGAAGTTGCCATTAAAGTTTTACCTAAACCTGACTCTGTTAAAACGCTTGTAATAGCAAATCCACATTTAAAGAATGGCTTAGAATATTTAAGCTCTGCGCTAGCATCTTCTAGTGATCCATCAGGCGCTGTATTTTATCCTGAATTTTTTTCAAAAGAATTTACGTTTAATGATTTAACAAACGAAGGTCCTTTTTCAGCTATTAGAATTGAAGGTTCTAAACTCTCAATTGACGAAAGAATAAAAAAACTTATTCAAGAACTAAAAGTAGATAAAAAAGATATTTCAATTCTAGACCCAGAACAGTCTCATATTTTTTGGGAAAATACGTCTTCATTAAAAGTATTTTCTAATTTAGCTGGAAATTTACTTAGAGTAATAGTGCCACCTAGTGAAACTTTTGAGATAATAACAAAGCTAAAGCCATATAATATAAAGTATTTTATTGATTGGGGTGGAAGTTTAATTTGGTTACAATTGGATAAGTTAAATTCTGAGGATTTAAAAAAAATTAAAGAACTTATTTTAAATTACACTGGATATTTAACGGTTATTAAAATCGAGGATAGTTTAAAATCATCAGTTGATATTTTTTCAATAGATGAAATCAGATATAAAATTTCTGAAAAAATTAAAGAAAGTTTTGATCCAAAAAGAATATTAAACCCAGGTAAAATGTACTCAGGAATATAATGCAAACAGTTTTTTCACCCGATCAACTTAAAGATAAAACAAATAAATCAGTCGAGCAGATTGTAAGAAAATGTGTTCATTGTGGAATGTGTAATGCTACTTGTCCAACCTATCAATTATTGGGCGACGAGTTAGACGGGCCTAGAGGAAGAATTTATTTAATCAAAGACATGTTAGAAAACAACAAACCTGCTAATGAAAAAATTGTAGAGCATTTAGACAGATGTTTGTCCTGTTATTCTTGTATGACCACTTGTCCTTCAGGCGTGAATTATATGCATATGATTGATCATGGCAGAAGTCATATTGAAAAGACTTATAGTAGGCCAATCTTTCAAAGAATATTTAGAAGTCTTCTTTCTATTGTATTGCCAAATCCAAAAATATTTAAATTTTTAGCTTGGTCAGTAAACATTGTAAGACCCATTAGTTTTATTTTTCCTGAATTTATAAAAAATTCGATGAAATTGATGCCAGCGAAATTACCTAAAAAAACTTTAAAAGATCAAAAAGTTTACCCAGTAGATAAAGACAAACAAATAGCTAGAGTTGCTTTGCTAACAGGATGTGTTCAAAGAGAAATCTCTCCAGAGATAAACGAGTCAACTATTCGATTGCTTAACCGTCATAATGTAGAGGTTGTTGTTTTGCCCGAAATAAATTGCTGTGGTTCTTTAGATCATCACATGGGAAAAGATAATGCTGCGCATGCACTTTTTAAAAAAAATATTAATCTTTGGTATGATGAATATTTAAACAATGGTTTAACAGCTATTATCAGTAATACTTCTGGATGCGGAACGACACTTAAAGATTATGGTTTTATTTTTAGAGACGATAAAGAGTTAAAGAAAAAAGCAAAAAAAATATCAGAGCTCACAAAAGACATAAGTGAGTTTTTAGATAAAAATATTAAATTAAATTTTAAAGAATCTGATAAAACTTATAAAATTGCATATCACTCGCCTTGCTCCATGCAACATGGTCAGAAGGTTCATCAACAACCTATTGATTTAATTAAAAGAACTGGAAATGAAGTTTTAAATATCCCAGAGGGGCATCTTTGTTGTGGTTCAGCTGGGACTTATAATATTTTACAACAAAAAATAGCTAGTCAATTATTAAAAAACAAAATTAACAATATAGAAAAAGTAAGCCCAGATTTTATTTCAACAGGCAATGTAGGGTGCATGACGCAGATTGCTAGCGGAACTAATATACCCATCGTTCATACCGTTGAAGTTATTGATTGGTTAACGGGTGGACCAAAACCAACTAAATTATTAAATTTATGAAAAAAGTTTTAGTAACCCGAAAATTATTAAAAGAAAATGAAGAGAAGTTAAAAGAACTTTTTGATGTTAAACTTAATCAAAATGATGAATTATATTCATCTGACAAAATTAAAGAACTTTCAAAAGATTGTGATGGTATTTTATCTGCGATTACAGATAAATTTGACGAAGCTCTTATTAATAAACTTTCGCCTTCTGTAAAAATAATAGCAAATTTTGCTGTTGGGTTTGGAAACATTGATATTAATGCAGCAAAAAAAAGAAATATTGTAGTGACTAATACCCCAGAAGTTTTAGATGACGCTACTGCTGACATTGCTATTCTTTTACTTTTAGGAGCTTCAAGAAAAGTTTTAGAAGCAAGAAGAGCTGCTGAAAAGCAAGATTGGAAATGGTCTGCTAATTTCTTATTAGGAAAACAAATGTCTAATAAAAAATTAGGTATTTTAGGAATGGGAAGAATTGGTAGAGCTGTAGCTCGTAGAGCCAAAGGTTTTGGTATGACTATTCATTACCATAATAGAAATCGATTGCCCAAAGACTTAGAGGATGGTGCTATTTATCATTCCACAATTAAAAGCTTATTTGAGCAAAGTGAATTTTTATCAATCAACTGTCCAGCAACTAAGGAAACTTTAAAATTAATTAATAAAGAAACCATAGGCTATCTTCCAAAAAACCCTGTAATCGCTAATGCTGCGAGAGGAGATATTGTCGATGATGATGCAATGGTAGACGCGTTAAAATCAAAAAGAGTTTTTGCTTTAGGTATAGACGTTTACAATGGCGAGCCCAAAATCCATCCAGAGTATTTAAAGCTGGATAATATTTTTGTACTACCTCATCTCGGCAGTGCAACAAAAAGAACGCGTTGGGATATGGGATATAGAGCCACTGAAAACCTTGAAAGTTTCTTCAAAACTGGGAAAGCAAAAGACCAAGTTAATTAATACATCTTTAAGTTGTAGATCTACTTAAATAGTTTTTTCAACAAATATATTTACTAGATATTTAAAAAAATCATTATGACTCTCATTAAAAACTATGCTTAAATTACAGCATTAATAAATGTTAACATTAAACAAGGGAGACAAAAAATATGTCTAAAAAGAAAAAAGATCTAAAAGGAATTAAAGCTCCTTCTAGACGAAGTTTCTTTAAAGCTGCTGCTGCAACGGGTGCAGCTGCTGCTGCTTCAGTTGCAATGCCTAATATTGCTTTTGGTGCACCAGTAACTTTAAAGATGCAAGCTGCTTGGCCTTCAGGGGGAGATATCTTCTTCGAAATGGCAACAGACTATGCAAACATGGTTAACACAATGTCAGGTGGAGATCTTAAAATTGAAGTTCTTCCAGTTGGTGCAGTATTAAAAACTGCAGAGATTGCTGACGGTGTAAGTAAAGGAGTTGTAGATGCTTCTCACTCAGTGACAGCATATTGGTATGGTAAAAACCCAGCCGCTTCTTTATTCGGAACAGGACCTTCATACGGTTTCTCATCTCAAGAGTTAATGGGATGGATTGAGTACGGTGGTGGAAGAGCATTATATGAAAAAACTCTTTCAACAATCGGACTAGACGTAGTTGGTTTCTTCGCAATGCCAATGCCTGCTCAGCCTTTTGGTTGGTTCAAAAAGAACGTAACAAAAGTATCTGATGTTAAAGGTATGAAATACAGAACAGTAGGTTTAGCAACAAACGTTCTTACTGAAATGGGAATGGTTGTTAGACAATTGCCAGGAGGAGAAATCCAACCAGCAATGAAAACTGGTCTTATCGATGCAGCGGAATTTAACAACCCTACATCTGATAAAAACTTTGGTATGCAAGACGTTTCTAAGCACTATCACTTAGGAAGCTTCCACCAATCTCAAGAGATGTTTGAAATGCATTTCAACAAGAAAACTTTCAATAATTTATCTCCTGCGCACCAAGCGATTATTAAAAACGCTTCGTATGCTGCGAACACAGATAATTATTTCAAAGCTCTTGTTAGATACTCAACAGACCTTGGTAAGTTAATGAACGAAAGTGGAGTTAACGTTTACCAAACTTCTGATGAGATCTTGAACGAGCAATTAAAAGCTTGGGATAAAGTAATGGCTGACTTTAGAAAAGATGCTTTATTTGACGAAATCGTTAAATCACAGCAAGCTTATGCTAAAAAAGTTATGAAATATCTATTTATGAACCAACCTAACTATAGATTGGCGTACACTAATACATTTGGTGACCCAGCTAAAGTTAAGATTTAGTTCATAATTTGATCTAAATTTAAGGGGCAGAAGTAAATTTCTGCCCCTTTTTTATTAGTTTATTAGGTAAAATAAAATAGACTTGTCTTATTTTTTATTCTAGTCTTCTAAAAATTTTATTGAGGGATGAAATCATATATTCAATTCGCAGATCACTTAAGCACCTGGGTAGGTAAAGGTTTTGCCTGGTGTATAGTAGTTTTAACTTTTGGTACAGTTTATGAAGTTATCGTAGGCTATGTGTTTAATGCTCCTACGCTTTGGAATTTTGATTTTAGCTTACAAATGTACGGTGCGTTATTTATTATGGCAGGCGCATATACGTTATCTACAGAAGCCCATGTAAGAGGAGATGTAATTTACCGTTTATTTTCTGTTAAGACCCAAGCTAAAATTGATTTAGTTCTATACTTTTTATTTTTCTTTCCAGGAATTTGTGCATTAGCATTTTCAGGAATAGACTATGCACACAATGCTTGGAAGTCGCATGAGACAAGTTGGAATAGTCCAGCTCAGATACAAATTTATATGTCAAAAACTTTAATTCCAGTTGCTGGTTTTTATTAATTATACAAGGTATTAGTGAAGTCATGAGATGCATCATCGCAATCAGAACTGGTCATTGGCCATCAAGACTAGTTGTTGCTGAAGAAACAGAAAAAATATTAATGAGAACTTCACAGGAAGAGGATAAAGCAGATGTTATTTAGTATGACAAACCCACAAGTTGCTCTTTTCATGATGGGCATCTTTTTGTTCATGGTGCTTTTAGGATTTCCTATAGCATTTACCTTATTAGCAATGGGTGTCGCGTTTGGTTACTATGCTTATTTCGATATGGCAAAAATGGAGACTATTTTTGACAATCGAATTTTTGATTTAGTAGTACAAAATACTTATTCTGTTATGGACAATCACGTTCTAACAGCTGTGCCTCTCTTTTTGTTTATGGGATACTTAGTTGAGAGAGCAGGAATTGTTGCTAAATTATTTTTTGCAATTCGACTTGCTTCACATAGGCTCCCAGCATCAATGGCAGTTGCAGCTTTAATTACATGTGCTCTTTTCTCTACAGCAACAGGAATAATTGGAGCAGTAGTAACGCTAATGGGTCTTTTAGCTTGGCCAGCAATGGTTAAAGCAGGTTATGATAAAAAATTTGCATCAGGTGTAATTTGCGCAGGTGGTTGTTTAGGAATTTTAATTCCGCCAAGTATTATGTTGATTGTATATGCAGTAATTGCACAATTATCTCCATTAAGACTTTTTGCAGCTGCTATGCTGCCAGGCTTAATGCTTGCAGGCTTATATATTGTTTACTCGATTATATTAGCAATTATGAAGCCAGAAGTAGCTCCGAAACCTAAAGCAGAGGAGATACCCGAAACATCAGTTATTATTAAAGAGGTATTGATATCTTTTTTACCTCTTTTTGGTTTAATTATTTTAGTACTTGGAACAATTCTGGGAGGCTTTGCTACTCCTGCTGAGGCAGCAGCTGTAGGTGCCTTTGGTTCATTGGTCATGTCTTATTTTTATAAGACACTTACTTGGAAGGCTTTTAAAGAGTCAGTCTTTTTAACTGCAAAAACATCAGCAATGATTATGTGGTTATTCGTGGGTTCATGGACATTTGCGTCAGTATTCTCTTACTTAGGTGGTCATGAAATTTTTGAACACTTTTTTAATGGATTACAATTAGAGACTTGGCAGTTTTTAGTTATCACTCAAATTATTATTTTCTTATTAGGCTGGCCATTAGAATGGACTGAAATTTTAATTATCTTCGTTCCAATATTCCTGCCGCTTTTAGAAAAATTTGGAGTTAACCCTTACATGTTTGCAATGTTAATTGCTTTAAATTTACAAACATCGTTTTTGACTCCACCTATGGCAATGTCGGCTTATTATTTGAAAGGTGTTCAATCTAAGAATGTTGAACTAATGGATATCTTTAAAGGTATTATGCCTTTCTTAGCTATAGTAATACTGGCAATGATTATAATGTATAATTTTCCAGGTTTAGCCCTTTGGTTACCCGAAGCATTATTTGGTCCAGCTTAATAGTTAAATTTTCTTACTATGGAAGATCTTTGTTTACTAAGCGCTACTGATCTTATTGAAAGAATAAAAAAAGGAAAAAACTCTTCTGTAGAAGTTTGTCAAAGTTATATCAATCGAATAGAAAAATTTGAAAAAGACGTAAAAGCTTGGGCTTATTTCGATAAAGAATATTTATTAGAAAGAGCAAAGCATGCAGATGAATATAGGCTTTCAGGAAAGCCTCTAGGACCCTTACATGGATTGCCTGTAGCTATAAAAGACATCATCAGCACAAATGATATGCCAACTGGATGTGGTACTAAAATTAGAGAGGGTATTCGTACCAAAGATGATGCTTTCATCATTAATTTACTTTTATCGGCTGGTGCTATCATTATGGGCAAAACAGTTACGACTGAGTTTGCTTATTTTGATCCAGGCCCAACAACAAATCCCCATGACCACAATAGAACTCCAGGTGGATCTTCAAGCGGTTCAGCAGCAGCTGTTGCTGCTTATATGGCACCACTTGCGATTGGCTCACAAACCAATGGATCTACTATAAGGCCAGCCTCTTATTGTGGTGTAATTGGTTTTAAACCATCCTACGGTTTAATCTCTCGACAAGGTATTTTAAAGCAATCTCATTTTTTAGATCAAGTTGGAATTTTTTCTAGAACGATTGAAGACCTAGCTTTAATTACAAAAGTTTTAATAAAAAAAGATACGCAAGATAATTCCACAATTAATTATTCGTCCGATGACATGGTCGAGATTGCAAAATCAGAACCACCTTTTGATCAAAAATTTGTTTTCTTTAAAACATCGAAGTGGAAAAATATTGATAAAGAAAATCAAAAAATTATTGAAAAATTTTTAAGTAAGCACGAGGCATTTATTAAAGTTGAGGAAAACCTCACTTACTTTGATGATATTTTTAATTATCAAAAAGTCATTCATGAAACTGATATGGCTTATAGTTATAGAGATTATTATAAGAACTATAAAAAACAAATGGGAGCAAAACTTATTGAGGCAATCGAAAGAGGATTAAATTATAAATCTAGTGAGTATGCAGAAGCGCTTGAATATAGAGATTTTATTTATAATGATTTTAAAGAAGTGTTTCATGATTATCATGGTGTATTAACACCTGCCTCAACAGGCGTAGCGCCTGAGGGTTTAAAATCAACTGGAAGCCCAGAATTTTCAACTATTTGGACTTATTTAGGTCTTCCATCAATTTCATTGCCAATCCTACAAGGATCTAATAATCTACCTTTAGGAATTCAGCTTGTGGGAGATAAGCTAGACGATAGTCGAACACTTAGAACTGCAAACTGGTTAATTAAAAAAATAGGAGCAAAAAAATAATGGACATAAATAAAATTGCAGCAATTTTAGGAACTATACTTCCAGCTATTTTTTTAATTGGTCTTGCTACTACTTTAACAAGATCTAGATTGATTGGTTTTTTTGATGTACTTCCAGTTTATATCATTATGGGTATGGCTTTAATCATGATGGTAGTTGAATTGAAGTCATATTTTGACGATCACAAATAATCTTTAATTTCAAAAGTGAAAAACATAAGTAACAATTTATTTGTTGGCTATATCCTTTTATTTGTACAGCCAATTTTTATGGCGAGTAATCTAATTGTTGCAAGAGCAGGTGTTCAATATGTTCCTCCAATATCTTTAGCTTTCTGGCGTTGGGCTATTGCTTTTTTGATACTTTTATTTTTTACCTACAAACCTATTTTAAAAAATTTAAAATATTTAAAAAAAGAATATAAAAAATTATTTTTTTTAGGCGCTATGGGTTGTGGAGTTTGTGGCGCTTTCCCTTTTTTGGCTGGCCAAACAACGACGGTTACCAATATGGGAATTATTTATACTTCCTCACCTATATTTATTATTTTAATTTCTTCAATTTTTTTTAATGAAAGACTAAGCAAATCACAGTTATTAGGATTATTATTTTGTTTTCTTGGCGTTATTTCAATTATTATAAAAGGTGATTTAAATTTATTAATTAATTTAGAATTTACCAGTGGAGACTTATGGATGTTAGGTGCTGCCATGGGTTGGGCTTTATATGCAGTTTTTTTATTAAACTGGAAAAGTAATTTTAAACTGTTTCATAGATTTACAATAATTGCTTTTTTTGGAGCGCTTTCTTTATTACCTTTTTCTGTATTAGAAAATATTTATGTAAGCAAAGTTATTTACAATGATAAATTTTATTTTTGGACAATCTTTGCAGCGGTTTCTCCAGGATTAATTGCATTTGCTCTCTATGCTCAAACACAAAAATATTTAGGCGCTTCTGTAACAGGTTTCACTTTATATATATTTACGGTTTACGGTGCTTTTTATGGCATATTCCTTTTTGGAGAAGAACTTAGAGAGTACCATTACTATGGAGCTGCTTTAGTATTTCTTGGAATGTATTTGGTAAAAAGAAAAATAAAATTAACTAGACTGTAATAAGCTTTTTGCAAACATATCTGCATTAAAAGGGTGCAGATCATCTTCTTTTTCACCCATTCCCACAGCTAATATTGGTAATTTAAATTTTTTACATATTGCTAAAACAATCCCACCTTTAGCAGTGCTATCTAATTTAGTAATGACCAAACCAGTAATTTTTTGAATTTTACTAAATTCTTCAACTTGATTTAAAGCATTTTGTCCCGTAGTTGCATCTAAAATTAGAATAGTTTCATTTGGATATTCAGGATCAATTTTTTTTAGCACATTAAAAATTTTTTTATATTCATCCATTAAGTTTTTTTTATTCTGCATTCTTCCCGCAGTATCGATCATTGCGATATCAATATTATTATTCTTAGCAAACTCAGCTGTTTTATAAGCAACAGAAGCAGGATCACTTCCAGGTTCAGATTTAATAATTTCAGAACTTATCTTCTTTGACCAAAGCTCAAGTTGGTCAATAGCTGCAGCTCGAAAAGTGTCTGCTGCGCCTAGTAGCACTTTTTTATTTTGATCTTTAAAAAATTTACCTAATTTACCAATGGTAGTTGTTTTACCTACGCCGTTTACTCCTGAGATAATCATAATTGTAGGTTTTGTAGAATATAAAGAAAGTAAATCTTTTTGGTAAGGCAATAAAAATTCCGAAACTTTTTTTGATAGAATTTCTATGACTTCATTTGCATTTTGAATATTTTTATCAATTTTAAATTTTTCGAATTCTTTTTTAAGTTCCGTAGCTGTCTCGATACCAGTATCTGCACTAATGAGTAATTCTTCAAATTGATCTAGAATACTGTCATCAATTGTTTTTTTGGAAAAAATATTTTTAATACCAGAAGATAAATTCTGCGAACTACGGCTTAAGCCTGCTTTGAATTTATCAAGAAGTCCCATGTTATATATTTATATCAATTTTTTTGATGTCTGACACAGGGCCTGTCATATAAATATTTTCATTTTCATCAAAATTAATATTTAAAATACCTTCTTTAAATTTAATATTACAATTACGCTCGGTTAAATTTTTTAAAAAACTAGCCACCGCGGTTGCGCAAGCTGCAGTTCCACATGCTTTTGTTAGTCCAGCACCTCTCTCCCAAACATTAACTGTGATATTATTTTTATCTACTACCTGAGCCAAAGTAACATTGCATTGCTCAGGAAAAAGTTCGTTATGTTCAAGTTTAGGACCTAATTCTCTTAAATTAAAATCGAAGCAATTTTTTACAAAAAAGATTAGATGAGGATTACCTACATTAAGTGCAAAGCCTTTGTTGAATTTGTTATTTTTAGTATCAATAATTTCAATATTTATATTTTTATGATCTAATTTTTTTGAGAGTGGGATTTGATTCCAATCAAATAAAGGTTTTCCCATATTAACCCTTACTGTTAAATTTCCTACAATTTCAGTGTCTAGTGTTCTCTCTGTAGTTTTTAGTAAAATATTGTTTAAATTTTTTTCTTTACCCAGCAAATAACTTACACATCGTGTGCCGTTACCACAGGCAGCAACTTCATTTCCGTCTGAGTTAAAAATTAATATAGGAGTCGTATTATCTTCTTCTTTTTCTAAGAAAATAATTTGATCAAATCCAATTTTTTTTCTATCTGCTAATTCAATAATTTTTTCTTTTGAAAAATGAATATTTTTTTCTCTACGGTCTATGATTAAAAAATCATTACCTAATCCATCCATTCTAAAAGCCGTAATAGTTGCCATAATTGGATTAGTATAATTATTCATTGACATTTAAAACCCCAAATTGTAGCTTGCCGATCTTTCCGCAATTACATGTGTTTTTGCGGTGCTCTTAGAAATAAGAGGATCGACACTAGTCAGCGAGGGTTCGCCCACTAGTGCGATTGCTGTTGCGTGATTGTAAAATGTTTGAAAACTTAACAAATAAATTAGAAAGTATATTTTCTAAACTTAAAAAAGCCCCTTCATTAAATGAAGAACAGGTAGATAGTGGCTTAAAAGAAATACGTCTAGCTTTATTAGAAGCCGACGTAGCTTTACCTGTTGTTAAAGAGTTCATAGATCAAATTAAACCTAAAGCCATTGGCCAAGAAATCATTAGATCCACATCTCCTGGTCAGATGTTGGTTAAAATTGTCTATGACGAATTAGTAAAATTTCTAGGAGATAAAAACCAAGAATTAAACCTAAATGCTGTTCCTCCAGCTTGTATAATGCTGGTTGGCTTACAGGGTTCTGGTAAAACAACAAGTGCAGCTAAGTTAGCTAAATTAATTGAAAGCAAACATAGTAAGAAAGTTTTTTTAGTTAGTTTAGACGTTTATAGGCCTGCCGCACAAGAACAGCTTAGAATTTTAGCTGAGACTAACAAGATTGGTCATTTACCTGTTATAGCAGGACAACAGCCATTAGACATAACTAAGAGAGCTTTGAATGCTGCATCATTAAATGGTTCAGATGTAATTATTTTTGATACAGCAGGTCGTACACAAATTGATCTTATGATGATGAATGAGATCAAACAAATTAAAGAATTACTTAAACCTACAGAAACAATTTTAGTTGCTGACTCACTTACAGGTCAGATAGCGGCTAATGTTGCGAAAGAATTTGATGCAGCAGTAAATATTTCTAGCATTATTTTAACAAGAGTTGACGGTGATGGTCGTGGCGGTGCAGCTTTAAGCATGAAGCACATGACCAACAAGCCAATAAAATATATTGGTGTTGGAGAGAAAATAGAAGATTTTGAATTATTTCATCCAGATCGAATAGCTAATCGAATTCTGGGCATGGGAGACATAGTTTCTTTAGTGGAGAAAGCTGCTGAGGGACTAGATCAAGAGAATATTAAAAAAGCAGAAGAACAATTTAAAAAAGGATTATTTACACTTGATGATTATCTTGCGCAGTTAAGACAAATGAAAAAAATGGGAGGCATGGAAGGTGTTTTATCTTTACTGCCAGGCGTAAGTAAAATTAAGCAACAAATGGAAAATGCTTCAATTGATGAAAAAATAATTAGTACAAATGAAGCAATTATTCTTTCAATGACAAAAAAAGAAAGAGAAGACCCGAGAGTAATAAACGGTTCCAGAAAAAAACGAATAGCCGCTGGATCCGGAGCTGATATTTCAACAATTAATAAATTGTTAAAACAGTTCAAAATGATGACAGACATGATGAAAAAAATGTCTAAAGGTAAATCAAACCCACTTTCATCTGGTGCTATTCCCGATGAAATACTTAATCAACTAAAATGAAAGGAAACATATGTTAAAAATAAGACTATCTATGGGAGGAGTAAGAAAGCGTCCCATTTATAAAATCGTAATCGCTGACAGCAGAGCACCAAGAGATGGAAGATTTGTAGAAAAAATTGGAATCTTTAATCCTCTATTGCCAAAAGAAAAAAAGGAAAGAATATCAGTTGAAGCTGATAGAGTTAAATACTGGTTGAGCAAAGGCGCAAAACCAACATTGAGAGTTTCAAGAATATTAGGTGAAGCACAAATTATGCCAATGCCTAAAGCTGGAAATAATCCTCAAAAAGCTATTCCAAAAAAAGAAAGAAATAAAAAGGAAGAAGCTGCACCTAAAGGCGATGCACCTAAGGCAGCAGAAGCTCCGAAAGCAGACAGACGCTCCTAAAGCAGAAGCACCTAAGGCAGCAGAAGCTCCAAAAGCAGACGCTCCTAAAGAAGAGGAAAAAAAATAACGCATTGAGCTCTAATGTTAAACATAAAGATTTTTTCACTTTATCCAGATATGTTTCCTGGCCCATTGGGTATGGGTCTTTACAAGAAGGCTATAAATAAAAAAATTTTTTCTTTAGATATAATTAACATTAGAGACTACGCGAAAGATAAACATAAGACCGTTGATGATACTCCTTATGGAGGAGGTAATGGCATGATTATCAAGCCAGATGTTGTTGCTGACGCTTTAGATAAAAATATAAAAAAAAAAGAAAAATCGAAAACTATTTATCTTTCACCTAGAGGAAAACAATTTGATCAAAAAATTGCAAAAAAATTTAGTAAACTAAATCATCTAAATGTTATTTGTGGTCATTTTGAAGGGATTGATCAAAGGTTGTTAGACACAAGAAATATAGAGGAAATAAGTTTAGGAGATTATATTTTATCTGGTGGCGAGACAGCTTCCTTTGTTTTCCTAGATGCGATTATAAGATTATTGCCAGGAGTATTAGGAAATAAGCTTTCGATAAAAGAGGAAAGTTTTGAGAATAATTTGCTTGAATATCCTCAGTACACAAAGCCACAAAAATGGGAAAAAAAAGGGCCTCCAGAGGTACTTTTATCAGGCGATCATGCTAAAATTAAAGACTGGCGTTTATCTCAATCTGAGGCTATAACACGTCGCCTAAGACCAGATTTATGGCAGAAGTACATTAAAAAAGTCAAAAAATGAAAAATATAGAAGACATAAATAAAGCAGCAGTAGCAAAAATACTTGCTAGCAAGAAAATTACGGATTTTGGACCGGGAGACACGATTAAAGTCGGTGTTAAAATTATTGAAGGAAAAAAAGAAAGAATTCAATATTTTGAAGGTGTTTGTATTGCCAAAAAAAATAGAGATATTAATTCATCTTTTACTGTTAGAAAAATTTCTTTTGGAGAAGGTGTAGAGCGAACTTTTGCACTATACAGCCCTGTTGTAGACTCCATTAAAGTGATTAGATCAGGTAAAGTTAGAAGAGCAAAATTATATTATCTTAGAGATCGAACTGGTAAATCAGCAAGAATTGCAGAAAAAATTAAAAAGAAAATTGGTATTGATATAATTACAAAACCTGTCGAAGAGCCAGCAGAAATTGAAACTCCTGCAGAAGAGCCTGCTAAAGAAGCAAAAGCAGAGAGCAAAGATAAAAAATAAACCTTACATGGCAAAAACGCTATACGACAAGATCTGGGAAGATCATATGGTCCATCAACAAAGCGATGGTACTGAGCTTTTATATGTTGATAGACATTTAGTTCATGAAGTTACAAGTCCTCAAGCTTTTGAAGGGCTAAGAATGAACAAAAGAAAAGTACGTAGACCTGATTTAACCCTTGCAGTTGCAGACCATAATGTTCCAACTACTGATCGATCAAAAGGAATTGCAGACGAAGAGTCTAGAATACAGGTAGATACCTTACGAGATAATTGTAAAGAATTTGCAGTTGAGCTTTTTGATATGAATGACAAAAGACAAGGAATTGTTCATATCATAGGACCAGAACAAGGATTTACTCAACCAGGTACGGTTATAGTTTGTGGAGACAGTCATACAGCTACGCACGGTGCATTTGGTGCTTTAGCTTTTGGGATTGGTACTTCAGAAGTAGAACATGTTTTAGCAACACAAACACTAATTCAAAAAAAATCAAAAAATTTTAGAGTGAATGTAAATGGTAAATTACCAATCGGTGTAACCGCTAAAGATGTAATTTTAAAAATTATTGGAACGATCGGTACTGCTGGTGGAACTGGTTATGTTATTGAATTTGCTGGCGATGTTATACGTGATCTTTCAATGGAAGAAAGAATGACAGTTTGCAATATGACCATCGAAGGCGGCGCTAGAGCAGGTTTAATTGCTCCAGATGAGAAAACATTTAATTATTTAAAAGGAAAACCAAAATCACCGAAAGGCGATAATTGGGATAAAGCCTTAGCTTTTTGGAAGACTTTATATTCAGACAAAGATGCAAAATTTGACAAAGAAGTAACTATCAATGGAAGTGAAATAGAACCATTAGTTACTTGGGGAACTTCACCGCAAGATGTTGCTTCGGTTACTGGAAATGTACCTGATCCAGAAAAAGAAAAGGATGAAGAAAGAAAATCTGCAATGAAAAGATCTCTAGAATATATGGGATTAGAGGCTAATAAAAAGATTTCAGAAATTAAAATTGATAAAGTTTTTATCGGAAGCTGTACCAATGGTAGAATTGAAGACCTTAGAAATGCTGCAAAAATAGCTAAAGGTAAAAAAGTTTCTAAAACTGTTAGTGCAATGGTAGTTCCTGGTTCAGGTTTGGTTAAAGAACAAGCAGAAAAAGAAGGTTTAGATAAAATTTTTATTGAAGCAGGTTTTGAATGGAGAGAACCTGGTTGTTCGATGTGTTTAGCAATGAATGCAGATAAGTTAAATCCAAAAGAAAGATGCGCTTCCACATCAAATAGAAATTTTGAAGGAAGACAAGGTCGTGGAGGAAGAACTCATCTTGTTAGTCCAGCGATGGCAGCTGCAGCAGCAATTGATGGACATTTAACTGATGTTAGGAAATTTCAATAATGGAAAAGTTTAAAGATTTAAAAAGTATCCCAGCTCATTTACCTTTAATGAACATAGATACAGATATGTTAATTCCAAAACAGTTTCTTAAAACAATTAAAAGAACTGGTTTAGGAAAAAATTTATTTTACGAAATGAGATATGATGAAAAAGGAAATTTAATTAAAGACTTTGTATTAAATAAAGAACCATACAATAAATCTAAAATCCTTTTAGCTGGTAAAAACTTTGGTTGTGGTTCATCTAGAGAACACGCTCCTTGGGCTTTACTTGATTTTGGTATCAAATGCGTGATCAGTCCAAGCTATGCTGATATTTTTTATAACAACTGCTTTAAGAATGGAATTTTGCCAATCATCATGGATGAAAAAACAATCCAAGAATTAGCTGAATACGCAAAAAGAGGATCTGAGATAGAAATTAAAATTGAAGAGCAAGAAATTGTTTATGGAAATAAATCTGTAAAATTTGAATTAGATAGTTTTAAAAAGAAATGTTTAATGGAAGGAATAGATGACATTGGTTTATCGTTAGAAAAAGCTCCAAGCATTAATTCTTATGAAGATAAAATTAAACAATCTAAACCATGGTTAACAGCTAATGATTAAAGTTAAAAAAAGAAAGCTATTATTATTACCTGGTGATGGAATTGGACCTGAAGTTATCGCAGAAGTAAGAAAGATAGTTGAATGGTTCAATAAAAATAAATCTTTAGACTTTGAAATAGAAGAAGCTTTAGTTGGTGGAGCTTCTTACGAAAATATCAAAACACCGATCACGGATGAAGTTTTTTATAAAGCTTTAGAAAGTGAAGCTGTAATGTTAGGAGCAGTGGGTGGCCCTAAATGGGATAATTTAGAGTTTTCAAAAAGACCTGAAAGAGCATTACTGAAATTAAGAAAAGAATTAAAATTATTTGCAAATCTAAGACCTGCTATTTGCTTTAAACAATTAGTAGATGCTTCTTCTTTAAAACCAGAAATAGTTTCTGGCTTAGATATTATGATTGTAAGAGAGCTAACAGGAGGAATATATTTTGGTGAGCCTAGAGGAATATCTCCGATTGAAAATGGTGAAAGAAAAGGAGTTAATACTCATACATACACAACAAATGAAATACATAGAGTGGCTCGTGTTGCATTTGAATTAGCTAAGAAAAGAAAAAATTTAGTAACCTCTTGCGAAAAATCTAACGTAATGGAAGCAGGGCTTTTATGGAAAGAAGAAGTTCAGGCTTTAAGAGATAAAGAATTTAAAACAGTAGAATTAAAACATATGTTGGCTGATAATTGCGCTATGCAGTTATTAAGAGAACCTAAACAGTTTGATGTTATTGTAACTGATAACTTGTTTGGTGATATTTTATCTGATGAAGCAGCAATGTTAACTGGTTCTCTTGGTTTATTACCTTCAGCTTCTCTTGGAGCAAAAGATAAAAATGGAAAAATGCGATCAATGTATGAGCCAATTCATGGTTCAGCACCTGATATTGCTGGAAAAAATATTGCAAATCCAATTGCAAGTATCTTAAGCTTTTCAATGGCACTAAGATATTCTTTGGACTTAGATGCCGAAGCAGATCTACTAGACTCTGCTGTACAACAAGTTTTAGATGACGGATTAAGAACTAAAGACATTATGTCTGCAGGAAAAAAAGAGGTTGGCACAAGAGTCATGGGAGATGCCATCATAAGTAAACTGAAATAATTATGAATTTTGCAATTGTAGGCGCTACAGGAAATGTTGGCAGAAAAACTATAGATATTTTAGAAAAATCAAAATTAAAAATAGATAAATTATTTCTAGTAGCTTCAAAAAAAAGTGCCGGAAAAAAAATTAAATTTAAAAATAAAACTATTACGGTTGAAGCTTTAGAAAATTATGATTTTTCAAAAGCTAAAATAACTTTTTTTGCAGCTGGAAGTGTAATGGCAGCTAAATGGGCGCCTATTGCAGCAAAACATACTGTGGTGATTGATAACTCTAAACACTTTAGAATGGAAAAAGATGTTTGTTTAGTTGTTCCAGAAGTTAATGCAGATGCTTTAAAAATTTATAAAAAAAGAAACATTATAGCTAATCCTAACTGTTCTACTGCACAGCTTGTTGTTGCCTTGAAACCATTACATGACAAATTTAAAATTAGAAGAGTAGTTGCATCAACTTATCAAGCAGTTTCTGGAGCTGGTAAAGCACCAATGGATGAATTGTTTAGTCAAACAAAAAACTTTTTAAAAGGTAAAAAAGTAAAATCAAAACATTTTACAAAACAAATTGCTTTCAACTTAATCCCTCACATCGATAAGTTTGACAAAGATGGTTACACAAAAGAGGAATTAAAAATGGAAAATGAAACAAAAAAAATTCTAGATCCAAATATTAAAATGACAGCAACTTGTGTTAGGGTTCCTGTTAGAACATCACATTCGGAGTCAGTTAATATTGAATTTGCAAAACCATATAGTTTAAAAAAAGTAGTTCAGATTTTAAAAAAAGCCCCAGGCTGTAAAGTGATTGATACTAGAAAAGATGGAGGTTATTCGACACCGTATGAAGCCGAAGGAAGTTATTTGACTTATATTTCTAGAATAAGAAAAGATAATTCTAATAAAAAAGCTATAAATTTATGGGTTGTATCTGACAATTTATTAAAGGGTGCAGCATTAAATACAGTTCAAATTGCAGAAGTTTTGGTTAAAAAGTACATTAGATAATATGTACGAAAAAAATCCATTATCACCTCACTTACAAATTTATAAGTGGCAAATTTCATCTTTGCTATCAATCACTCACAGAATAGTAGGAGTAGTAAATATTGCTGCAATAACATTAATTAGTTTTTTTGTTATTTTTTTAATGTGTGGTGAACAGTATTACGGAATGGTGAATACATTTCTTCAATCATTTTTTGGTAAATTTATTATGGTTGGATTAAGTTGGTCATTTAGTTTTCACGTATTAAATGAACTTAGGCATTTACTTTGGGACATTGGATTTGGTTACGATTTAAAAACATCAAGGATAACAGGCGTTATAACAATTGTTGGTTCATTTGTATTAGCGATAGTTATTTTTTTAATTGGAAAGAATTTTATTTAATATGAATCACGCTACAAAAAAATGGATAGTTCTTAAAATTAGTTCGATTGCTCTAATTCCATTAATGTTGTGGACGATCACAAGTTTAGTATCCGTTTATGATCAAGGCTATAGTTCAGTAGTAAACTTTTTTACAAGCGTGCCAAATGCATGCTTATTTTCTTCATTTTTAATATTTGCTTATCTATTCTTTGCAATAACAATAAGTGAAATATTTGAAGATTATATTCACAACGAAAAATTGAAAAATTTAGCAACTAGAGCTTTTTATTTGTTTGCTATAATAGTTCCAGTAATAACAATTTTAAGTATATATAAATTAAATTAATGAGTGCTTATAAAATTATAGATCATGAATACGATGTTGTAGTTCTTGGAGCTGGTGGGTCAGGTTTAAGAGCTGCCGTTGGCTTATCTGAAGCTGGACTTAAAACAGCATGTATTTCAAAAGTATTCCCAACACGAAGCCATACATCAGCTGCGCAGGGCGGTATTTCTGCTGCGTTAGGTAACATGGGCGAAGATGATTGGCGTTGGCATATGTATGATACGGTTAAAGGATCAGACTGGTTGGGCGATCAAGATGCTATTGAATATTTATGTAAAGAAGCACCAAGAGCTGTGATCGAATTAGAAAGATACGGAGTTCCTTTTAGTAGAACAAACGACGGAAAAATTTATCAAAGACCTTTTGGAGGAATGACAAAGAATTATGGTAATGGAATTGTACAAAGAACTTGTGCTGCTGCAGATAGAACTGGTCATGCAATTCTTCACACACTTTATGGTCAAGCTTTAAAACATAATACAGAATTTTTTATTGAATATTTTGCTTTAGATTTAATTATGAAAAATGGCGAATGCAAAGGCGTCATTGCTTGGAATCTAACTGATGGAACAATTCATAGATTCAGATCTCATATAACTATTATTGCAACAGGTGGTTACGGTAAGGCATATTTCTCAGCAACCTCAGCTCACACTTGTACAGGAGATGGTAACGCTATGGTTTTAAGAGCTGGTCTTCCATTACAAGATATGGAATTTGTACAATTTCATCCAACAGGAATTTATGGAGTTGGATGTTTAATCACTGAAGGTGTTAGAGGAGAAGGTGGATTCTTAGTTAACTCTAAAGGCGAAAGATTTATGGAGCGATATGCGCCAAATGCTAAGGATTTAGCTTCAAGAGACGTAGTAAGCAGATCAATGTCGATCGAGATCAATGAAGGAAGAGGCGTTGGTAAACAAAAAGATCACATATTTTTACACCTTGATCACTTAGACTCTAAAGTAATTGAGGACAGACTTCCTGGTATTTCAGAGGCGGCCAAAACTTTTGCAAACGTTGATGTAACAAAGCAACCAATTCCAGTAATTCCAACGGTTCATTATAATATGGGAGGAATTCCAACAAACTATAAAGCTGAAGTTCTAACATTGAATGGAAGTGAAAAAGTTGTGCCAGGTTTAATGGCAATTGGAGAAGCAGCTTGTGTGTCTGTACATGGAGCAAATAGATTAGGATCAAATTCATTAATAGATTTAGTAGTATTTGGAAGAGCAGCTGCGAAGAGAGCAGCAGAACTTGTTAAGCCAGGTCAAGCTCATGAAGAAGTTTCTCAAAGTGAAACAGATAAGTGTTTAGACAGATTTGATAAATTAAGAAATGCAAATGGAGGAACAAAAACTTCAGAACTAAGACTTCAAATGCAAAAAACAATGCAAGCGAAATGTGCAGTGTTTAGAACTGAAAAGACTTTAAAAGAAGGAGTGGATGAAATTAGAAAACCACTAGCCGGAATACAAGACATATCTGTTAAAGATAAATCGTTAGTATTTAATACAGATTTAGTTGAGACTTTAGAATTTGAAAATTTAATCAGTCAAGCATTAACGACTATGGATTCTGCATACAATAGAAAAGAAAGTCGTGGCGCTCATGCTAGAGAAGATTACACAAAACGTGATGATCAAAATTTTATGAAACACACTTTAGCTTGGCAAGATGGAGATAAAGTTACAATTAAATATAGAGATGTGCACGCTAGAACATTAACAAACGATGTTCAGTATTTTCCGCCTAAAGAAAGAGTGTACTAAGCATGGTTCAGTTTAATTTACCTGCAAACTCAAAAATTGTTAAAGGTGATTACTACAAAGATCAATCTGGTTCTAAAAATATAAAAATTGTAAATGTGTACCGATGGAATCCTACTGATGGAAAAAATCCAAGAGTAGATACCTTCGAAGTAGATATGGATAATTGTGGACCTAAAGTTTTAGATGTTTTATTTAAAATTAAAAATGAAATTGATCCAAGTTTAACTTTTAGAAGATCTTGTGCACATGGAGTTTGTGGATCTTGTGCCATGAATATTGATGGAACTAATACATTGTCATGTATTAAATCTCACACAGATATAAAAGGTGAATTAAACATTTATCCTTTGCCTCATTTAAAAGTAATAAAAGATTTGATTGGAGATTTGTCAGGCCTGTACAGACAGTATGAGTCAATTCAACCGTGGTTAAAAACAAAACAAACTGGAGAAGAAAAACAAGAAATCTATCAATCACCAGACGATAGAGCAAAATTAGATGGTCACTATGAATGTATACTTTGTGCATGTTGTTCAACATCTTGCCCGAGCTATTGGTGGAATGGCGATAAATATTTAGGCCCTGCTGTTTTATTACAAGCTCATCGTTGGATCCAGGATAGCCGTGATGATGAAAGAAAAGAAAGATTAAAAAAAGTTGCTGATGAACTTAAGCTATATCGTTGTCATACTATTATGAATTGTACAAATGCTTGTCCAAAAGGGCTAAATCCCGCAAAAGCTATTGGTTCAATCAAGAAAATGCTTGCAACGAGCTAAAAGCCAAATAAGTTCACTAAATCATGAATATAATTGAACATTTTATTGATGGAAAAAAAGTTTCAGGTTCCTCAAAAAGGACTGCAAAAGTTTTTAATCCTGCTACAGGTGAGCAGTCTGCTGAAGTAAGATTAGCATCGACTAAAGATTTAGATACAGCTGTTCAAGCTGCAAAAAAAGCTTTTGTTACATGGTCAGCTAAAGCCACCACTTCAAAGAGCAAGAATTTTATTTAAATTTAAAGAGTTAATAGAAAAAAATTCAGAAGAACTTACAAAAATTATAGTTTCAGAGCACGGAAAAGTTTTTGATGATGCCAAAGGATCATTAACTAGAGGCTTAGAAGTTGTTGAGTTTGCATGTGGAATTCCACAATTATTAAAAGGTGAATTTACAGAAAATGTTGGCACCGATGTAGATAGCTGGTCAATGAGACAACCTTTAGGAGTTTGTGCTGGTATCACTCCGTTTAATTTTCCAGCAATGGTTCCAATGTGGATGTTTCCAGTAGCAATTGCCTGCGGAAATACTTTTATTTTAAAACCATCCGAAAAAGATCCATCTTGTTCAATGAGATTAGCAGAGCTACTAGCAGAAGCTGGATTACCAGAAGGTGTATTTAATGTTGTGAATGGAGACAAAGAAGCAGTCGATGCTATTATTAATCACAAAGATATTTCAGCTGTAAGTTTTGTAGGATCTACACCAATTGCAAAATATATTTATGAAAATTGCGCTAAGAATGAAAAAAGAGTTCAGGCATTAGGTGGTGCTAAAAATCATGCTGTAGTTATGCCCGATTGTGATTTAGAGCAAGCAGTAAATGGATTAATGGGTGCTGCGTATGGGTCAGCAGGTGAAAGATGTATGGCACAATCTGTTGCAGTTGCTGTTGGTGATATTGGAGATAAATTAGTTCAATCTCTTGCAAAAAAAGTTGAAGCTTTAAAAGTAGGTCCTGGTATGGATAAAAAATCTGAAATGGGACCTTTAGTTACTAAGGAACATTTAGAAAAAGTAAAAGGCTATGTAGACCTAGGAGTTAAAGAAGGTGCTAAATTAGTTGTTGATGGAAGAGATTTAAAATTACAGGGGTATGAAAATGGATATTACATAGGTGGATGTTTATTTGATCATGTTAAAAAAGATATGAGAATTTATAAAGAAGAAATTTTTGGACCTGTTTTATCAGTTGTGAGAGCTAAAGATTTTGATGAAGCTTTAGGTTTAGTTAATGATCATGAGTTTGGAAATGGTGTTGCTATTTTTACTAGAGATGGAGATGCAGGAAGAACTTTTGCGAGCAAAGCACAAATAGGAATGGTTGGAATTAATATTCCAATTCCAGTCCCTATGGCATTTCATAGTTTTGGAGGTTGGAAAAGGTCTTTATTTGGTGATCAACATATGCACGGACCTGAAGGAGTAAGATTTTACACTAAATTAAAAACAATAACATCAAGATGGCCATCAGGACTTAGATCTGACCCTGAGTTTGTAATGCCAACAATGAAATAATAAAAGAAAGGAAAAAAAAATAATGAGAAAAAAAATTTCACTTATCGGAGCTGGACAAATTGGAGGAACATTAGCTCACTTAATAGCTTTAAAAGAATTAGCTGACGTAGTTTTATTTGATGTGGCCGAAGGTATAGCTAAAGGAAAAGCTTTAGATATAGCTCAATCATCTTCTGTCGATGGATTTAATGTAAGCATTACAGGTACGAATAATTATGAAGACACTAAAAATTCAGATGTAATAATAATTACTGCAGGAGTACCAAGAAAACCAGGTATGACTAGAGATGATCTTCTTGGAATTAATTTAAAAATTATTAAGCAAGTTGCAGAAGGAATAAAAAACACATCTCCTAATGCATTTGTTATATGCATAACAAACCCACTTGATGTGATTGTGATGGCATTGCAAAAATATTCTGGCTTACCAAAACATATGGTAGTTGGTATGGCTGGAATTCTTGACACTTCAAGATTTAAATATTTTTTATCTCAAGAGTTAAAAGTTCCAGTTAGTAAAATAGAGTCATTAGTTTTAGGCGGGCATGGAGACACAATGGTTTCAATGCTAAACCATACAACAGTTGATGGAAAACCAGTTTTAGACTTAGTTAAAAATGGTAAATTAAAAAAGGAAGTTTTAGATAGTATAGTTGTGCGTACTAAAAATGGTGGTGCCGAAATTGTTAAATTGTTAGAAAAAGGTTCGGCATTTTATGCTCCAGCAGCATCAGGAGTTGAAATGGCAGAAAGTTATCTAAAAGATTTAAAAAAACAACTTCCATGTGCAGCTTTTTTAAATGGTGAATTTGGAGTTAAAGATTTATATGCAGGTGTTCCAGTAATTATTGGAAAAAAAGGAATAGAAAAAGTTGTTGAAATAAATTTGAGCGCTGAGGAAAAAAAAGATTTTGATAATTCAATTTTAGCAGTTCAAGAATTATTTAATGCAGCAAAAAAATAGATAAAATTTATAATTATTTTTTTTAAAACTATTCTTCTAGTTTCATACAAAAATATTAGGGAAAATTTTTACCAAGATATTATCAATTAAAAATAGTGTTTTAAGCAAAAAAAGTAGGCAATGGAATATTTAGCGTTTTTGAAGTTACTCCACCGGAGTTTAGGAAAATTAAACACTCAGTTAGCTTTTCGTATTCTAAAGAAAATAAATTACCAAGTTTTTCATTAAATTTTTCCTTATCATCAAATATAAGATGAGGTACTGCAATATTTCCCGCCCAAGCATTATGTTCATCACTTTTAGGTTTTGTTTCATCCCATACATCTAAAGTAAAATCAAAACCCTCGTGTTTCATTATAATAGTTGCTAGCTGAAAAACGATCGAACAATAAGATTCAAATATAATCAATTTACCATTTTTTTTTAAAATTCTATTCATTTCTTTAAAAAATTTAATAGGAAAAGGGATATGGTGAATCATGTTTGAAGCTATTACATAATCAAAAGATTCATTTTCAAATTTTGTGGATTGCGCGTCCACACCTTTAAAATCTAAATGATTATCATCACTTAAATCGGATAGTTTAAAGTTTTTATTATTAATAAAATACTTTGCAAAACCAGCACCAGAACCAACTTCAATCCCAACTTCATTTTCTTTAATAAAGTCGTTCATCCAATTAAATCTTTCTTTTAGTAAAAATTTTAAATTATTAGATTTCGAAGAATTAAAGATTTGAATAGCTGTGCTTGTATTTGCAATGCTTTTCATACGATTTTCTGTCTCAGAAAATTCAATTTTATTTAATATCTTAAACATCTTTTGTTATAAGGATATAAATCAAATTTATTTAGTGTTAAATAAATATTCATAAAATAATGACATCAAAAAAATCATTAAATAATTTTTTTTTACTGAGTTTAATTATAATTTACGCTTTTTTGATCAATTGGTTTAGCGGCAATAGAGGAGTTATGCCAATTGATACCTTTGGTTTTTTTGATACAGGATATAGCATATTAAAAGGCAAGCTACCTATCAGAGATTATTGGATTTTTACAGGTTTAGTCGTAGATTATTTGCAAGCATTTTTCTTTTGGATATTTGGTTTATCATGGAAGAGTTATATTTTTCACTCTTCGTTTATAAATATTTTAGCAACAATAAGTTTTTTTTATTTTTTAAAAAATTATAACGTTAATAAATTTTTTGCTTTTTTCTATTGTATTTCATTTGCCACATTATGCTACCCAGTAAGCGGTACTCCTTTTGCATATTTGCATAGTTATGCTTTTTCACTAATAACTATTTTTATTTTTTTGATTGCAATAAAAAATAAAAATAATCTTGCTTGGTTTAGCTTACCATTTTTATTTTTTGTATCTTTTTTTTCAATGCAAACACCAAGTTTTTATATAATTACTTTAATATTAATAATGGGTGGATATTATTTTTTTAACTTTAAAAATTATAAAAATTTAAATTTTTTTATAGCAGGAAGTATATTAAGTTTTATTGTTTTTTTTTTATTTTTATATTTATAAGCAAAACCCCAATTAAAAATCTAATATATGAATATTTTTTATTTCCAATTACTATTGGCGAAGGTAGATTAACCAGCGAAGCAACAGCTTACGTAAAACTTTCAGATCAGTTAAATATTAAAAGAATATTTGGAGATTTTAAATTTATTCATTTATTTTTTATTCCTTTATTTTTGATACATTTTTTTCTTCAAATAAATAAAAAAAAATAGAAAATTTTATCTTAAATATATCTGTTTTAAAAAAATTTTATCTTCTTTTTTTTATTTTTTTAATCAATTAAATCAAATATTAATCAAATATAAATTTATATCTTTAGTCTGATACCAGTTTTAGCAAGTGTACTGGTAATTAATTTAAAGTTTTTAGAAAAAGAAAAATTAAATAAATTTATATATTTAATTTTAATATTAGTTTTAATTGCTACTATTAAATTTCATTATAGATATAATGTGGATAGAAAATTTCTTGATATAGAAAAACTTGATAAAAATTTGGCAGTCAATGCATCTCAAATTGATGAAAAATTAAATCACTTAAAATGGATTTCACCTAATTTTGAAAATCCTCAAGATGAAATTGATTTGATTAATTTAGCATTGACTAAAATAAAGTCTGATAAAAGGGAAAAAATTTTAGTTACACATTATCAATTTTTGTCACTTGTTCTTGAAGAAGATTTAAATATATTAAATAGGTGGTATTTATGGGACAATAATACTCATCCAACTGAAAATCATAAGTATTTCTCATTTTATAAAAGCTTAGTGAATAAAAATTTAGCTAAAAACAACGTCAAAGTTATCTATTTGTTAGGAGCTAATAACGAAATAACATTTAATAAATTAAAAAATTATTTTGAAAATAAGTGTTTTAAAGATTATATCGTTGTGGAAAATAAATTTTCATATCACGAAATAGTAAACTGCAAAAATAAAATATGAATATTCACGAACATCAAGCAAAAGAAATTCTGAAAGAATTTGGAGCGCCTGTTTCTAAAGGTGTTGTTGTTTTTTCATTAGATGAAATAGACACAAAAATAAAAGATTTAAAAGCAAGGAGAATATGTTTTAAAAGCTCAAATTCATGCGGGCGGTAGAGGAAAAGGTGGGGGAGTTAAATTAGTAAAAGATATCACCGAATTAAAAGAAAAAGCTAAAGTTATGTTGGGCATGAATTTGATTACTCACCAGACAGGCCCAGAAGGTAAAGAGGTAAAAAGATTATACATAGAGGAAGCATCAGATATTTCAAAAGAGTTTTATCTCTCATGTTTAGTTGATAGGCAAAGTTCTAAGATTGCTTTTATTAGTAGCACAGAAGGCGGGATGGATATTGAAAAGGTTGCTGCAGAAACACCAGAAAAAATAATTACTACAAAACTTGAATTAAAGAATGATATTGAGCAGGTTGAAATTGAAAAGGTAATTAAGCCGTTTAACTTTAACAGCAAACAAAAAGAATCAGCTCATAAACTTATTAAAGCTTTATATAAAATATTAATTGAAAAAGATGCTACTTTAATTGAAATCAATCCATTGATTATTACAAAAGATGAAAGAGTGATTTGCTTAGATGCAAAAATGAATTTTGATGATAATGCAATTTTTAGACAGCCTGAAATTTTAAAGTTAAGAGATTTAAACGAAGAAGATCCTGCTGAAATTGAAGCCAGTAAATACGATTTGGCTTATATTAAATTAAACGGGTCAATTGGATGTATGGTTAATGGAGCGGGTTTAGCCATGGCAACTATGGATATAATTAAGTTATATGGTGAAGAACCAGCTAACTTTTTAGATGTTGGTGGCGGTGCTTCAAAAGAAAAAGTTGCTGCTGCTTTTAAATTAATTTTATCTGATAAAAATGTTAAAGGAATTTTGATTAATATCTTTGGAGGAATAATGCGTTGTGATGTTATCGCTCAAGGAGTTGTAGAAGCTGCGAAAGAAACAAATCTAAGTGTTCCATTAGTAGTAAGATTAGCAGGAACCAATTTTCAAGAAGGTAAAGATATTCTTGATAAATCAGGTTTAAAAATATTATCAGCGTCTGACTTAAATGATGCCGCAAAGAAAATTGTTGAGGCAATAAAATAAATGTCAGTATTAGTAAATAAAAACACAAAAGTTATTTGCCAAGGTTTTACTGGTACACATGGAACTTTCCATTCAGAACAGGCATTAAAGTATGGTACTCAATTAGTTGGCGGGGTTACTCCAAAAAAAGGAGGGCAAAAGCATTTAGGTTTACCAGTTTTTGATACAGTAGAAGATGCAAAGAAGGGAACAGGTGCCAATGCGACTATGATTTATGTTCCGCCTAAATTTGCTGCTGCTGCTATAATAGAAGCAATAGATGCTAAGATTGAATTAATAGTTTGTATCACTGAAGGAATTCCAGTCGTCGATATGATTAAAGTAAAACAAGTTTTAAATAAAAGTAAAAGTAGACTTATAGGACCAAACTGCCCAGGAATTATAACACCAGATGAATGTAAAATAGGAATAATGCCAGGTAGTATTCATAAAAAAGGTTCTGTAGGAATTGTTTCAAGATCAGGAACATTGACATACGAAGCTGTAGCTCAGACGTCAGCATTAGGCATGGGTCAGTCAACATGTATAGGAATTGGTGGAGACCCTATTAATGGAACAAACTTTATAGATTGTTTGGATTTATTTTTGAAAGATGAAGAAACTAAATCAATTGTTATGATTGGTGAAATTGGTGGGTCTGCGGAAGAAGAAGCAGCAGAATTTATAAAAAAATCTAAAATAAAAAAACCAATGGTAGGTTTTATAGCTGGATTAACTGCTCCTCCAGGAAGAAGAATGGGTCACGCTGGGGCTATTATAGCCGGAGGCAAAGGCGGAGCCGAAGATAAGATCGAAGTTATGAAATCAGCAGGTATTAGCATAACAAAATCACCAGCAGATATAGGAAAACTTTTAAAAGAAAAACTAAATAGTTGATTCAATTATAGATATGTTATTATGAGATAATAAAATGTCTTCCTCTCAAGATAACAACATATACAAAAAAACATCTTTTTTAGCTGGAAACAATTCATCTTTTATAGAAGAATTTTATAGTGATTATCTAAGAGATCCAAATTCATTACCAAAAGAATGGAAAGATTTTTTTGACGGTTTAAAAGAAAATAATAGTGATGCACTTAAAAGCCTAGAAGGTCCTAGTTGGGCCCCTAAAAAAAAAATAAAAAAAAATAATTTTTCATTAGAAGATTTAATTTTTGAAGAAAGTAGAGAAGAAGTAAGTCAAAGCCCATTACTTTTACAAGAGGCAGCTAAAGACTCTGTTAGAGCAATTATGCTTATCAGAGCGTATAGAATTAGAGGGCACTTAATTGCCAATTTAGATCCATTAGGTTTAATGAAAAGAGATGAACATCCAGAGTTAAAAATTGAAACATATGGATTTAGTAAAAATGATCTAAATAAAAAAATATTTTTAGATGGAGTATTAGGACTTCAAGAAGGAACTCTTTCAGAAATTTTGTCTATATTAAAAACAACGTATTGCGGAAACATAGGTTATGAGTTTATGCATATGGGTGATCCTGATGAAAAAGCATGGATAAGAGATAGAATTGAAGGACCAGAAAAAGAAATAAATTTTACCGAAAATGGAAAAAAAGCAATTTTTAAAAAAATTGTTGAGGCAGAAGGGTTTGAAAAATATCTTCAT